>DATATR010000243.1:0-8781 GCA_036268695.1 Polyangiaceae bacterium | reverse complement strand
TACCTCGAGTCCGTTGAAACGATGGGAAGTTCAGTACCCGCACATGGGTGAGGGTACTGAACTTCCCTCGAGTTCGCCTTGATCTGACTCGAGAACTTGACTGTCTCAACGTGCATCGATTCAAGTGAATCGATGCACTAGCAGGGTGTTGAAAAACACCCTGCGTCACGCATTTTTCGTTTTCTATTTTGGGGTGGGAGCGTGGCGCACCCAGCGCGGCGAACGGTTTCACCGCTTCACGGCGCAAGCACGTGCACGCTGCCCTCCGCGCTGACTTGCAGCGCCACCGGTTTTTCGTCGTGAAAAATCAAGAGCGCGGCGTCGTCCGAGTAGAGCGCGGAGAGCTCGGCCGCGTTTGGCCCGCCGAAATCCGGCGCATCGAACACGATCGCGTCTTTCGCCGACGGCAAAGCTGCGAGCGGCGCGATGCGCATGCGCGTCTCGCCCAGGCTCGAGCGCCAGATCACGAGCGTCTTGTCGCCGAGCGGTCCAACCGCCCACCACCACTTGCTCTCGACGCCTGGCAGCTTCACTTCGTTCGCTTGGCAACCCGCGCTCGTGCAGTCCACACGCCCGACTTGCACCGCGTTGTCGACATTCTGCGCATACGCGATGCTCGCGCCGCTCTTCGTGCACACCAAATCGGAATCGAAGCCGCGCTCGAATGGGATCGTCGCTTCCGCGGCTTTGCTCCAAGTGCCGCCCTGAAACAGCGTGACCGTGAGCGCGGTCTTGCCGTCGCCGCCGGTGGCTTTCGCGCCGTGCTCGCCGGCGCGTGCGCCGAAGGTCGCGACCGCGAAATCCGAATTCCGCCGGCAGCTGTGGAGCGCGCCAGAAAATACGCCCTTTTGTGCGGTCACATCCTTGAGCTTCGTGCCCGCGAGGCGCTTCGCGACGAACTCGGCTCCGCCATCCGCTTGGTGCACGAACACGACTTGGTCGCCGAGTGTCAGCGGATCGCCGACGATATTATCGATCTTGAGCGGCGTCGGTTTGGAAGCTTTGCCGTTCGCAATCAGCTCGACTTGGTAGCCCTCGTTCTTGTCGCCATGCTCGACAGCGAGTCCGTCATGCACCAAGCGTAGCGCGCCGAGGCCGCGCACATCGGACTGCTTGCCGCTCTTGAGATCGAATGAAGTCAGGCCTTTGTCGGTCAAGCCCGCGGCGTAGACGCTCGCGATGTCGCTCACTAAATCGATGGTTTGCGCCGGCAACTCCGGCACGTCCGCGTTGGCGTCGAAGCACGATACTTTGGCGAGGCCAGCCGTGAACTCGCACCCGCGCGGACGCACGCGGCCTTCCGTACCTTTGAGCAGTAAAATCGCGCGTCCGTCGGGCGTGAGCAGCGGTCCGACCATGCGCAGCGGTTTGTCGCTGAAGCTCTTCCACGTCGCGGCCGTGATCAGCGGCGCGGGCGCCGTACTCGGAGTGGGAATGCCCGCGGCGAGCTCCGTTTTCAAGCCGCCGTTCGTCGCCGCTTCCCACAGCTCCGTGGCCACGGAGACGAGCGAGCTGTCGGTGGGCGGCGAGCAGGTGCCTCTGCTGTCGCCGCAGCCGAGCCGCTCGTGCATTTTGGTCTTGAGCAGCGCAGTCTCGCTCGCGCTGCCGAGCGCGGCGTAGAGATCGTCAGCGTAACCGCTGCAGCGCTTGGGCCAGCCGTCCTTCGCGGCCGCGCTAGCGCCATTCGCGAGCTGGATCGAGCGCAACGCGGCCGTGCGCGACGCGAGCGGGCTCGTGGCGGCAGGTCCCGCGAGGCAAGTGCCGAGCGCGTTCCAAGACTTTTGCGCGTCCCCTTCGGAGCACGAGCACGAGGCGAAGGCGAGTAGCGCCGCGATCGGTAGCGGATGACACAGAGCCGTTCGATGTCCGGTTCGCGAAATCATGGCGCGACCTTACACCGGCTTGGCTCGCGCCGGAGCCGTTCAGCCGAACAACGTGAGCACTTCGTCGCGCGCTTCGATCATCGGCTGCCAAGCGGTGCGCAAATCCGCCGCGCTGAACCCGACGTGTTTCGCCTCGGCTGAAGTCGAGAGCTCTTCGCGGCTCACTTGGACGGCGGCGGTGCCAGCGAGACGCCGCCGTTTCGCTTGCGCTCCCGCTTTTGTTCGTACATTTCGCGATCGGCGCGGTCGAGCAGTTCGTCGATCGTCTCCGGCGCGTCCGCTTTGAGGAAGGCCGCGCCCACGCTCATCGACAAGTGAAACGGCCGCTTGCCCGAGCGATTCAACTCGCTGGTCGCCGTGCGCACGCGCAGTCTGAGCGCGGCGAGCCCCGCCTGGTCGAAATCGAGCGCGAAAACCACGAACTCGTCGCCACCGAAGCGCGCGATCACGTCCACTTCGCGGCACGCTCCACGCAAAACATCGGCCGTATCCTTGAGCGCGCAGTCACCCTCCTCGTGGCCGTGCTGATCGTTGATCAGCTTCATGCCATTCAAATCGGCGAAGATCACCGCAGCGCTTCGCTTTTCGCGCTGCGCCAGGCGCAGCCCCTGGCGTGCGAGTTCGAGCCAGCCGCGCCGGTTGTACAGACCAGTGAGCTCATCGCGCAGCGACAAGCTGCGCAGCTCGTCCGCTTGCGTGGCCAAGCGTGTCTCGGCGTTGTGCCGATCGGTCACGTCACGCGCGGTGGTTTGGATGCTGAAAACGACCCCGCGCGCATCTTTCAGCGCACCGAAGCTCATCTCCATCCAGCGGTACGCGCCGTCCTTGTGACGCAGGCGATACTCGAGCGGCGCGTGCTCGTAGCGCTCGTAAATGGGCACCTCTTGATGCGGGCGCACGAGCGGCAAATCATCCGGATGAACCAGAAAGAGCGGCGAGAAAGCCAGAAATTCCTGCTGCGAATAGCCCAAAATGCGCTCGACCGATGGGCTCACGTAAGTCGTCTTCGCGTTCAAGTCGCTGAGCCGCACGAGATCGCTGCTGTTCTCGGTCAAAAGCCGAAAGTGTTGTTCGCTCGTGGCAAGCTCCTCGGCGATGCGCCGGAGTTCTTCGGCGTCGCGATGCACGCTGAGCAAGCTGAAAAACGAAACTGCGATCGTCAGCGCCGAGCCAATGCCGATGCCCCAGATCGCGGCCAGCTGCGCGCGTTCGGCGTCTTGCTTGCGGAGCTCGAGCAAGCGATGCTCCTCCGCGTCCATCTCGCCGGCGGCCTTGCGCAGCTCGCCCATGATCGACGCGCCGCGCCCGGTCCGCACGATCGATAGGGCCTGCGTGTGCTCGCCGCTTTGAGACAGCGCAATCATCTGCGACATGAACGCGAGCTTGTCGTCGATCAAAGTCGACAGTTTGAGTAGCCGCGTCTCTTGACTCGGATTGTCGCGAACCAATTCGCCGAGCGACTTGAGTAGTCCGGGTACCGAGTTTTTTGCTGCAATCGCGCTCGCGAGTAGTTCCTCGTTGTGCGTGAGCATGTAGCCGCGGTTCGCGTCTTCCGCGTCTTCCATCGCGGAGACGACGTCGTCGATCCTCGCTTGGACTTGGAGTGTGTGCTCGATCCAGCGTTCGGCTCGAATGTAGCGCCGACCGCTCACGTACGAGAGCCAGGCCATCACCGTGACCAATCCGAAGATGATTCCCCAGAGCAAACGCTTGGTGCGAAGCATGGAGGCCATGGCGAAAGGGCTACGGGCAGTTGCCTCGTTCAGCGCGAGGCTCTCAGTATTGCCGACCTTCTACTCCTTGCCAATCCGCTTCCGCATTGGGCGCTCTTGCCCCGAGCGTTTACGGCGCTTTGGCGTTTGTGCTCGGCGTGCGCTGTGACTTGGCGTTGTCGTTGTCGCGCAGCGCTTTTGCCGTTTGTTTCGCGGCGCGGCTCGAGTCCTTGGCCAATTTCTTCTGCTCGGGCGCGCGCAAGGCATGCGCGGCCTTATCGAAGCGCTTGCTCAGATCTTCCCAGAATTTCGGATCGTTTTGGGGTGGCACCAAGCTCAACAGGTACGCCGCGTCGAAGGCGGCGAGCGGCGCGCTCTCGTTTTTCTGTGAGGCGAGCTGATCGAGTTCGGTCACTTGTCCCGTGCCGCTCGGCAGCAGCGGGCCATGCAAGAGCACGTCGCTCGCGTCGCGCGGTCCGTTTTTGAGCGCGCTACCGAGCGCGCGATAAAGCTCGACCTCGGGCGTCGGCTTACTCAACGCGCTGCTGAGCTCGACGGCGCTCGCGAAGTCTTCGGCGCGCAAATAGCGACGTCCGCGCTCGATCAGCGCGCGCACGAGCAAAGCCTTCGCTGCGTCGTCCAATTGTGAAGGGTTGAGCCGCTGTGCGATCGACCGCGGCAAACCGCGCTCGAGTAGCGCGCGCAAGAGCGGCGCATCCGTGCTCACGGTCGCGAGCAAAAATCCGGCGTAAAAAGTCGGCAAGCGCGCGGCGAGCTTTTGCTCGAGCGAGGCGTCCGGGCTCGGCGGAAGCTCGGGCAAGAGCAATTGATCGAGCGCGTCGATCCGGCGGCCAGAATAGACTTCGGAGAGCAGCTTCCGCGCGCGCTCCACCCGCGGATCGACCAAGACGCCCTCTTTCGCGAGCTCGAGTAAACCGACTAGCGCCGCGTCCCGCCCGCGCGCTTTGCGCGGTTCGAGGGCCTCGTCGAGCGCGGCGTAATAGGCCTCGCGAACCGCGTCGTCATCGCTCATCTCTTTCGGCAATGCGACGGCACGGGCGATCGAAACGAAGCGCATATCGGCAAGGCCCGCTTCGATCGCGAGCACGCCCTTGGCGTACGGCGTGAGGCTCGGCCCGAGCGCAGACAGATCGTGGATCGCCGCGGCTTGCCCGATGATCCAAGGTTTGAGCGTGCTCTGAAAGAACTCGTTGAAGTGCTGCTTGTCGAACGGCGCGCCGAGCGCGGGTGCTTGCGCCGCCACCCGCGAAAGCCTGCCCGCGGCGGCGAGTGCGATCAGCGTGTCTTCGATCCGGCGATCGAGCCCAGGCCTCCGCGGATCCAAAAACGGCAGCGCGAGCGCATCCGCGCAGCCGATCGGCGCGAGCTCGGCGCGCAAGGCACGCACCAAACCTGGCGGAAATTCTGGCGCCTGTTCGAGACAGCTGAGCGCATCGTCGCGCAGCGCGGCGTCGCTCACGTCGAGCGCGGCAACGAGCGCTTCACGCGGTGCCGCGCCGTTCGCGCACACGGCGGCGGCATGCGCGGCGAAGCTTTGACAAAACGCTTCTGGCGCAGGTACGCCCGCGGGCTCCGGCACGAGACTCACCTTCTGCTTGCTCGGCTCGACCGGTTTCCAGTTGCTCGGCGCGGGCGCCGCGCTCGGCGCCTGGGGCGGTGTTGCAACTTGGGGCGCGCAGGCGGAAAAAAGCAGACTGACTGCGCCGACCACGGGCCAAAAGCTGAGTCGCATCTTCGCGATAGGACTCGTAAATACGGGCGGGGTCAACTCGCGGCGTTAAGTTTTGCCGGCTTTTGCCGCAAGTACCCGGGTACGAGGGAATGCATCGGGGCTCATGCCGGACGACACACGCGCGAAGCGCACCATTCTCGTGGTCGACGATAGCGAGGTCGTGCTCGAGATGACGCGGTTCACGCTCGAGCAGGCCGGCTTTCGCGTGCTCACGCGCGATCGCGCGCAGGGTTCGATCGTCGCGATCTTGCACGAGCAGCCGGATCTCGTCTTGCTCGATGTGAACATGCCGAGCATGTCGGGTGAGTCGATCGCCGAAATCTTGTCGCGTGCGCGCCCGGCGCGCGGCACGACGATCGTGCTCTATTCGAGCCTGCCCGCGAACGCGCTGCGGATGAAAGTGCTCGCCACTGGCGCGCACGGTTTCATCCAAAAAACCAGCGTGCAGGTCGATTTAATCCGGCAGGTGAAGGCGTTCTTCGAGCCGAGCGAGTCGCAGAGCAAGCTGCGTCGCGCGGCGCTGAACCTGAGCGAAGAAGTCTCGCTTTCGAGCGCTCGCATTCGCGCCGCGAGCGCCGTCGACGAGCAGCTGAGCGTCGCGCCGCCCAGCAGCGGCGCGCTCGAGTCGTCCGATCCGGCGCTGCAACCGTCGAGCGCGAGCGCGCCTCCGCCGCAGCGCACGAGCGGCACGCTGCGGCTCAACATTCCAACGGCGCTCTTCGTGGACGACGACATCACGATCTTGAGCGCTTACCGTCGCTCGTTCAGTAGCGACGAGCTGAGCGGTGAATACCTGACCTCCGCCGAACAAGCTTCGCGCCGAATCGCAGCGCCCGCTCCGCCGGACGTCGTGGTGACCGACTTGGTGTTTCCGGGCATGAACGGAATCGAGCTCTATCGTCGCGCGGTCGAACTCGATCCGACTTTTCGCCACCGCTTCGTCTTCGTCACCGGCGCGCAGTCGCTGAGTCACATCGCCGCGTTCTTGCGCGAAGTCGGCGGCCGCGCGCTGGAAAAACCGATCGACATGCGCCGCTTGCGCGACGCAATTCGTTACTCCGCTACCGGCGCGCGCATCTTCAGGAAGCACAGCGCGGAAGGCTGACGCTTCGCGCACGAATGTGGCGTTTATGGTGCTCTTTGCCGTGCTCGCGAAGCACGCGCGACGTGATACGATTTCTGGCATGACTCGCACGAAGCTCGCGCTCGTCGGCTGCTTGCTCTTCGTCGGTTGCGCCAAATCACAGGGCGCGCCGCTGCGATCGCCCTCACTCGACTACGAACCGCCGCCGCCCGAGAGTGCCGCGGATGGCCAGACCGTCGGCGCGGACGGAGTCGCGCCGGGTGACAAACTCGATCAAGGTGTGTCGACGGCCGGGCCGGCGCCGGGTTGGAGCGCGGATAAATCCGGCCCGTCGTACGATCCGAAAAAGCGAGTCGGTGGCGCGGTCGATCCACCGCCGGAGCGCGGCGCGTCACAAAAGTGAAACGAATCCTCGCCGCGTCCTCGTTGCAGCGTGACGGTGAAGCCGCGAGCTACTTCGCAAGCTGCTTGCTTATCGATGTCGTGTTTACGCGTGCGCGGCGCGCTGCATGTAGGCAGAGCGAACACTCGAATCAGTCAGTGAATTGACGTGGGGGGTTTGAGCGTCCTACCGTTCCGAACTCGTGTTCGAAGGAGGACCAATACGATGCGTGCTTTATCAGCTTCTTTAGCGGTGATTTTTGCTCTTAGTGCGGTGGCAGGGATGGCGGCGTGCTCGTCGAGCGATGACAGCTCGACCGCGGGCGCTGCGGGCGACACCAGCGCCGGTGGGACGACCAGCGCCGGCGGGACCACATCCGGTGGCTCGGGCGGTACCGACATCGGCGCTGGTGGTGCGGGCGTATGTCCCGCGCTCGACATGAATGGCTGCGACGATTGCGTCACCGCGATGTGCGCTTCGCAATTGCAAGACTGCAGCGGCGACGCTGCCTGCAGCGGTGCGATCTCTGACTTCCTGGGCTGTGCCTGCGGAGGGGATATGACGCTCTCGCAGTGCGCAGCTACGTTCAGCGCGACGGGTGATCTCGGGAAGGCGTACGTCGATTGCGCCACGTCCAGTTGCGGTACAAAGTGCGGCTTGTGAGCTAAGTTCGCTAGTTCAAAAACCCGGATCGTCCCCATTGGGCGATCCGGGTTTTTTCGTCGCGCTATCGTCGCTGCCCGTCGTGTACGGATTGGCGTGCGCCGCGGCCGGCAAGTCCGAGCTCTTGGCTTTGCGCGCCGCCGTTTGCGTCGACGCGGGTGCCGCCGTTGAATCGCCGTCAGCGCCGGTATTTTCGCTGCTTTTGTTGGGGGGCACGCTGGGCGCGTTCGGCGGCGAGGCCGCGGCACCCGTTGCGGCTGGCTTCCACTGCACGCGCGGGGCGTGGTGCTCCACGCTGAGCGAATCCACGTCGACGACCGATGTCGTGCTCGTGGTCTCAGGAGTCGGCGCTGGTGCTGGCGTGAGTTCCGGCGCGGGCTTCGCTGCGATCGGTGTCGCGCTGAGTTGCGCCGTGGCGAGCGAGAGCGGCTCTCGGCGCAGCTTCAGCGTGCGCACTACGAAAGCACCCGATCCGGACGCGGCGATGAACACCAGCACCGCGATGCCGACCGAGACCCAACGCGGCTGCTGTCGCCACGGATAGTGAAAGGCTGCGAACGGCGAAGAACGCGCAGGTGGCGCGGGCGACGCACGCCCCAAAAGCGGCATCGCAGCGATCGCCGCACGCGGCGGCGTCGACGGCGTTTCCGTGCTCGCGTTCGATTCGAGCGCGTCGTCCGGCGACGGAAGTGTGGCGAACGCCGCGTTGCTTTGCGCGGGCGCGCGGCGAATCGGTGTCGGCGGCCGCCCCGGCGGCGGCGGGCGCGACGAACGACGTGGCGATGGCGGCGCTGCTGCGGGCGGACGCTCGCGCGGCGCCGAGCGCTCCGACTTTTCCAGCGCAAACTCCAAGGTTTTAGCCGGTTTCTCGTAACTGGCGAGCGCATTGGCCGGCGCCGCCTTGTCGCGCTCGGGAGCCGGCGGAGGCGCGCTGTGCGGGCTGCTGCCCGCGGCTGGAATCAATGTACCGACGGGCCGCCACTCCGGCATGCCCGTGCGCCAAACCAATGCTCCTTCCCCGAGCCGCCCCGAACGCCGCGCGATGATCAGCTGCTCGATCGTCATCTCGAGCGTTTCGGCGCCGCCGAGATCGACGTACCAAAGCGGCTTGTCCGACACCGCGGCTTGCACCGGTGACGATGGCCTGCGCGGCGGCGCGTCCGGCGGCGGCGGGATCGAGCGCATCGGTGCGCGCGCCGGACCGCGCAGCGCGGGCAATTGCGCGGCTGAGCTCGCCACGCGCGTCGCGGCGTCGTCTTCGTCGTAGATGCTGGCGCGCACGTCGCTTAGCCTCGGGGATGAGC
>DATATR010000242.1:0-17674 GCA_036268695.1 Polyangiaceae bacterium | reverse complement strand
CAGTTGCCAGCTCTCGAGCGCGAAGTTCGTGAGCTGCCTCGAGCCGCGGTCGGATTGGCCTCCGCCGCTTTGAGCCGAATCGGTGCCGCTCAGCGCCGCGCAGGAGCACCCCAAAAAATAAAAGCAAAACCAGGGCTTGTCGGCTTGGCGCGGTGCGGCCTTCTATTTCCTGAGCCGAACGGCAAAGCTTCGGACTCAATCTTTTGGCATGAACACTCGCAAGGCCCCGCGGCTGGTTCGGCGAAATTCCGGCACGGTGCCGGCGTTTGGCGAGCGCGCGCGCGAGGATGTGGTCGAGCTCGAGCCAGCGGGCGGGCGGCTTTCGCTCGAGGAGGCGTTTCGGCGGCACTCGGCGGCGGTCGCGAACGTGGGTTTTCGGATTTTGGGTTCGCGCGCGGAAGCCGAAGATTTGGTGCAAGACGTGTTCTTGCGCGCGCGGCGCTGGCTCGATCGGATCGAGGAGCCGGCGGCGCTGCGCGGTTGGCTCACGGTCGTCGCGGTGCGCGAGGCGCGTTATCGCTTGCGCCTGCGGCGCCTGCGCGCGGTGTTCCGCGCGGAAGACGTGCCGAGCTACGCCGAAGTCACGGATGCGACGGCTTCGCCGGCGGAGCGCACGCTGCTCGCCGAAGTGTATCGCGTGCTCGATTCGGTGACGATCGAAGGTCGCCTGGCGTGGACGTTGCGTTACGTCGAAGGCATGACTTTGCCGGAAGTCGCCGAGCATTGCGGCTGCTCGCTCGCGACGGCCAAGCGCCGCATCTCGAGCGTGCATCAAACGATCTTGGAGGCGCTCGGCTGATGGCGACGCGCGAACGAGAGCTCGACGCCGCGCTCGGAGCGGTGAATCCGGAGTGGACCGCGGCCGACACCGAACGCGCGCTGGTGCGCTTGCAGCAGAGCGTGGAGCGGCGGCGCGCCGTCGCCTGGGGCACGACCGCGGCGCTTGTGGCTGCGGCGGGCATCGCGTTCGGCTTTGCGCGCGTGCACAGCCATGAAACAGCGGAAAAACCGACGCTTGCGCCGTCGAGCCAAGAGCGGGTCGTGCGTTTTTCGGACGGCTCGACCGTGCATTTGCTGGACGCGACCACGGATGTTTCGATCGTCGAAGCGCGGCCCGAGCGCATTGTCTCGGCGCTCGATCATGGCGCGGCCACGTTCGAGGTGACGCACGTCGACGGGCGCGTGTTCCGCGTGCAAGCCGGCCAAGTGATCGTCGAAGCGATCGGCACGGTGTTCACCGTCGATCGGCGCGACGGCGCGGTGCGCGTCAGCGTCGGGCGCGGCCGCGTGCGCGTCGATTTCGGCACGGGCAACACCGAGCTCGCGGTCGGGCAGAGTGGCACGTTCCCGCCGCCAAACTCCGAGGCCGCGACCGCAATGCCGAGCCCGAGCCCGAGCGCGGCTTCGGCGAGTGACGCCGCGGCGCCGAGCGCGTCCGCCATTGCCAGCGCCAGCTCGAGTTCGAACTCGAAAGCGAATTGGAAAGAGCTCGCTCGCGACGGCAAATCGAGCGAGGCGTACCGCGCGCTCGCCAGCGCGCCGGAGTCCGAGTTGAACGGTGCCGAAGCCTTGCTGCTGGCGGCGGACAGCGCGCGCCTGACTGGGCACCCGAACGAAGCGGTGCGCTATTTGTCCCGCGTTTTGCGCGATTACAAGGGCGATCCGCGCGCGCCGCTGGCTGCGTTTTCGCTCGGGCGCGTGCTGATGAACTCGCTCGGGCGCCCGGCTGAAGCCGCGGGTTACTTCGAGAAGGCGCGCTCGCTCTCGCGCGAACCGTCCTTGGCCGAAGACGCATTGGCGCGCGAAGTCGAAGCGCTGGCGCGCGCGGGACAAGCCGACGGCGCGCGCCGCAAAGCCGAAGACTATTTACGGCTTTACCCGAACGGACAACGCCTGAACGCCGTGAAGACCTTCGGCGGCATCGAATGAAGCGACGCGGCTCCGTCGTTCGCTCCTCGGTTTTATCGTCTTCGTTGTTGCTGGGCGCGCTGTTGTTCTCGGAGACGAGTGCATATGCACGTTCTGCGCTGTCGGTCGAGCTCGAGCTTGCGCCGTGCGTCGCGGACGATGCCGCGGGCTTGCGCCGCGTGATTCAAGCCGAGCTCGGCAACTCGATCACGGTCTTGTCCGCGCCGCCGAGCGACGCGAAAGGCGCCCCAACCCAAACCAACAATGCGGAAGTCGCGCGCGTCACGGTGCGCTGCGCGGAGGCGGTGATCGAAGTCGAAGTGCTCGACCCGGTGACCGGCAAAAAACTGTCGCGCCACCTGCAAATTCCGCCGGATTTAGCGGCGGCGCGCACGCGCGTGCTCGGCATTTCGATCGCCGAATTGGTCGCCGCGAGCTGGATCGAACTCAGCGGCGCGAGCGAATCACCCGCGCGGGTGGTGGAGCGCACCGCGCCGAAAGAGACGCGGGGCGCGGCGCTGTCCGCCGCCGAGCGTGGGCTCGGCGCCGGTGCGCGCGGCTACGAAGTCGAGAGCTTCGCGTTCGGCGAGCGCTTCACGGCACAACGCTTCGATAGCTTCGGCGTGGGCGTCGCGTTCGGCTGGATCGCGCAACGCTTCCTCGATTTGACGCTCGACGCGCGCGGCGACGCCGGCTCGCGCGCGGTTTCGCTCGGTCGCGTGAACACGCTGCTCGGTTCGCTCGCGTTTTCGCCGCGCGCGCGCCTCGCGCTCGGATTTTGGGCGCTCGAAGCGGGCGTCGGGGTGCGCGTTGGTCTCGTGCACTTCGGTGGCGCGGCGCGCTCGGATTTAAATCCCGCGCCGGGCCAGCGCTCGCCGAATCTGCCATGGGCCGGACCGCTCGTCGCGCTCGGCGCGAGCGTGCGTCCGCTGCGTCCGCTCGTGCTTTCGGCGCGGCTCGAAGCCGGGCTCGTCAGTTATCGCGCCGAAGCGCGCATCGGCGGCGCGAACGAGTTTGCGATCGCCGGACCATGGCTCGGTTTGGGTTTGGGGTTTGGTTTTTCGGGGGTCGACTGAGCATGCAGAAAAGCCGCATTTTTCTGCTGATTTCGCTGAGCCTCGCGGCAGCCGCGTGCGGCCAATCCTCCGCCGATGTCTTGCTCGCACCGAGCGCGGCTCCGAGCGAAGGACCTCCGCCGGACACGGATTACCTGCAAACCAAAACCAGCGGCTATGGCTTCACGCAGATCCAAACCGCACACAACAACCCGATCATCGCGCTTCGCACGATCATGATGGTGCCACCGTTGCCGACCGACTCGGGCACGCTGTTCTTCAGCGTCGGTTTGCAACCTGGCGGACAGAACTTCGATCCGATCGACAACGGCGTGCTCGAAGCGGTGCTCAGCTGGGGCCCGAGCTGCGCGCCGAATTCACCGAACGCGCCGTTCACGTCTTGGTGGATCTCGGCGCAGTACGTGAACACATACGGAAATGTCGCGGGCTACACCGGCTGTCACGGCGGTGACGGCCTGTTCGTCGAAGTGGGCGACCCACTGTCGATTCATTTCTCGCTCGACGGCACGGTGTGGCATCAAAGCGTCGAGAATTTGCGCGACGGCGCGAGCGTCGGCTTCGATCTCGATTTGCTCGGCCAAGCTCAGAATTATGCGCATTTTTGGCTGAATCCAGTATCCGCCGAGCCGATCGCGGACGGCGAATTCGCGTCCACCACCGTCACCTTCGCGAATGCCGAACCTGACGCGTGCTCGCCGATTCAGCGCGGTCGCAACGACTTTTTCAGCAACCCCGAGCCCTCCGCGGATGGCACCCAGTGCTCCATCGATCGCATCGTGTTGCGCGCCGAAGGCGTTCCGGCGAGCACGCAGAATTGACGTGATTCTGAAATCAACCAATCGCGTGAACCGGTTCCAGTCTTTGTTTCCTCTTCCTTCCGATGTTTGAAACGATCTCGGCAGGGCGCGCGCATTCGGTTTCGCTGCTGGCTGCCTGCGCGCTCGGCTCGCTGCTCGCCGCGGCGTGCGGCAATTCGAGCGATGGCGGCGGCTCGAATGCGACCGCGGGCAGCGCGACGAACAGCGCGGGCAGCGCGGGCAGCGCGTCGACACCAGGCGGCTCGGGCGCGATCGGCGCGGGCGGCACTTCGTCGAGCACGAGCGGCGGCACTTCGGGCGGCGCGATTCAAGCGAGCGCGAGTAGCGCGGGGCAAGGCGGCGGAGGTGGCACAAACTCGGGCGAATTTGCGGGCAACGGCGGTGCGAGTGGCGGCGGTGCGACGAGCAATGGCGGCGCCGCGGGATCGGGTGGTTCGACCGACACCGATTATTTGAAAACGCGCACCAACGGTTACGGCTTCGTCGACATCGCTGCTTCGAGCAAGAACCAAATTCTTTCGTTCGCCACCACGCTGACCGTACCGACCAAGCCAGCGATGAACACGGGCACGTTGTTCCTGTGGCCTGGGCTACAACCCGGCGGTGCAAACTTCGACCCAATCGACAATGGCGTGCTTCAACCCGTGCTCACTTGGGGTCCGACCTGCGCGCCGAACGCGCCGCGGAACGCCTATGCTTCGTGGTGGATCTCCGCGCAGTACGTGAACACTTACGGTCACGACACCGGCTACACCGGTTGCCTCGGTGGCGACGGCATGAACGTCGCAGTGGGAGACGCGCTCGCAATCGTGATGACACTGAACGGCACCGCGTGGCACCAAGCGGTCACGGACGCCGCCAGCAATCAAACGGTGACTTACGACATCGATATGCTCGGACAAGCCCAGAATTATGCCGAATTCGTGATCGAGCAGTACACGCAAGATCCGGCTGGGGACGTGATCTTCACGAACAACGTGGTCACGTTCGCGAACTCCGAGCCGTCCGCGTGTCAGCCGACCGTGCGCGGCACGAACGACTTTTTCACGAACCCGAAAGCTTCGGCGGACGGCAAGACCTGCACCATCGATCGCGTCGTGCTGCGCGCGGAAGGCGTGCCGGCGACGACGCAAAATTGATCACTCCGCGAAGTATTCGAACCAGTCGATGTGCATGACCACGTCCTTGGCCGGGAAATCGGCGGCGCCAGTGGCGGGGAACCAGTGTGTCGGCGGGTGCCAAGCGTTGTAAATGAAGCTGAGCGGCTCTTGCGGAATGTGCGTGGGGTCGCTCAGCGTCCAAAGATCGAGATCCGCGCCGCCTAGCGCGATGAAAAAACGCAGCGAGTCCGTGTGCCACTCGAACCCGATTTCGTAAAAGCTGCTCGAGTCGAACAGCTCGGGGTGCGTGAAGGCAGCGCTATTTCCCGTCTTGGTGAAGCCTTCCTGGGAGGCGGACGGCGTGTCCCAATAGTCGCCGCTCGCGAAATCGATCACGCGCGCGAGCTTGCGAAATGCCGGCGGATTGTCTTGGTTGTCGGTGAACACCGTTAAGGAGAGGTATTCCGGCGTGCCGCACAGGACCTGAAAATTGATCTCGAGATCGTCGGTGATGCCGTTTTGATTCGCGTCATTGCCATCGTGAAAATAGCCGATCGCGGCTTCGACCACGTCTTCGCTCGGCAAGCAGGCTCCGAACTGGAGGCGCGTGCGAAAGGTGCCGAAGGAGAAGCGCTCAGGGCTGTCGATTTCGGTCAAGTCGGCGGGAGTGTCGTGGTCCGTCGCGGCGTATTCGGGGTGTCCGGGAAAGAGCACCTCGGCGGTGCTCGGATCGTTCGCGCCCATGATCGGCACGCCGAAGTCGGTGCTGGCACCAGGCAAGTGGCTGCTCGAAGTCCAACTCGAGCTGTCGTCGAAGTCGGTGCGGTAGGTGGGGGCGCCGAGTCCGCCGTCGGTTGCGCCGTCTAGGCTCGCGTCCGGCGCGCCGAGCGGCTCGACTCCGACCACGCGGTCTTGCGGCGTGCACGCAAAAATCCCAAAAATTGCCGACGAAATCGCGGCGAGTGCGCGCGCTTCAGGGCGAAGCAAAGCTCTGCACGTCCGCCGCATAAGGGCTCTTCGGGTGCGCGCGCAAGAAGGCCGCGGCTTGGCGCGCCGCCGCGTCGCGCGCGCCGGATTTGGCGAGCGCCTCGATGCTCAGCGCTTCGCGCTCTTGGCCGAGCGCGCCGCGCGGAAAACGTTGCCGCGCTTGCTCTAGCAAATGCAGCGCGCCGTTCGCGTCGCCCGCGCGCAACGTGCGACGAATTTCGAGCACGGCGAGACTTTCGTCGCGCAGCGCGCTCTTCGCTTCGACCGGAACCGCGTCGCGACTCGATGCAGCCGAGCTCGCGGAGGGCGCGAGTGCGGCTCCGTTCGCGCTTTCGTTCGACGTTGATTCGGCTGGAGTCGTGGTCGGCGTGTCGCTGTCGGGCGGCGGCACGGCCGAGGTCGTCGCACTCGGTGCGCTCAGCGCGGCTCGGTCGGTCGTGCGCTGTGCGGCACGCGACGACCCGCGCTGCCACCCAAAAATACCAGCCGAAATCCCGCCCAAACCCGCGAGCACGGCCAGCACTTTGAGCCACGGCAGCGCGGCCGCGCTTTTCGCCGCCGCGCTCGGCGCGAGCGAATGCGCGCCGGGATTCGCCGCGACCGGCCCAGCCGCGAGCGCGACGCTCGCCCAAATCGCGCGCTTTTCTCCGACCGAAAGCCCGACCCCTTGCGCGGCTTGCAAGAGCTCGCGTTCGAACTCGCTCGCTTCGCTGCCTTCGTCCGTCAAATGGTGGGGATCGCTCATGGCGTGCCTCCGGCGCGTTCGGCGCAGAATCGCGCGCGCGCTTCGTCGCGCGTCAGCGCTTGTCGAAATGCTTTGCGCGCGAGTGTGAGTCGCGAATAAACCGTGCCGAGCGGGATCGACAAAGCTTCGCTGATTTCTTCGCCCGTCATTTTTTCGATCTCGAACAAGATGAACACGTTCTTCTGCTCGACTTCGAAGCTCGCCAAAATGGCGTCGAGCAGCGCGAGTCGTTCGTTGTGCTCGGCCGCGCGCGCAACGTCCGCGCGCAGATCGAGTTCTTCGTCCACGCTCGCGTCCGTATCGAGCGCGCGTCGTGCTTGCGCGTGCCGCCGCCGTTGACGGGCGACGGTGCGGCAAATCGTGAACAGCCAAGTCGTCATCGAGCTCTGCCCTTTGAACTGCGCGAGCTTCTGGTGCACGACCAAAAACACGTCTTGCACGGCGTCGCTCGCGTCCGCTTCGGTCACGCCGAGTCGCCGCAACGTGCGCCACGCGAAATCCGCGTGACGCTGATAAAGCTCCGCCAAGCTGTTTGCCGCCGTCGTCTCGGAGCGGTTCATGCTCTCGGCCACGCTTCAGTTAGAGCCCAGGGCTCGCATATTTCACCGATAAATCGTGGCAGATTTCGAAAAAATTCGCCGCGCTCACCAAATTCGAAAACTGAGCCGCAGCGCGGCGGAGCCGGCGAAAGCGCTCGATTGCCAGGCAGTTCCGAGATGTTGCACCGAAAATGACGAGCGCCGCGTGGCCAGCCATGCGAGCGCGGACGCGCCGAAAAACACCCGGCCCCACACCGGCACCTCCGCGAGCACGCCGGCCGAAGCCGCGCTCCACGTCAGATCTCGTTCCGACGCGGACGGGTAACCGATGCCGGCACCGTGCAAGCGACCGAGCGCGAAGCCCGCGCACGGTCCGAGCGAAAACCGCGCGCCCCACGAGTAACACGCGCGCAGATCGCCGAACAGTAAGCTCGTGCGCACGCTGCCTTCGCGAAAATCGCGCGACGCGGGCAGCGCCGCGTTGAAGCTGCCCGAGACGACCAAGCCGCCCGCGCGCAGCCCGAGCTCTTCGCTCAACAGCGGCGTGGTCGCCGAAACCAAGCCCGCGCTGATTCCGCCTGCGACCGCGGCGCGAAACTCGAGCGCACGCGCAGTGTTTTCGCCGTTCGAGCTCCGCGATCCCTCGTTGTTTTGATTTTTTTTGTTGGGGGTTGCCTGGCTCGACGCGGACGACATTGGGTTCGTCGCATCGCGGCGCGCGGCGCTCGCGCTCGCTGCGGCCGCGTCGGCAGGGCTTCTCGGTGCCAGCTCCTTATCGAGTAAGAGCGCGATCGCGACGCTGACGGCTTCGCCGAGTGCCGCGCAGCTCTTGCCGCGATCGCTCAAATGCCGTTCGCCCGGTTTCGCGCCGAGCGAGCGCACATTCGCCGAATATTGGCCTTGCGCATTCGTGAAGTCGACTTCGACTTCGAGCGCGTCGGTGTTCGCGGGCACGCTCAGCGCGCGTTGCAAAATGCGTTCGACTTTTTGCGTCAGCTCCGGCGCATCCGGGCAATCCGCCGCGCGTTCGTCGCGCGCGACGCGGATCGTCGCGCCGAGCGGCGCCGCCAGGGCGAGCGCGGGCACGAACACAGCGAGCGTGACCAGGCTTGCGCCGCAAGCTCGCTTCATGCGCTTGCCGAGCGTGCCGCGCGAAGTTCGGCGCGCAGGCGCGCATCGCGATTTTTCTTCGCGTTGGCTGCGACGCGCAGCACGAAGCCGAGCGCGAGCACGAGACCATACGAGATCGGCAACGTGTGATCGGCTTTGACCCGCAAGTAAAAATGGATCACGCCGAGCACGCCGATTACATACGCCAACTGATGCAAGCGTTGCCAGCGCCGAAAGCCGAGCCGCGACACCGAGCGCTTGGTCGAGGTCAAGGCGAGCGGCACGAGCAGCACCAGCGCCGCAAAGCCGACGGCGATGAACGGCCGCTTGATCACGTCTTTGACCACGCTGCCGAGCGCGAAATTTTGGTCCAAAACCCAATAAATCGAAAAGTGCAACAGCGCGCTGAAAAACGCGGCCAGGCCGAGCGCGCGGCGCACACGCAGCGGCCAAGTCCAAGTAAAAGCGATCTTGAGTGGAGTGCACGAAAGCGACGCGACCAAAAAAATCAACGCCAAGAGCCCGACTTGATTGAGCGCGGTCGCGACCGGATTCGCTCCCAAACGACCACGCCCGATCCGCCATGCAATCGACGCAAATGGGATCAACGAGCCAGCAACGAACGCCGGCACGAGCCAGTCGCGCTGACTCGATCGACGGGTCGGGGGTTTTTGGCGCTCCGACGGATGAAGCCCCAAAAGCTCTGGATCCTTTGCCGGAGTCTGCTCGCGCGATTTGTCCATTTGTTAATCGCGCAACTGCGCCCTGACCACGCTCAGAAATACCGCGTGAGATCCATGCCTCGATACAAGTCAGCGACGTATTCGCCGTAGCCGTTGAAGGGCAAGGTTTTTCGGCGCGACAGTTCGCCGATGCGCCGCTCGGTCGCTTGGCTCCAGCGCGGATGGTCGACCTTCGGATTGACGTTGGCGTAAAAGCCGTATTCGTCGGGCGCGGCGTGGCTCCAGGTAGTTTCGGGCTCGCTCTCTTGAAAGCGAATCTCGACCAGTGATTTGCCGCCTTTGAAGCCGTATTTCCAGGGCACCACCAGCCGAAGCGGCGCGCCGTTTTGGCCGGGCAAGGGCGCGCCGTACAAACCGAGCGCGATGAACGCGAGCGGATTCATGGCTTCGTCGAGGCGAAGCCCTTCGACGTACGGCCATTTCAAGACGCGGCTCTCTTCGCCAGGCAATTGTTCGGGATCGAGCAGCGTGGTGAAGCGCAGGTACTTCGCGCTGGAGCTCGGTTCGAGTCGTTTCACCAAATCAGCGAGTGGAAAGCCGAGCCACGGGATCACCATCGACCAGGCTTCGACGCAGCGCATGCGATAAATGCGTTCTTCGAGCCCGAACCAACGGATCAGCGTGTCCACGTCGAGCGTCTGCTCGCGCGCGACTGCGCCGCGGATTTCGATCGTCCAGGGTCGCGGCTTGATCCGAAATCCGAGTCGCGCGGGGTCGGATTTGGATAAGCCGAGCTCGTAGAAATTGTTGTAGGTCGTGATGTCTTCGTATGAAGTTTGGGGCTCGCTCGTGGCATAGCGGCCACGGCGCGTGATTTGCCAACTCACCGTACCGGGCTCCGGCTTGGGCAGCAGCGGCGGCGCGACGGGCGGATCCGCGCTGCCCATGCCCGAGAGCGAAATCAAGCCCGAGCCAAGTGCGGCGCTGGTGCCGAGAAAGAGCGCGCTGCTCTTGATGAACTCGCGCCGCCGCGTGTAAAGCTCCTTTGGCGTGAGCTCGGAACTCGGCGGCGACCGCGGCAGTTTCCGACTCAAACTTCGGCTTTTGAAGTGCGTGGCAATGGTTCGCGCGTGGCTTCGGGGATGTTCGACTCATCCGTACCGCCAGCGAATTCCTCGCCTGCGGTCGAAGGCACGAACGGACCGCCCGCTTCTTCTTCGACCACGCGATCGTGGCGATCGCCCTCGGTGTCTTCGCCCGACGTGGCGGTTTCGACGAAGCTCTCACCAAGCTCTTCCCCGAGCTCTTCATCCGTCCGGTTGTTGCGCACGAACGCTTCGCTGTCGCCGTCTGGATTGCGATTCTCGGCGGATTCCTCGCGCAGCTTGCGTTCGTACTCGGGATTCAGATGGCCGGTCGCATCGCGGCGTGGGACAGGTTTCTTCGTGGTCATGAATACCTCCGCTCGAGCAAACTCGAGCCTACTCTTGTAGGTATAAGGAGCAAGCGCTGTGCCCGAAAGGGCAAACTACACCGTGACCACTTGCGTTTATGGGGAAATTTTGGGTCCTGCAGGTGTGAGGACCAAAAATTTCTCCATCTTCCTCGCAGTCTGTCAGCGGCGTCAAAACTGTTCACGATCCACCCAAGCGAGCTTGGGTGTAGTGTGGCGATCCTGTTTCGGCGCGAGTGCAATCACGCGAATTGGCCTTGTGCTCGGGGCGTGCGGGCCCCATGACAGCGCCAATCGACGATGGCTGTGCCGCTCTCCGCGCTCGATCTCGTGCCGCTCGGCACAGGTAAAACCAGCGGCGAAGCGCTGCGCGCCGCGGTGGATCTCGCACGCACGATCGAACGGAGCGGCTACGTGCGGCTTTGGTACGCCGAACATCACAACATGCCCGGCATCGCGACGACTGCGCCGGAAATCTTGATCGCGCACATCGCGCAAGTCACAGAGAAGATTCGCATCGGCGCCGGTGGTGTGATGTTGCCGAATCACGCGTCGCTGAAAGTCGCGGAGACGTATCGCTTGCTCGAAGCATTGTATCCGGGCCGCATCGATCTCGGCATCGGCCGCGCGCCGGGCACCGATCCGCTGACTGCGCTCGCGCTTCGTCGTTCGCGCAGCGCGCCGCAGGCGGACGATTTTTTGACGCAACTCGCGGAGCTGATGGCCTGGGGCGACGGCTCGATGCCAGAAGGCCATCCATTTTCGAAAGTTCGCGCCATGCCCGACGACGTGCAGCTGCCACCACTGTGGCTGCTCGGGTCGAGCGACTTTAGCGCGAAGCTCGCGGCCGAGCTCGGGGTTGGTTTTGCATTTGCGGGTCACTTCAGCCCCGAGGCACCCGAAGGCCCGATGCA
The DNA here is from genome assembly GCA_036268695.1 of Polyangiaceae bacterium. Taxonomy (GTDB): domain Bacteria; phylum Myxococcota_A; class Polyangia; order Polyangiales; family Polyangiaceae; genus PMG-095. Next base: position 6,341 of record DATATR010000242.1, on the reverse strand, counting down.
TCTGTATCGCGAACGTTTCACGCCCGGCGCGCTAACGAAGCCGCACGCGATCCTCGCGCTTTCGGCGTTTTGCGCTGAAACCGAAGCGGCCGCGACGCGCATGGCTTCTTCTGCGTTGCTCTCCATCGCGCAGTTACGCGCTGGCCGCGCGGGTCGCATGCCGAGTCCGGATGAAGCGTTGACGCATGTTTACTCACCGGCGGAGCGTGCGATCGTCGCACAATTTCAAAGACTTCAAATCGTCGGCACGCCGCCGGAAGTGCGAGCTCGGATCGAGCAAGTGACGGAAAGCACCGCCGCGGATGAAGTGATGGTCGCAACTCACGCCTTCGATCCCGCCGCGCGAGCGCATTCGTACGAGCTCATCGCGGCGGCCTTCGCGGAGTAACGTCGTCAAAACGCCGCTAGCGCGGGGCCAGAGTTCTGCATAATCTCCCGGCCATGCTCGAATCCGTCAATGGCGAGGGAACCGAAGGGCTAGCGAGCGAAAGCCGCGAGACCGCGCCGCGCTCGGAGGCACATTCGTCGCGTTCGTATCGGCTGACCGCGCTCCGCCCGAGTTCGGTGCCGCCGCCGCCGGATGAACCGCTCTTGCGGGCGCTGACGGATATTTTGCTCGCTGCCGCGCAGGCCGACGGCACGCGCTGTCAACGCGAGCTTCGCGCGCTCCGCCGCATCCTCAAGCGGCTGACCGACAGCGACGTATTGCCGGATTGGGTCGAGCCGCACATCGAGGCATTTCGCACTCGAAACTTCGATCTGGAGACCGCGGTCGCGCCGCTTCGCGATCTGCCACGCGAACAGCGGCGGCACATCGTCGAGCTCGTGCGCGAGGTGTGCGACGCGGACAATGCGTTCGATCTCGAAGAAGAGCGCTACCTGCTCGGGCTCATGGTCGTGCTCTCGCTCTCGCGCGAAGACGTCTCGGATTTGGTGGTGCACTCGGCCTACGGCATCGACGGCGTCGTCAAGCGGCTGTTCGACCTCGCGTTTGCGAGCTCGTTCTTGGCGGCGACTTGGCCGCTCTTCGCGGCCGTCGCGTTCGGGATCAAAGTGAGCTCGCCTGGCCCAGTGCTGTTCAAGCAGCGCCGTTACGGACAAGGCGCGGAAGAAATCGAAGTCTTCAAGTTTCGCACGATGCGCGTGACCGAGGACGGCGCGGTCGTGCGCCAAGCCACGCGCGGCGATTCGCGGATCACGCCCTTCGGCGCGTTTCTGCGTCGCACATCGCTCGACGAGCTGCCGCAGTTTTTCAACGTGCTGCGCGGCGAGATGTCGGTGGTCGGCCCGCGTCCGCACGCGGTGGCGCACAACCAAGAATATCGCACTCGCATTTTGGAATACATGCTGCGCCACAAGGTGAAGCCGGGCATCACCGGTTGGGCCCAAGTCAACGGCTGGCGCGGCGAGACCGACACGCTCGAGAAAATGGTCCAGCGCGTCGCGCACGATATCGAATACATCCGTCGCTTCAGCCTGTGGTTCGACGTCGAAATCATTTTCCGCACCGTATTCGGCAGCAAAACCAGACAAAACGCATATTGACGGAATAGCGCGGAGCTCAACGCTGTTGCGCCGCGGTGAACGGCGAAGCCAGCAGAGCAGGCGTAAATGCGGGCCGTGTGCTGCGCGCCGTCTTCGTCGTGCTCGGCCGACCGGCGCTGCTCCACGCGATTGCGCTGGGCGTCGCGCTCGGCATTCCCGCTGCGATCTTGTTCGGGTCGAACGGGCTCCGCGCGGTGGACGTGGTGCGCCTCGTGCACCACTCGCTGATCGCGCGGAGTTTGCTGTGGACGGCTTGGCTCGCGCTCAGTGTGCCGGCGCTGCGCGTTTTGTTCGACGCTCCGGGAACGAGGATCTTGCGCGCGCTTCAGCCGTCGCGTTACGCGCTGATCGGCGGTTTGTTCTTGCTCGGAAGCGCGATTGAATTGCCCTGGGCGATTCTATTCGCGCAGGGTGGCGGCGCGGCGAGCGCTTGGGCTGCGCTCACATTGACGATCGCGTTCGGCAGCGCGTGCATCGTCGCCGCGCGCCGGCGAAGCGGGTTCGTGTTGCTCGCCCTGCTGAGCGCCCTGATCGCGGTCGATCCACCCGCTCGGTTGGCGGCCATTTGCGGCACTGCGCTCGTGCCGGTCGCGCTCAGTGCGGCGTGGCGCACGGCGCTCGAGCAACCGGGCTTCCGCCTTCGTCTGCTGCGCCGCTCATCGCCCGTGCTCGCGTTGTATTCGGCGCACGTGCTGCGGCTATGGCGCGCCGCACGTGCGCGCTTGTTCGTCGCGCTCACGGCCGGATTGGGCGGCGGAATCGGGCTGATTTTCTCGCTCGAGAACGATCCGACGGAGCGCCCGCTGCAGCGCGCGCTGAGCGCGCTCGCGTTACCACTCACGCTGGCGGCGGCCGCGTGCGTCGCGCCGGTGATCGAGAGCGAAGCGCGTCTTCGCGTGCTCCTGCGCTCGTGCCGCGTGCCGCGCTCGGTCGTGATGGCGGCGTTCCTGCTCGCGATCGCTTCGCCGTCGTCGGCGCTCGCGGCGGGCACCGGTGTTGCGGCGAGCTCCGCGGCGCGAGTTTCGCCGCTGCTCTTGTCGCTCACGTTGCTCGCTTGGGCACTCGCGTTGAGCTTGGCGGTCGCGCTGTGGGGCAGGTTGCTCGAAGCGCGTGCGCGCCGGAGCGCGGGCGCCTTTGCCGCGGGCGTGACGCTGATCGCGGCGCTCGCGCTATGCTCGGTGCAGTCATGGTGATCCTCGAAGCGATTGGCATCACAAAAACTCTCGGCTATCGCCGCGTGCTTGCTTCCGTGAGCTTGCGCGTCGCGCGCGGCGAACGCGTGGTCTTGCTCGGCGAGAATGGCTCGGGTAAATCCACCTTGCTGCAGCTCGCCGCGCGCGTGATCGAGCCTGACCAAGGCAGGCTCAGCGTCGCGTGCTCGCTTGGCTTCGCCCCAGAAAAACCAGACCTTCCGGATCATCTGCTCGTCGGCGAGTGGCTCGATCTGGTGGCTTCATTGAAGGGCTTGCAGAGGGCTGGGGAGCTCGCGTTCGGGGTCGGGGAATTGCGCGGGACGCGCACGTCCGCGCTGTCGCTCGGTCAGCGCCAGCGCGTCTCGCTCGCGGGCGCGTGGCTCGGCGATCCCGAGTTGCTCCTGCTCGACGAGCCGACGAACGGCTTGGATCGCGAAACGCAAGCCGAGCTCACGGCCCGCCTTGCGAGCTCGACCGCGCTGATCGCGACACACGATCGCGCGCTCGGGCGCGCCGTCGGCACGCGCGCGTTTTCGTTGCGCGGCGGCGAGCTTTCGGCGCTCGAGCTAACGTCGATCGACCTTGACGCGCGCCGGGCCGAGTCGGATCTGCTTGGTGCGCGGGCGCCGCTCGATGATCGTCGCTGATTCCGGCAACCCGTGGCTCGCGAAGTGCTTGCGGATGCGAAAGATCTCACCGTCCACCTGCGGCGGGCTGATGCGCAAGCCATCCGCGAGGCGATCCTTGTCCGTCCAGCCGCAGGAAGCTTCGGGCACTCCGGCGGAAAGCTCCGCGAGCTTGTGGCGCGCGAGAGTCAAAAGCAGATAGTTGTGCGCGCGCGAGCCGAGCGGCACGCTGCGATTTCGATGCTCGACCGTGAGCTCGACGAAGTCTTCGTCGGAAGAGACCAAGAAATGCAAAGTGGCGGGTTCACTGTCCGGCGCGGGCTCCACACCGGCGGTCAGATCGTGCGAGCCCGGCCCCGAAAAACGATAGCTTTGCCCGCGAAGTTCGAAACTTTGCCCGTCGCGTAGCTCGAGCCGTCCGCCGTCGCTCTCTTCGAGTCGCCAAACTCCGTCGCGATCGAGAAAGACGGTGCACTCGGGGGTCTCGTTCGATGGGATCCCAATCATTCCATGATGCTCGACGCACACGTTGCCCGAGTCGATCGCGACGACCATGACTTTGGGCTCGCCGGCGTCCGACAAAATCCAGCGCTCGCGCTGACTGCCGAACGTGATGATCGCGCCCTTGTTCAAGCGATACGGCCGGCCTGGCTCGAGCGGAGTGCCGTTCAATTGCGTGCCATTGCGACTGCCGCGATCGATCAGCTCCCAGCCGCTGCCGAACCAACGAATCAGCGCGTGCTGTGACGAGATGTAGTTTCCGCTCAGTCTGAGCGCGCACTGCGGCCCGCGTCCGATCAAGTGTTCGGGCGTCAAAACGCAGGAGCGCGTGCCGCTTGCTTCGCGTATTTCCGCCATGAAACCGCTCGATTACAGCACAAGGATCGCGCTCCTGTAAGCCTCTGCGATCGACGAGTCACCGCGATCGCGCCTACGAAAACTGGGCGCGCTTGCGCGAGGCGTACGGGACGCCTGCGAAGGAGTCGGCCATGGATCTCAACGGCGATCATGCGGTGACAGTTGCTCGGTCGATCGAATTGGTCGCCCAGCGCGTGTCGAGTCGCCCCGAACCCGCGCGCGAGGCCGTGCAATTGTCGGCCCTGTGGACGGAGCTCGTGAATGGATCGTGCAAGGTCGTCGGCACCGGTTTTACCGAGCAGAACTGTGAGCTCACGGTAGCGCGTGCCGCTCGCGCCATCGACGACGAGATCGATCCGTTGCCCAAGCGACACGCCCAAATCCTCGAACGTTCGCTGATCGAAGGCGCCCGCAAGTCCGTCGCGTTCGATCTCGGATTGTGTCCGTCGACCGTCGCCGAGATCTTGAAACAGGGCTTTACTTTCATGGGCCTTTCGAGCTGGCCTTCGCGGGTGCCGCTCGTGTTCGTGCTGGCGGCGCATGCGCATCGCGCGAAGGAGCTCGCGCGCCCGGCTAGCCTGCTCGCGAGTAGAGACCGGGTTTTGTCGCGGCAAACCATCAGCGTGACCCGCCCGGACGCCGAGCTGTGCGCGCAGCTGACGCCGGCCGAACATGAGGTCACTCGCCTGCTCGTGGAAGGCAAGAGCTACGCAGAGATGGCTGTGTTGCGAAAAACCTCGGTGCGCACCGTGGCCAATCAATTGGCCGCGGCGTTCGACCGCTTGGGAGTCTCCGGAAGACCGGAGTTGCTTTGCCTGCTCGCCGCACGCAAGGGGCTTTCCTGGCGACTTTCGACACCCACGAGCCGCAGCTCCAAGGCAAAGACCGATTCGAAGACAGGATTTTTGCGCGTCACGAGCTGGAATAGGCGCTAGCTCCACCTGCTCGCCTGTCATTGCGCGAGGGAAGCGAGTAAATACACGGACTCGTGGACTCACGATGAGCCGTTGCGGTTTGCTTTTGGCGGTGACAATCGCGGTCGCATCGTCTCTTTCTGAGGCAGCGATGGCGGCCGAATCGGACATTGCCGAGCAGTTGTTTCAAGAGGGCCACGCCTTGATGCGTGAGCAGCGCTACGCTGAAGCGTGCCCCAAGTTCGCCGAAAGCGAGCTGCACGATCCTGCGTCGGGCACGCTGCTCGCTCTCGCATACTGTCAGGAGCTCGCGGGCTCGATTGCCAGCGCTCGCGCTCACTACGTTGCCGCAGCTGCGCTCGCCAAGACCGAACAACAGATCGAGCGCGAGCGCGCCGCGACGGAGCGCGCCGAAGTGCTTGCTGCTCGGGTTTCGACGCTGACGATCGCCGTGCCGGCCTCGCTCGCCGCAGTTGCGTCGCTGCGCATCACGAGCAATGGCGTGGAGCTTCCGCGCGCGGACTGGGGCAAGCCGCTGCCGCTCGACGGCGGAAGCTATGCGATCAGCGCGACCGCGAACGGGCGCAGTCCTTGGACTACGCAAGCGACGCTCGCGAACGAGCGCGATGCGGTGGTCGTGAACGTGCCGGATTTGTCGGTGCCGAGCGTCGCGCCCTCGCCGTTACCCAGCACTGCGGCGCTCGCCCTGACTTTGCCCACGAGCGAGCCGAGCGAGCCGCGCTACTGGACGACGTCGCGCGCGCTCGGCTGGGGAGCGATCGGCGCGGGGGCAATCAGCGGTGGGCTTTCGATTTACTTTGCGGTCGCCACCAAGTCCGCGCAAAAGGACGTCGGAGATGCGCTCCGCGCGGACGAAAACCAAAGTCTCACGGGCGCAGCCAGCCCGTGGGACTCCACTGGTTATCCACGTGAGAAGGACGGCAAACGCGACGCCGCGCTTGCCCAAGGTTTCGGCATCGCGTCCGGCGCGCTGCTCTTGGGCGGTGCTGCACTCGTGATCTTCGGCTCAGGCAAAACCGAGCACGCGCCTTCGAACCTGTCGATGGCGGTAGTTCCTGGGCTAGCGCGACTCAACTACGCACGTGCGTTTTGAAACGTCGAGTGTGCGAAAACAGAATCAGATACCGGTAAACGTGGGCCCGACGGTGATTGGCTTGCTGGTGCCGGGAGCAGTCTCATCGTAG
>DATATR010000241.1:0-23211 GCA_036268695.1 Polyangiaceae bacterium | reverse complement strand
CAACGTCGACGTTGGTCAGACGGTCGCCGCCGCCTTGCAAGCGCCAACGTTGTTCACGATCGCGCAGGATCTCACGAAAATGCAGGTCGATGCCAATGTCGCCGAGGCGGACGTGGGTAAGGCCCGCGCCGGCATGTCCGTGAATTTCACGGTCGATGCCTACCCGGGCCACGACTTCGAAGGCAGCGTGCGCCAAGTTCGGGACAACGCGCAGACACTGCAAAACGTCGTCACGTACGACGTAGTCATCGATGTCGACAACCGCGAACGGCTGCTCAAACCGGGTATGACCGCGAACATCGTCCTCAGCTACGCCAAGCGCGAGAGCTCGCTTCGCGTGCCGCAGGCCGCGCTTCGCTTCAAGCCGGATCGCGACACAATCTCGACCATGCTCGGGACCGCGCATGCCGCCGTGCCAGAGAGCCGCGGTCTGGAGCGCACGGTCTGGCTGCTCCGAAACGGAAAGGCCGTCCCGATCGCGATTCAGGTCGGTGTGAACGACGGCAGCAACGGCGAAGTACTGGCCGGTGACGTGCACCCGGGCGACCGCGCGATCGTCGAAGTCGTCAAACCGGCGCAGGGCTGACATGGCTCACGATGCGAAAACGCCACCCGTGATCCTCGCCGAGGGGCTGACCAAGACCTACACCCTCGGCGACAGCACGTTGCACGCGCTCGATCGCGTCGATCTTCGCATCGAAGAAGGCGAATTCGTGGCCATCATGGGTTCGTCCGGATCGGGCAAGTCGACCCTGATGAACATCCTCGGTTGTTTGGATCGCCCGACCGAAGGTCGTTACTTCCTGTCCGGGAGCGAAGTATCGAAGCTCGATCGCGGCGAACTCGCGCACGTCAGAAACCGATTGCTCGGCTTTGTGTTTCAGAGTTTCAATCTCTTGCCACGAACGAGCGCGCAAGAAAACGTCGAGCTGCCCTTGATTTATGCGGGTGTCGGGCGGAGCGAGCGAGCCGAACGCGCGCGCGCAGCACTCGAACGAGTGGGACTCGGCGAGCGACTCGACCATCACCCTTCGCAGTTGTCTGGCGGCCAACAGCAGCGCGTGGCGATCGCCCGCGCGATCGTCAATCGCCCGCGCGTCGTCCTCGCGGACGAACCGACGGGCAACCTCGACTCGAAGACGAGCGATCAGGTCATGGAGCTGTTTCAGGAGCTCTGGCACTCGGGACTCACCATCATCTTCGTGACGCATGAGCCGGATGTCGCCAAATATGCTTCGCGCGTCCTGTCGCTCAAGGATGGGCGAATCGTCGCGGATCGTCAGCAGCAGGCGCGACTCGCGGGAGGCCCTGCAATCATGCAGCAATCAGTCTCTCTCGATGACGCGCGTGGTTTCTAGAGGCAACGTCATGAAACTCTCGCAAACGGTCCCACTGGCGGCGCGTGCGCTGCTGCGCAACAAAACGCGCTCGTTTCTGACGATGCTCGGCGTAATCATCGGCGTCGCGTCGGTCATCTCGATGGTCACGGTCGGCGAAGGAGCAAAGGCCCGCGTCGCGAGCGTGTTCGACGCGATGGGCACGAACCTTTTAATCGTGCTCTCGGGTTCCACTTCGTCGGGCGGCATGATGGGCGGCTTCGGTTCGATGCCAACGCTGACCTGGAGCGATCTGGCCTCGATCCGCAGAGACGCCGGCGCGGTGCGCGCCGCCGCACCGGTGTTGACCACGAAGGTCACCATTCTATCGGACGACGCCAATTGGACGACCGCGATTGCTGGGACGTCGCCGGAATACCTTCAGATCCGTGCTTGGAAGATCGCACGCGGCTCCGGCTTCGGTGACACCGATGTGGAATCCGGCAACAAGGTCATCGTGCTCGGCGAGACCGTCGTGACCCGCCTCTTCGGCGCGGGCGTCGATGCAGTCGGAAAGATCGTGCGCTTGCGCTCGATTCCTTTCACCGTGATTGGCGTGCTGCAGCGCAAGGGCCAGTCGCCCATCGGGCAAGACTACGACGACGTGGCGATTACGCCGTATTCGACATTTCAGGCTAAAATTCAGGGCAGCATTGGCAAGTACGTGCCGGGAATCATCGCCGTGAGCGCGATCTCGCCGGACGACACCTACCGCGCGCAAGCGGAAATCGCGACCATCCTGCGTGACAATCACCACCTGCTTTCGTCCGCCGAGGACGATTTCATGATCCGCAACTTGACGGAACTCGCGAGCGCGCAGCAACAAGGCACCAAAGCGCTGACGGGATTGCTTGCGGCGATCGCCGCCGTCTCGCTCGTCGTCGGCGGCATCGGAATCATGAACATCATGCTCGTGAGCGTGACGGAGCGGACGCGCGAGATCGGCCTTCGCATGGCCATCGGCGCGACGCCGGCGCAAGTGCTGGTCCAGTTCTTGGTCGAATCGGTGGCGCTTTCGATGACGGGTGGCTTCATCGGCGTAGCACTCGGGATGACCGCGGCCCGTGTCGTGGCCACGCGACTTGGCCTCTCGGCGAGTGTGCGCGTGGATATGGCGGCTATTTCCTTCTTGTTCAGCGCACTTGTCGGGGTGAGTTTTGGTTTCTATCCAGCCCGTCGCGCATCGCGGCTCGACCCGATCGAGGCGCTGCGTTCGGAATAGCTCGCTCGACGAGCGAGTATCAAAGTTCGAGTGTCGCGACGATTACGCCGGACGAGTGCCCAAGACCCGGCGTCGATGCTCCGCGGGCCACGAAAGCTAAGCTGCGCTACCGCGTTTAAGGCCGAGCTGCCGGAGCGACTCTTCCAGATCCATCCCGGACACTGGAAGCGAGACCGCGAGCTGCTTCGCGTGTCCCGAGAGCCACACCGGTGCGTGCGGCAGCAAGTCGAAACGCGCGGCGTCACCGAGATCGCTGAGCCAGCTTTGACGTAGCGAACTGCCGAGGCGCTCGAGCCGAGCTACCGAATCGGCACGCTCGCCGGCCACCTCTTCGACATACGCGCGGACTTCTGCGATGCCGCGATTCATGCTCTGAACGCCCAGTGGGCTTGCGATTACGACGAGCTCCAAGCCGCGGCGCGCCGCGCATAGCGCAGCAAACAAACCGACCGGTCCGCCACCTGCAACGAGGAGCTGAGTGGTTTCGATTTTTGACATCTCGTCGCATGCCAGCAAGGAATGCGCCATTTGCCGGATGGACGAGCGTGGTTGGCGTCGCGCGCTCGAGCTCAGTCAATGCAATCTTCTCGAGGTCGGGACGCAGATTATGCACTGCCGGCGGGGCGACCGCGCGAACGTTGCATACTCGACTTCGTCATTGGCCGAGCACTACGCGCCCTACTCGGTATAGCGAGCGAAAAGTTCGCCCCACGGCGACTCGCGCTTCCAACGCTCGAACACGGCGCGCTCTTTGCGCGGCCAACGATAGTGGTCGTGGTAAAGCGAGCTGCCGAGCACGAACGCCCCCACGAGTGGCGTGTGGAACAGATAGCGCTGGAGGCGCGCGAGCGGGCCGAACCAGAGCAGGTCGCCGGTTTTGCTCGCGAGGTTGTCACCCACCGAGAACCCCCAATTTTCCTGAGAGATGTCGGAACCAACCACGTCGATGTCGCGCGGATCCCCGATGCCCAGCCCATCCTTGTGCGCGAGCCGGATGTATTCGATGCTCATGGGATCGAAGCCCATCAGCTTTGCGGCGACCGCGTCGACCGCAACTTGGTCCGCACTCGCCAGCATCACGTTCTTGGTCACTGGAATGAGCGTACGCGGCCCCGGACCATTGCCGGCCGTCGTGCCATCCATGATCGCGAAGAGGCCGCTATGGATCTCGCGTTGAATGGCGAGCAGGTCGACGAGGGTTTGGTGAATCCAGCTGTGTGTGTAGTGGCGCTTGGTGTTCAATAAACCCCCGAAAGCGTTTTTCATCGCGCCCGTAGTGGTCGTATAGACGTGACACTTGACCGTGGGGAGATGCACCACGTTCTTGCCGAAGAAATAGTCCGGGATGTTGATACCTTCGGGGAAAATCTGCGCCAAAACGTGCATCCGCGCGCGGGGCCGAAACTCGATCCATTGCATATCCCGTGGCTCGAAGTTGTAGCGGACGGGGACTGAGTGCCTCGCAAAAATCGGCCGGTAGCCGTTCAGCTCCTCACCCTTGAAGGCATCCGTAACGACGGTTTTGTTCTGTACGCACACCAGATCCTCGAAGCCCGCGTGCCGCAGCGCCAGAATGCTGCCTTCGAGCTGCCACGGCGTCGTGTTCGCAGCAGGGGCCGGGTAGTGCCAGGAGATATTGTCTTTCAGGATCGTCGTAGTGCGCGGGTCCAGCGCTTCGCGCATGCCGGCGAGCTCACACAATCGCTCGATGTCAGTCAACACTGATTCAGGCTTGACCTTGATCACTGCGACTTTGGATTTCGTCATCGTTCGTGCTTCGCTCCGCGGCCGGTTTCACTCAGGGCTCTTCCAGATCCGTGCCATGAACAAGGTGCGCGCGGCGTGACGCGACTCGGCCGACTATCTGCGTGCGCCTCTTCGTTCGACGCGCAGATTCTGCGCTCAGCCACCGCAGAGAATGCGCCGAATTCTGCGATCGACTGCGTAGCTCGCACGCGCGCGAACGTCAGTCCACTGCGGTGCTCGGTTATGCCACGTGGTCTGCTTTTTGCTGAACGCGAGTCATGACATTCCAACACATCCTAGTTGCCACTGATTTCAGCGAGAGCGCGGAGCGCGCCGTGTCGGTCGCCTGCGAACTCGCGCAAAAATTCGATGCACAGCTCACGCTGCTCACCGTTTGGGAGCTCCCGCCCGTGTCGTACGAGGCAACGCTCTACTTCCCGGGCGACCTCGCGACGCCGATTCACGACGCGGCGCAATCCGCGCTGGATCGCGCAGGCGAAGCCCTGAAGAAGCAGCTTCCGCGAGCTACCACGATGCTGCGCGAAGGCGAGGCTTGGCAAGAGATCTTGTCCGGAGCCGAAGCCGTCAACGCCGATCTCATTGTCGTCGGCACACATGGACGACGCGGGCTCGGGCGAGCATTTTTGGGCAGCGTCGCTGAGCGCGTCGTGCGCATGTCGAAGGTGCCAGTGCTCTCCGTCCATGCGTTGATCAAAGCCGCGTGACCCCGTTCGCAGCGCTTGTCGAAAGTCGAAACAATGTTCGAGACGGCCGTCAATTCGCTCGGGCGGTGGCGATGCTACGCGATCCTGTGCGGGCTGCTTGCGAGCACTGCACTTCGATGTAGCCCACCGCCAAACTACCCATTGCCGCTGAATTCTGGGACTGCGAACCATCCAATCGCAACCGAGCAAGTCGTCGAAGAGGAGCAACATCGTGACCAACGCTGACGCAGAGATCCAAGAAGCCGTCGTTCGTGAACTGAAATGGGATACGAGAATTATCGATCACAATCTCCGGGTCTCGGTCGACACGGGCGTAGTCACGCTGACGGGGATGGTGAATAGCTACGGAGAGCGCGTGATCGCCCAAGATTTAGCTCATGCTGTCGCGGGGGTACTCGACGTCGCAAATGACATTCGGGTCGTCGTGCCGGTCAACTTGCGCCGTTCTGACACGGAGCTCGCGCACGAGGTGAGATTGGCTCTCGAGTGGGATGCCGCGCTGCCGGCGACGCAGATTCGCTCGACTGCGGCAAACGGCGAAGTCACGCTCGAAGGCGAAGTCGAGTCGCTAGCGCAACGCGACGACGCGGAGCGCGCCGTGCATCATCTCAACGGCGTTCGCATCGTGACCAACAAACTCGCGATTGTGCCCGTTGCTTCTCTCCGCGAAGAGGTGGAACGCTCGCTCGAAAGCGTGCTCGCGGAACGCGCGCACGACGACCTGAAATCGTTCAAGCTCCAAGTTGCGAATGGCCGTGTCAATTTGTCGGGCACCGTCCGCTCTTGGATGGAGCGACAAGCATTGATCGACGCTGCTCGACGCACGCGCGGCGTCTGTTCGGTCGAAGCGAACCTCGGGATCGAATCCTAACGCGAGGACCGCATGCGCGCTGCTCGTCACTCTGCGTCTCTCATTGTTTTCTGCTCCGTTTCGTTAGCGTCGGGCGCGGCCTTCGCGCTGAGTGCGTCAGCAAACGAGTCGGTGACTTTGGAATCCGAACTTGGCGTGAGCGACACGCACTACGATTTCGAGACACGGAGCCGGTTTCCGCCGGCTCATCACGGATTCGGCGCGCGCGCGGCGACTGGGGTTGGCGCGCTATCGTCGAATCTGAACGGGAACTGGGAGAAGTCCTCCGGCGTGCCAGAAGATGACGGTTCGATTTCGCTCGATCTCTTCATCGGAAGCTCGGTCAGACCAAGCTTTTTCATCGGCGGAGCGATGCTACTGGAGACCGCACTGACGGACCGAGGCGCGGTGCTCAGCAACAAGCTCGATGGCCGCGCACTCGTGACACGCCGGAGTGGCATCGTCGGACCATTCATCGACATTTATCCGGACCTTGAAAGCGGTTTGCATTTGGGCGGGGCCGCTGGCGTGAGCGTGCTTCGATTCGAAGCTGAAGCTTCGGCGAGTAGCCTCAACACGTTCGGGGTTGGCGGCGCGTTTTGGGTCGGCGAGGATTTTTGGATCACGCCCCAATGGGCACTCGGGCCGATGGTTCGCTTCATGAGCGAAAGAACTTGGTCGACCGACGAAATCTCGAGTTCAGCCGGCTGGGCTGACTCCGTGACGCTCTCGTTCAGCGCGCGCTATCAATAATAGGCTCCCGAGTCAGGCAGCGAGGATTTTTCCCTTCTCGCCGAATTCGCATTTTCCTGCCTGCTTCCGCTGCACCGGCGGCACCTGTGTGGCGGGCATTCGTCGCACCCGCGGCTACTCGCCCCGCGCCCGATCGGAGGCTGGGGGTATGACTTCTACCGGGACCGCCGGCCAGACGAGCGGGGGGAACACGGCCGCGGTTGGACTACCTTGCGACGTGGCCGCCTTGCTGCAGCACTACTGCGTCGGGTGTCACTCTTCGCCGCCGAGCGGCGGCGCACCCAACCCGCTCCTCCAGCTCTCGGATCTATTCGCGACCGCGAAGACTGATCCGACGAAGCGAGTTGGAGAGCTGTCGGTGACGTACATGCAAACCGGAGTAATGCCGCCAAAGCCCCTGACTGCCCCTAGCGCAGCAGAAATCTCGTCCTTCCAGAGCTGGGTGGCGATGGGCATGCCGAGCATGACGTGTACCGACCAAGTCGACGCGGGCACGCTCCCAAATCCATACAACACACCGCTTACTTGCAGCAGTAACACGACCTGGACGCGCGGTGATCGCGGCTCGGACTTAATGCATCCTGGCGTGGCGTGCATTGCATGTCACCAGATGTCGAGCGAAGCACCGGTGCTGATGATCGGCGGCACAGTCTACCCGACCGCGCACGAGCCAGATGACTGCAACGGAGTCTCAACCTCCGCCGGACTCACTGTGTTCATCACCGAGGCGAACGGGACGACGCACAGTCTACCGGTCAACGACGCGGGGAACTTTTTCCTGCGCGCCTCCGCGCTGACCACTCCGTACAAAGCCGAGGTCCGCTCCGCGACGCAAACGCGCGTGATGACGCACACGCAGACCTCGGGTGACTGCAACGGCTGTCACACCGTGAACGGCTCGAGCAACGCGCCGGGCGCCGACGCTGCACCGGGTCGCATTATGGCCCCGTGAACCGGCACACACGGTTGCGGATGTTAGAATACGGGCGATGATCGCTGCTTTGGTGTTCGTCGTGTTCGTGAGCGCGACGGACGCCCAGACCACGGAGACGACGGCGATCGAACGAAGCGTGCACGAGGCGCTCGGTACCGGAACAGAGCTCCGCTTGGCGCAGTCAGCGCCGCTCGACGACACTGCGCTGGCGAGCGCAGCTCGCGGTGCCGACGCTGCGGCACAGATCATTTGGCTCGACGCCGCCCACCGTCGCGCTTCAATTCATTGTTACATCGCCCAATGGCAGCGCGTGATCGTGCGCCAGGTTGCATTCGGGGACGACGATCAACTCGCCGAACGCGGAAGGCTCCTCGGCTTCACACTGGCCGCGATGATTCCCGACGCGCCGCGCGACGAACCGCCGCTTCCTGCCCCTTCTCCGAAGCAACCAGAGCGCGAAAGTCCGACTCCTACTCCGCTGCCTTCGCCGCGAAAAACCCCGATTGCAGCCGCAGAGTTCAGCGCGCTTGGCTCGCTTGGTCTCGGTGGGCCTGCCGACGGACTCGGCGTCAGCGTCGCCGGGCGTTGGTTCTTCGTGCCGGCGCTATCGCTGCGCTTGGTCGCCGGGGTTCGGCGCGGCGACGTGCCCGAAGCACATGCGGATTCGCAGTGGGCGTTCACAGGAGTCGGTTTCGGCTTTCCATTCTCGCAGCCAGGTGACGGCTCCCATTTCAGCTTCGGCGGCCGCGCGGACCTACTCGCGGGCTCATTCGCTCTGCGTCGGCGCACGAGCGACGGCGCACCGGAACATCACGAACGATTCGCCGCTGCTGCAGATCTGCTGGGCGAAGGCGCCTATTCACCGTGGCAGCGCACCGCCATCACGCTCAGCGCGGGCGGCGAATTCGCGTTCGGCGACACGGACGTCGTCGTTTCGGGGAAGCCCGTGACCGACATCCCACCATTGCGGCTGGTGTTGGAGCTCGGCTTGCGCGCACTATTCTGAGGTTGGCGCGTGTGTTTGCCTGATTTCTCGCGCGCCGCGGTACCCTTCGTTCGTCCGCATGCCTTCTCGGCCCTTCCTCAAAGTGGTTCCACCTCGGGTGGATTCCGAGCGCCCGCCCGAGTCGCCCGCATTGAACGAAGAGGGATTGCTCGCGGCGCTGCGCGACGGTGATCCGAAGGCGGCCAGCGCATTTTACGATCGGGCTCAGCTGGTCGTGAGGCGAACCGTGGCGCGACTGCTCGGCCGCTACGACTCAGACGTCGAGGATGCCTCGCAGCTCGCCTTGATCGCCATCGTCGATTCGATCGATCGCTTTCGCGGAGAATGTCCGCTCGACGCCTGGCTCAGCGTGGTCGCCGCTCGAGTCGTCTACAGGTTGATACGCCGTCGCACACTCGAGCGAAAATTGTTCAGCGAAGCGCCACTCCAGGCGCTCTCGGTCGCGAGCTCCAACACGCGCCGCGATCTCGCGCTTCGCGATTCACTGCGTCGCTTGGAAACCGTGCTCGAAAAAGTCGACGCGAATCGACTCTGGGCCTTCTTATTGCACGACGCGTACGGCTTCGATTTGAGGGAGGTCGCGAGCATTACCGGCGTGAGCACCGCCGCCGCACAAACGCGATTGACCCGCGGGCGCCGCGAGGTGCAAGAGCGGATCGAACGAGATCCCGAGCTCGCAAACGCGTTCGACGAATGGTCCAAAGGGGAGGGTGAAGCATGACCTCACCGCGCTACGCACGGATAGCCGCCAAGCTGCTCGGCCGCGGCGCGCGAGCAGTCCCTGCACCCGCCGAAGTCACGCGCGCACGAGCGATCGCTCACATCGAGCACGCTCTCACGAATAGGGCGCACGTAAGAAAACGCACACGCACTTTTGCAGCGTTCGCGCTCGTCGCGGCCTCATGCATAGCAGCGTTGGGCTACCGATTTCGACCGCATCGCGCACTCGAGCCAGTGAGCAACGCCTCGCCAGTGGTCGCCATATTGCAGCCGACCGGAAGCGGCGTTCAGCTCCTTACCCCGAACGGCTCCGAACCACTGCACAGCGGAAGCCCGTTGCCGCTCGGCGGACGGTTGATCGCGAACCCCGCGGGCGGCGCGTCACTTCAACTCTCGACCGGGACGCAAATCGGGATCGGGCAAGACGCGAACCTCACGTTCAGCGACGCGGGGCCGACCGAGCGCTTCGAGCTCTCTGCTGGGAGTATCCACGCGCATGTCGCCAAGCTCGGCCCAGGAGAACGATTCATCGTCGCGACCCCGGACGCGGAAATCGAAGTGCGTGGCACGCAGTTCGTGCTGCGCGTCGTAGCACCAGATCCGCAGTGTGGCGCCGGTTCGCGCACGCGCGTCGTTGTCAGCGAAGGCGTGGTTGAAGTGCGCGCCCAGGGCGAGTCAGCATTGATTCATCCCGGCGAGGAATGGCCCTCGCACTGCACGGACGGCGCGGCGCTCGCTGCCGCGAGCGCGAACCCAAACCCCGCTCCCAGCACGATTTCGCAGACGAGCCGCGCACCGAAGCTTAGTGCGTCCATGGCGTCACCCGGCCCCGTAGCTGCTGGGCCTGCGCGCGCCGCAGAATCGTCGAGCTTGGCGGAACAGAACGATTTGTTTGCGGCAGGCATGGCGGCGCGGAGAAGCGGCGATGCGCGAATTGCCGTTGCCAAATTTCAGGAGCTTTTGACGCGCTATCCTGCAAGCGCCCTCGCCGAAAGCGCGTTCGCGGAAACCATGCGCGCCGAAAGTACTTTAAATCATAGCGAGGCACAGCGGCTCGCGCGTAACTATCTCCAGCGTTTTCCGGACGGCTTTGCGCGGCGCGACGCGCAAGCGATCCTCTCTTCCCCGTGAATCCGTCGCGATCCGCGCTCGCTTGCGCCAGCCTGCTCTGCGCTGTGCTCTCTGCTTGCGACGCGACGTTCGTTTTCGATACCCCAGCCGACGCGGGCGCCGAGACGGGCGTCACGCTCGGCCCGCTTGCGTGTAAGACCGATGCAGATTGCGGACTCGGGTCCCTCCACTGCGACCCGAGTTCCGCGCGCTGCGTCGAGTGCCTGAGTAGCGCCGAGTGCGCGCTGCCGCGCGCTGCATGCGATCCGGCGCTTCACCGTTGCGTCGGCTGCCTCGTCGACGGCGATTGCGGGGACAACGAACAATGCGATTCGTCGAGCGACAAGTGCGTGCTGCGCTGCAGTCTCGATAGCGATTGCACTACACCCGGCGCATCGTGCGACCCCAAACGCGGGATTTGCGAGCAATGCGATGACGACGGCGACAGCGACGACTGCCAACCGAACGGGCAATGTCAACCTGGCTCTTTCCAGTGCGTGCAATGTCTTTCGGACGTGCAGTGCAGTATGCCGACCTCACGCTGCGATTTACCGGAAGGACAGTGCGTCGAGTGCGTCGATTCTCGCGATTGCGCGGGTGCGACCGCGTTTTGTGATCCGCTCGTGCATCAGTGCGTGTCGGCCGCACCGTGAAGCCGAGCTGAGAAACGCGGATCACGATCGATCATTGCCAATTGTTGCGCGCGCATTTGCTTGCCTGCTTCTGCGAGCGCAGCGGCACCTCCTGTACGGCGCACGCAAACTCGCGGCGCAGCAACGATGGAGTGCACTTGAACACGTCCTCTCGCAGGTGTTTTCTCAAAGTGATCGGCGTAGGTTCTGCCCTGGGCACGCTCGCTGGTTGTAGTTCTAGCGCCGCAGCGCCCGAAGCATTCAGCGATGCCGCTGCAGGGAACGTATCGGCTACCACGGTTGGTATGCTGAAAGCGTTGGATACCGCGCCGGCCATCCTCGGTCGGGACGACAAGGGCTTGTACGCAATGACGTCCACGTGCACGCATCAGGGTTGCGACATGATCCACGACGGAACCGTGAGCGACTCTGGCGTCACGTGCAACTGTCATGGCAGCCGATTCGACGTCGACGGCAATCCCGTCGCCGGTCCCGCGAACACCGCGCTGCAGCACTTTGCTGTCTCGATCGATGCAAATGGCGAAATCACCGTTCATGGCGGGATGGACGCGGATTCGAGCACTCGTGTCGCGGTTCCGACCTGACAACTGGCACACATGTTGAACCTGCGAATGCATGTCCGGCATGGTTGTTTGGTTTACCGGGTTGCCCTCATCAGGCAAGAGCCAGCTGGCGCAGCGAGTCCTTTCCGAGTTGAACGCGGCAACTCGACCGTGCTGTCTCCTGGATGGCGACCGCGTGCGAGAACTACTGCGGCCGAAGCCAGGCTATTCACCGGCGGAACGCGACAATTTCTACGCCACTCTGGCACTGCTTGCGGCCGAGCTCGCGAACCAGGGACTCATCGTGCTCGTCGCGGCAACCGCGCTTCGCCGAGCCTATCGCGAGCGCGCACGCGCCGCGGCGCCCCGATTCGTCGAGGTCTGGCTCAACGCCTCGACCGAAGAATGCCGATCGCGCGACGCGAAAAGGCTCTACGCAAGCTTCGCGCGCGGTCAGGTTTCGAACCTTCCCGGGGCGGACGCAGAGTACGAAGTTCCGGAGACACCTGAAGTCAGTGCGTTCGGCGCGAAAGATGACGCCGCGGTCAGCAAGATCCTCGAGCACATCGGCGTCAGCACGGGCACGAATCAAACAAACGAAAGCTGAGCGTCCAGCTCACGTATCGAAAACCGTTTCCGCGAGCTCCGGCTTGAAGCGCGGTTGGAGCAGCGCTGCTTCGATGAAATCAAGCAAACGTGCGCGCGCGCTCGACGTCAGGTTGGGATACCAAACCGGATTGGCGAGCACGAGCCCGCGCCACGCCAGAAAGGGCGCCACGACCTCGAGTAACTCGCCGTCACGCGTGAGTTCTTCGTAAGTCTGCCAGAATCGGCACCAAAGTGGCTGAAACGCGACGCGCCAGGTTCTCGGATTCTCCAAGGCGAAGAACACGAAATTGATGGCCATCGCGCTCACGTCGTCCGCTGCGTCGCCGGCGGAGCCGCGGCTCGCGTCGAGCAGCGTGAGCTCGGAGCCGTCGAAGAGCACATTGAACGGATGAAAGTCGCCGTGAATGCGCACCAAACGCTGGTAACGGTGCTTCAGCCGCCAGCGCCACGAATTGCACAGAGCCTCGATGTTCGCCAGGCGTTCGTGGTCGATGCCTTCGGCGTGCTCCGGATAGCCATCGATGATGCCGAAAATGCCTTCACCGCCGCCGACTAGCGCGCGAATCGATCGCGTATACAGCGTTGCATCCGGCAATTTGATCGAGTGAAGGGTTGCCAGGTAGTTGACGAGCGTGGTGAGCCGCGCCCAGTCGCGTGTTGTCAGTTGGCCCGTGCGCGCAATGTTCCTCAGCTCTGCGGCGTATGGGCGACCATGCGCGTACTCGGTGAGCAAGTAAAATTCCCCCGTCTCTCGCAGCGAGACAAATCCTGCATCGCGAAACGCGCCCACGTCGAGCACTCGTGTATGACGCGGCAAGAGCCCGAAGGTGTCCGCGGCAACCAACATCTCCGCGGCACGATCCGCTCGCAACTCATGGCCGAACGGATTCTTGCTCGCGCTGTGAAGCACGAGCGACTTGTGAGTGCATTCGTGAACTACGTCGATCTTGAGTGGCACCCCGTAGCCGGCTTCCTTCTCGGTTGAGCTGTCGGTAGCGACATCGGCTCCAAGCGGGGTAACTGCTTCGATCTCTGCGCCTTCCAGCGCAGAAGAGATCAGACGGCGCAAACGCGAATCAATGAGGGACGACTGAGGCCCGCTAGGAGCTGAGTGACTCGCTGCTTTTTCCACGCCTCAAGTCTTTCAAGAAGCGTGCCCCGCCGGCCACAACGCGGCGGGTTTAGCACCGTGCTGCTTCTGCTCCCCTGAGTGGGCGACACAGGCGTGCGTCTCCAGCGCGAATCTTGCGAGCTCGCGCAGTTTCTGCGCTCGGAATGGGCGCCCAGCGTCGCCTAAAGCGTGGCGCCTGCGACGAACATCGTACAAATAGTTCTGAGCGCGCACCTCGGGCCAGAAGCGGATGCAGTCGGGCGTGTCTCGCGGCTCGGCGAACGCAGCATCAACAAGTGTTGCCACAGCGAACGAAGCGAGCGTAGTAACGTCTTGATCGCGCGTCTTTCGTCCATCGCGCGGTAGCCCTCCGCGACCTGCTCGAGTGGCAGGGTCAAATCGAAAACCTTTCCAGGGTCGATCCTTTGGCTTTCGATCAGCTCGATGAGTCGCGGCAGGTAGCGACGCACGGGTGCTGGCCCCGTGCAGATGAAACGTGCGTGAAGAACAGTCTTTGCGCGTCGATGCAGGAAGTCACGCGTATCGCGCGTGTTGTCTTCGAGAGGCTGCTTCTCGCAGCCCCATTCCGTCGTATGTCCAATGAGCAGGAGCTGGAATCATCGTTCGAGCAATAGCTGCTGGCGGGCGGAAAGCGCACGTAGTCGCGCCGCAAGTGCCCAATCGTCGGCGAATCGTCGGCAAGCTTGACCGAATCACTCAACAATCGCTGCCACGCGAACTCGCAACGCCAACGATTTCACTTCAGTGCACGAGGAGGGACTTGAACCCCCACACCTTGCGGTACCGGAACCTAAATCCGGCGCGTCTGCCAATTCCGCCACTCGTGCTGGTCGTGCGTGAGAGGCGGAGGGATAGCGCGAGCGTGTGCGAACGTCTACCGAAAGCGCGCGTGGCTCAGTTCGTGCTCGATTCTATGTTTTGCACGGCGAGTGGGCGACACAGTTTTTCCTCGCTCTCACAACCGTTCGCGACTTCGCCGTCGTCGGTGAAGTCGCCAAAATTTTGCGGTTTGCCGGGCTCCTATCGCGATGTACGCTGCGTACGCGTGAGTGAGAGCGAAGCCGATTTCTTTCGATTGTGCAGCACGTGCAAGAAGCCGATTGGCTTCGGCGCGGATTACTTTCGCTGCAGTGTCTCGACGTGCAATCGCCAGAAATTGGCGCTGTTTTTCTGTTCGCTCGCCTGTTGGGATGCGCACGTGCCGGAGGCGAAGCACCGCGATGCTTGGGCCGAGCCGGTGAAAGCGCCGACGCGCGAAGCGTTGCGCGTCGAAGAACGCGAAGAAGCCGCGCGCCTCGAGCGCAACCAGGCGCGGGAGAACACGATGACTGAAGAAGCCGAAAAACGCCGTCGCATCATCGGCGCGCCGAACGAGGATTTGCCGAAAGACGTGCTCGTCGTCGTATCCAAGCTCAAGGCGTACATCAAGGCGCGCTCGGGCATGAATACGTCGGATTCAGTGACGGAAGTGCTCTCCGATCGGATCCGCCATTGGTGCGACGCGGCGATCGAAGTGGCGCAGGCGGACGGGCGCAAGACCGTGCTCGATCGCGATTTCAAGTAACGTCGCGCGCTCAATTGCGCGCGCTGAGCCACGCACGCACGTCAGTCGATAGCTCGTGCGGCTCGATCATCGAGATCATGTGACCGGCGTTCGGATAATGCCGAATCGTCACGTTGCGCGGATTGTTCGGGAAGCCGAGCGTGAGCGCATCCGTGGTTTCGGACACGGTGACCATGCCGGAAATCGAGCGCAGCGCCGGCGCGAGCGCGGTTTCCGGCACGACCAAATCTCGCTGCCCATCCGTAATGAATGCATCGATGGACTGCGCGTTGTCGAGAAACGCGGCGCCGATCAAATCGAGATCGTACCAATCCGGATCGTCCGAACCCTTGCCCGGCGTGAGCGGTGAATAGGCGAGGTTGTAACTTTGGCCAGCCGGCAATGCGCCGAGGAGCGAGACCAGCGCGCTCTGATCCGGCGTGGTGTCGTCCGCCGTGTTGCACTTGAAGCCGCGTGCGCGCGCTGCGCCGTTCAAGCCGGAGATCGTCTCGAGCTTCACGCCGTAAAGCGCCTCGGCATCGGCGGGCGAAACTTGCGCCGCGTCGGCCGCGAAGATGCGCGCGTTCTGCTCGCTCACGCTGAGCGTGTAATTGTAAGCGCTGCGTGAGTAATACGTCGCGCAAGCGCACGCGTCCGGCGTGGGACAACCTTGGCCGATGCTCGACTCGACCGCGCCGAGCAGCACCGCGCTCGCGCACTGATCCTGAATCGCGGTCGCGTGCGCCAGGCCGGCCAGCCACGGCTGCAAGAGGATTTGCCCGTTGAGGAAGCGCGCCGTGTCGGCGGAGGCGAGCGCGCGGTTCAAGGTTTCGTCTTCGTACGGCGCGAGCGACCAGGCGCCGCGCAAAAACGCGGTGATCCACGAAATGCGCACGCCGGCAAAGCTTTCCCCCATCCAAAACACTTTGCCGCCGAGCGCCGGATGCGCGTCGATGAAACGCAGCGTCGTGAGCAACACGTCAGAGGCGTCCACGTATTCGTTGAAGACGTCTTGCGAGCAATCCGCGTCGGTGACCGCGGCTCCGCCGACTGGCACGTCGTACGAAAATCCGGACTGGCGCGGATCGATGTAGAGCAGATTCGCGATTTGCGTCAATGAATCCGGATTCGCGATCACCGCGCCGTCGGCTTCGACGGACATTGGCCCGGTGCCGAACGCGCGCACCACGTCCGACGCGAAGCCGTTGAACAGCACGATCACGGGCGCGCTCGCTGCGTCGTGATCGGCGGGGCGAAAATTGTAGAAAATCTCGCTCTTCGCGGCGAGCGAGACCGGGCGATCGTGAATGCTCACGTCGCGCGGCGACAGTTCGACGAAGCCGGCTTCCGCCGCGATCGCGCCGGAGCTTTCACGCGCGCTGCCGCTCGACGCTGGATTCGCGGAACAGCCGAATCCGAGCGCGGCCAGAACGCCCACTGCGATCCCCCGATGTTTGGACGCGCCCACGTTTGCCCGAGTCTATCGCGAGCGGAGCCCTCCGCCAGTGCCCGCGCTCCGGCGCTTTGGCGCGAACGCGACGCCGAAGGCTGCGCCGCCGCGCGACGTGTCGCGTGACCATCAAACCAAATAAAAATCTTAAGACCTTTCTTTTGTTTTTTGATGGTCACGCTGCGCAGCAAACAGCGGCTCAGCCTTCGGCGTCGCGGCCGGCCCGCGTGCGCGCTGCGGCAAAAGAGCACGTTCGCGCGCGCCACTGAAAAACCTAGACCGAAAAACAAATCGCTCGCCGGCGGACGCGGCACTCAGCCGTCGGGCGTAGCAACGTAGCCGTGTGCGTGTGCGGTATGCCCGCATATAGAAGCGAGCTTGAACCGCTGTACCGTATTGAATCGGGCGGCGCTGTAGGTGTTCGTTGCGGGCCAAGCTAGCGAGCCGAGATGCGGCGTGATACGTTTTTTCGTTGTGTCTTTGTGCTTAAAAACTCGGCGCGAGCGGCGCTCGCTCACGCGGAGTGCAGGCGTGAGCGCGATCGCTCTCCTCACGGTGATCGCATGCTCGCTACCGAGCCTCAGTGAATACGCGCAAGAACGTCCGAGCGCGGCGGGCGGCGCGGCCAGCGGCGGTGACGCGGGCTCGACGAACGGCGGCAGCAACAGCGGCGGCACACCGGTCACGAGCGGCGGCGGCGGTTCGGCTAACGCGAACGCGGGCGCGGGCGCAACGACGATCGATGAAGCTGGCGCGGCCGGCGCGCCCGTGGAGCTGACGCCGGTTCAAGGCTCGATCGTCCCGGACTCGGAAGCCTCGCTGCACACCGTCGTGACGAGCGGGGTGCCGACGATTGCGCCGCTCACGGATTACGACGCGAGCGAGAGCGTCGCCACGCTCGCCGGTCGCCCGACTCCGATTTTGAAACCTTACGACAGCACGACTAACGGATTTTGGGACAACCTGGTGGCCGAGCAAATGCAAGCGCGCGTGTCGACCGTGCTCTTGCCGTCGCGCGGCGCCTATCAAACGAGCAGCGCGGATTTGACTGGGCCCGGCAACGGCCAAGAAAATCCGCGTCGGCTCACGGCTTGGGTCAGCGCGCTTTCGCGCGCGAACGCGACGGATCAATTTCAAGCCGCGTGTCGGCTCGAGGTTGCTTCGCTGCAAGACGTGGCCGGCAACTTTCACGGCACGGGCGGCACTCCGGTTTTGGATTTGTCCGTGCAAAGCGATTGGACCGACATCTTCTGGCTGCGCGGGATCAAACCTTGGTTCGATACGCTGCCGGCGAGCTATTGGGCCAATCCGTTGATCGATATTTCCGCCGTGAGCTCGAGCGTGGTCTCGAATGCGCAGGGCAACGCGAGCAACCTCATGTCGTTCATCGCGACGCAATTCAAGACCACGTACGGCACGACTCCGAGCTTGTACCTCGATGCGAGCTGGTTTTCGCTCGACACGACGCTCGCGAGCAACCACGCCGTGAACGAGAGTTGCCCGAATTTCTCCGTACCGAGCACGTCGAACGCGTTCACCGGCAATTGCGGCATCGTGCTGCCGGGCTACGTGAGCCCGTCGTATTTCGACTCGACGAGCGGCAGCTACATGCAACCGTCGGCGACGATTCCGCGGAGTACGGTCGATGCTTACATGAACCCGACGTTCACGCTCGAGACCGGCCTCGGCAACGCGCTCGAGCAAGGTAGCCCGTTCACGATCCTCTACAGCTACACGGACGTCAACGAATCGGCCGGTGTGTATCGCAGCTCGAGTTGGGACTATCCGAACCACTATCTAAACCTGATCCGGCGCTATGGCGATTTGCCGACGCAAACGGTTTTGCTTCAAGCCGAAAACGCCGACAAATATTTCGACACCACGGCGGGCAACTCGGGCGGCGTGTTTTTACGCAGTGGGGATCTCGACGTCCGCGCGCTCAGCACCGGCGCGGGTTGGGCCGTGACGAACACCGCGGCCGGCGAATGGATCGAATTCGAAAGTCTGGATTTTTCGGCCGGAAATTATGAATTTTTGCCACGCTACTCGACCAGCACTGGCGGCGCGCAAAAGCGCATCGCGCTCAGTCTCGACGGCAAGAGTCTCGCGCCGGTGATCGTCCCCCAAACCGCGAACGCCGACAGCTTCGTGCTCACGAGCCTCGGCCAAACCTTCGTCGTGCACGGCCCGCATGATCTGCGCGTGAGCTTCCTCGACGGGCTCGTCGATCTCGATTGGCTGTTCGTGAAGAAGCTGGACCAGACTTGGGGGCTCAAAGCTTCGACCGGAAAGTACCTGAGCGCGAACGAGGGTGGCGGCTCGACGCTGAATTCCAACGCGCCGCACGCCGAGATCTGGGAACAGTTCACGTTCGACGACCTGAACAGTGGCACGCTCGACGACGGCGACCGAGTCTATCTGCAGACCTACAACGGTCGCTACATGAGCTCGTCCGCCGGCACGCTCAACGCGACCAAGCTCGCGCCGGGAGCGAGCGAGGTGTTCACGGTCCAGTTCGTGTCCGGCACTTCGTTCATCCAAGGCACCGAGATCGCACTGCTCGACGCCGAAGGGCATTACGTCACGGCCACCGCCGGCAGCGCCGACACGAGCGGCACGAGCATCGCCGATGCGCAAACCTTCAGCTTGGTGGACGACCACTAACAACTGGTTCAGCGCGCGCCCGCTAGTTTCAAGCGTCTTTACTAATCCGGAGTACGCGTTCGGCTCGAGCGCGAGCGCGGGACACAGCTATGCTCGTTGCCGCAATTCTTTTCATTGGGAGTCGTGAGTGATGAATCGTCCGCGTGCGTCCGTTCTCGTTAGCTTTACGTTTGCCGCGCTCGCCGCCGCCTGTTCGGCGAATAGCGCACCGAGCAGCGGAAACACGCGCGCAACTGGCGGCAGCGATTCCGCGGGCAGCGGCGGTCAAACCGAGCAAGGCGGCACCAGCGCTGTGGCCGGCTCCGCTGGATCGCTGAGTAGCGGCGGCACCGCCGGCCCGAGTGCGGGCGGTTCAGCCGGAACGAACGCGGCTTCCGGATCGGGCGGCGCGAGCGGCGCGAGCGGCAGCGCGGGTAGTGCGGGCAGCGCAGGCAGCGCGCCGGCGCGAGCTTGCCCGACGGGCGCGATCTTCTGTGCCGACTTCGAAGAAGCGAGCGGCCCGCCCACGGGCGCGACGCTCGAAGCGCCCGACGAAACCGGCGGCGGCGCAACCTTCGACACGTTGATGAAGCTCGACACGACCGATCCATTCGACGGCAAGCAATCACTCGCGGTCAATTCGCCCGGCTCGTTTCATTTCCGCATGCTCGGCGTCAGCGTGCCGGCTTCTTTTTGGGTTCGCCTGTACATCAAGAGCGACCAAGACATCGGCCAACCCGACCACAATGCGTTTTTCCAGGCGATGGTCGACCCGAACTACCACGCGGCGACCGCTTCGGTGGAAGTGTCGGAGCAATTTTCGTGCATCATCCTGAACGATCACGACATGCTCAATCCGACCGGAAACACCTGCGGCACGAACAAGGCACTCGCGAAAAACACGTGGCACTGCATGGAAGCGGGCTTCGACGGCGCGAGCGGCACCGTTCAGGTCTACGCCGACAAAACCCAAATCATCGACGCCGAGAATTGGACTCCCGCGAAAGCCAGCTTCACGACCTTCGAGTTCGGCTACGGCAACTACAACACGCCCGGCGCCACGGTTTGGTACGACGACGTCGCGATCTCGACCACGCGCATGCCGTGCCCGTGAGCCGAAGTCAGCGCGCGATTTCGAGCCAAACCGGCGCGTGATCGCTGGCGTGCGGCCGACCGCGCACCCATTTATCGACGCCCACGTCGAGTAGACGTGGCGCAAGCTTCGGATTGAGCAAGAGATGATCGATGCGCAGCCCGGAGTTGGTTTCCCAATGCCGGCGAAAGTAATCCCAAAAAGTATACACGCGCTCTTCGCCGAATTTCTGTCGCAGCGTGTCGACCCAACCTTGCGCGAGCAAGCGCTGGTAACGCTCGCGGCTCTCGGGCTGCAAGAGCGCGTCCTTCAACCATGAACGCGGACTATAGATATCGAAGTCGGTCGGCACGACGTTGAAATCGCCCGCCAGAAGCACCGGGTGCTCGCTCGCATACAGGTCTGCGGCGTGGGCGATCAGCCGCTCGAACCAGGCCAATTTATAGTCGAACTTGGGGCCAGGTTGCGGATTGCCGTTGGGCAAATACAAACACGCGACGTGCACGCCGTGCGCCGCGGCCTCGAGGTAACGACTGTGCTCGTCCTTGGGATCGCCCGGCAAGCCGCGCCGTACTTCGACGAGCTCGCCGCCCTTGCACAAGATCGCGACACCATTCCACGACGCTTGGCCGTGCCAGATCGCGTCGTAGCCGGCCGCGCGGATTTCGTTTCTGGGAAACGCCGCGTCCGTCGCTTTCAGTTCCTGCAAGCAGACTACGTCGGGCGCGGCCTTTTCCAGCCATTCGAGTAAGTTCGCGAGCCGCGAACGGATGCCGTTCACGTTGAAGCTCGCGAATTTGAGCGGTGTGCCCTGGCGCGCTCGCGGCGCAGTTTTCTTCGTCGCCATGCGCGCGACGCGTGGACGCGAGGCGCGAGCGCGTCAATCCGCTAGCCCGGCACGCGCACGCGAATCGGCTCGAGGAGCGCGCCGGCGCGCGAAAACCTTCACGGAAGGACGGACGTCGTGCCTTGCGCGCTGCGGTAGTCGCCAAGTGCTTTCAACAGCGGTTGCTCGGCCGCGCTCAGCTTGCTCGCCAGTCCCGCGAATCGCATCCGACACTGGCTTGCCTTGCGTGATTCGGCAGAAATAGCGCCCGACCTCGGGAACGCGCGCGCTCCTTCGCACTCTCTTGGTTCGTACGACTACCGCGTTCGGCGCGGTTCAACCCAGGAGCTGTGATGACTACTGCGCTGATTCTATTCGGTATCGCCGCGCTAGGCGGTTTGGTGCTGGTTTTCTTGCGCGTCAGCAATAAGCCGTTGCCGCTGCCGCTCGCGCTGCTCCACGGCGCACTCGCTGCGACTGGCATCGTGGCGCTGCTGCTCAGCGTGCTCAACGCGGGCGGCGCAGGCCAAGCGCGGCTCGCGCTCGGCCTATTCGTGGTCGCCGCACTGGGCGGCTTTCTGCTATTTTCCTTCCACTTGCGGAAGAAGCAATTGCCAATGGGCGTGGTGGTGATTCACGCTCTCGTGGCGATTGCGGCGTTTTTGATTTTGCTCGGCGCGGTCATCAAAGGCGGCTAAGGCAGCACGTGGCGCATGCGCGTGCGCTTCGCCGCCAGGTAGTGCGCGCTGAACGGCTGCGCCTCGACGATCACCGGCACACGTTCACGCACGCTGACGCCGAGCGCGC
Source organism: Polyangiaceae bacterium (assembly GCA_036268695.1). Taxonomy (GTDB): domain Bacteria; phylum Myxococcota_A; class Polyangia; order Polyangiales; family Polyangiaceae; genus PMG-095. The sequence goes on along the minus strand of DATATR010000241.1, from coordinate 1,471 downwards.
GAAGCGCCTCCACTTTCGCCGGATTGTTCGTCATCAAGCGGACGCTGCGCACGCCAAGCCAGAACAGCATCGCGCTCGCGGCGTCGTAACGGCGCGCGTCGTCCGGGAGGTTCAGAGCGCGGTTCGCGTCCACGGTGTCCGCGCCTTCGGCTTGCAGCGCATAAGCGCGGATCTTGTTCGCGAGCCCAATCGAACGGCCTTCTTGGCGCAAATACAAAACCACGCCGCGGCCTTTTTCGCCGATGCGCGCGAGCGAAAGCTCGAGCTGTTCGGCGCAATCGCATTTGAGCGAGCCGAACACTTCGCTCGTCATGCACTCCGAGTGCACGCGAAGCAGCGTATTTTCGCCCGCGACTTCCCCGTTGACGATCGCGACGTGTTCCTTGCTCAGGTCCTGCACGTGCCGAAATACGATGCAGCGAAAAGTACCGTGACGCGTGGGCAAGGGAGCTTCGGCTTCGACCGAGAGCTCACCGCGCAGCGATTTGGTCAGGAAGGATTCAGCGCGCGCCGTGATTTCCACGAACAATCCCGATCTTGGCCAGCACCGCGTCGACCACGCGGTCGCAGCGCGAAAGATGAAACTCGTAGAGTGCGGGCACTGCTGGCTCGATGCTTTCGAGCACCATCTCGCGCAATTTGCCGCGCGCGCGGTGCAGTCGCGTCTTCACGGTTTCTTCCGGAATGCCCAAACATTCGGCGGTCTCGGCGCCGCTCATGCCTTCGACCGCGCGCAACACGAACACGGAGCGGAACTCGTCGGACAATTTTCCGACTGCTGATTCGAGCACCGAGCGCATTTCGACGTCGCTCGTCTGTTGTTCTGGGTTCGAGGCTGAATGCCCGGACATCGGTTCCTCCGAGTGCGACTCGATCGGCGCGAAGCGATTCCGCCGCCGAACGCGCGCCAGCGCTTCGTGCACGGCGATACGCGTGAGCCAAGTCGAAAAGCGCGCGCGAGCTTCGAACTCAGCGAGGTGTTCGTAGGCGCGTCCGTACGCATCCTGCATCACGTCTTCGGCTTCGCTGTCGTCGCGCAAGATGGCGCGCGCCGCGCGATAGACGCGGCGGTTGTTGCGACGCATCAACAGCTCGAACAACTCGAGCTCGCCCGCGCACACGCGCGAGACGATCTCTTCGTCCGTCAACGCCGAAGGCGCGGTGTCAACGAGTGAACGCACGTCCGGGGCCACGCTCATGCTTAGGTCTATCGAGTCGGTTGGGAGCGAAGGGTTCCCAAAATTCGTCGAGAGCGGGCAGGGCTTACGGCAGCATTCGCGCCTGTTCAATAATTTCAGACGCTTAGCGCCTGCGCTCACGCTAAACATGTCGGAGGTATATATTTTTGGGGTGGAGCTCGCGACGATGCACCTCACTCGCTACAGCGACTACAGTTTGCGCACGCTGATCTTCTTGGTCGTCAACGGCGACAAAATCTGCACCATCCCCGAGATTGCCGGAGCCTTCGGGA
>DATATR010000240.1:0-23962 GCA_036268695.1 Polyangiaceae bacterium | reverse complement strand
GTTCAAACCGGGACCTTCGAAGCCAAGCGCGGTCCAGTGTTCGCCAACTTCGTGCTCGCCGACGAGATCAATCGCGCGCCGGCGAAGGTCCAGAGCGCATTGCTCGAGGCGATGCAGGAACGACAAGTCACGCTCGGCGATGAAACTTTTCAACTGCCCGATCCGTTCTTGGTGCTCGCGACGCAAAACCCGCTGGAGCAGGAAGGAACCTATCCCCTGCCCGAGGCCCAGCTCGACCGCTTTCTGCTCAAGGTCTGCGTGCACTACCCCGACATCTTCGAAGAGCGCGCGATCCTCGATTCGATGGCAGTTAGCGAACCACAGACTGCGGTCGCGCCGATCGTGTCGATGGAAACTTTGGTCCATGCAAGACGCGTCGTGGATCAGATTTACGTCGACGACGCGGTGCGCGACTACATCGTGCGCATCGTCGCGGCGACCCGTGAGCCCGGTCGCTACAAAGTAGCGATCGAGGGTTTACTGCGCGCCGGCGCGTCGCCGCGCGGGACGATTGGCCTCACGCTGGCCGCGCGCGCCATGGCCTTCCTGCAGCATCGTGGCTACGTCGTCCCGCAGGACGTGAAAGACGTCGCAACCGACGTGCTGCGACATCGGCTCGCGCTGAGCTTCGAGGCCGAAGCGAGCGGGGTCGACGGGGACGAGATCGTGCGGCGCGTGCTGCAAACGGTAGAGTCGCCATGAAGCCCCCCGCAGAACGGCAGAGCCCCGCGCAGCGCATCGCGGAGCGCGTTCGACGCATCGCGATCGGCACTCGCCGGTTGAGCTCGGAGGCGTTTCACGGCGGCGTGCAGTCGCGCTTTCGTGGTCGCGGCATGGATTTCGACGAGGTGCGCGAGTACGAACCGGGCGACGACGTCCGCTCGATCGATTGGAGCGCGACTGCGCGCGCCGGCCACACCTTCGTCAAGAAGTATCGCGAGGAGCGGCAGCTGACCGTGATCTTCGTGGTCGATCTCAGCGCGTCCGGCTCGCTCGGCGCGGGTGAGGTGTCGAAGCGCGAGCAGGCCGTCGAGATGGCGAGCGTGCTCGCGTTGGCCGCGGTGCACAGCGATCACCGCATCGGATTGGTCGCGTTTACCGATCGCATCGAGTCCTTCGTGCCGCCCGCGCGCGGGCGGCGCCACGCCTTTCGGCTGGTGAACGACCTAGTCGCGCTCGAACCACAGGGGCGCGGCACGGACCTCGCCGGCGCGCTTGGCTTCCTGCGCGAGCGGCTCAAGCGGCGCGCGGTGATCGTGATTTTGTCGGACTTTTTGCTGGGAAAATCGGGCATGGAGCACGCCGCGCCAGAACTGCTCGCGCTATCGCACCGGCACGACGTGGTCTCGATTCGCGTGGGCGACGCGCTCGACCGCCAGCTACCCGCGGTCGGCCTGCTCACGCTCGAGGACGCCGAAACAGGCGAAGTCGTCGAGATCGATACGGGCAGCGCCAAACAGCGCGCGCGGGTCGACACCATCGCGCGTGAAACGGACGAGCGAATTCGGCGGCTGGTACGCAAAGCGCACGTCGATCTGCTCGAGGTCGACACGTTGAAACCGTACCTCGGTCCGCTGATTGGATTTTTCAGAGCGCGCGGAGGTAGAACATGAACACCGCGAGTAAGCTGGGATTCAGCGCAGGAGCGAGCGCAATGCTCGGCGCGTGGTCATCGTGGGCCGCGGCCGCACCCGCACGCGCGGATGACATTCGTGACATTCGGCCGCTGATCTCAATCCCTCCATGGTGGTATTTTCTGGCCGCCGCGCTGGCGGCGACACTGATTTTGGCGCTGATTTTCGCCGGCATTCGCTACTATCGGCGACGCGTTCGACGGCCGCTCACGCCGGAGCAAATCGCGCTTTTGGCGCTCGACCGCGCCGAAGCGATCGCCCGCGACGGGAAGTGTCGCGAGTGGGCGGACCTCGTAGCGGAGACGCTGCGCGGTGCGCTCGCTGCGCGCCTCGAGCGCGAGGCTTTCGCCGAGACGACGAGTGAGCTCGCGAGTCTCGATTGGAGCCAAGTGCCGCGCGCGGACGTGATCGACATCCCGATGCTCATCGAGTTGCTCTCGATCTGCGATCTCACGCGCTTTGCGCTCGGCAAACTCGAGCCGAGCGCGTTGCTCGCGAAGACCGGGGCGGCGCGCGCTTGGATCTCTCGACTCTTCGCCGAACCGAAGCGCAAAGAGCCCGTTGCTGAACCGAACCGCGCGGAGCCCATTGCACCCGCGCCATTCGAGGCGAACACGATTCGAGCCACGACGCCGAGCGCTGCGGAGGTAAACCAATGATCCAGTTTCAACACCCCGCCGTTTTGGCGCTGCTGCTCCCGCTCGCACTGTTCTTTTGGTGGCTCGGGCGCGCGGGTCGCCCGAGCGCGGTGGCTCACTCGAACACCGAACTCGTGCGCGAGCTCGGCAAGACACGCCGCACGCGCTGGGGCCGGATTTTACCCTTGCTACGCTGGATCGCCGGAGCCCTGTTCGTCGTCGCGCTGGCGCGACCGAACATCGAGCAGCACCACGCCGAGGTTCATTCCTCGGGCGTCGACATCATGCTCGCCATCGACGTGAGCGGCTCGATGCAGGCGCAAGACATGCTCGGCGCGCATGGACGCTCGAGCCGACTCGACGCGGCCAAGGAAGTCGTGGCGCGCTTCGTCGGAGCTCGCGACAACGATCGCATCGGCTTGGTGGCGTTCGCGGGTCAGCCGTACCTGGTGAGCCCGCTCACGATGGACCACGACTGGCTGTTGCAACGGCTCGGCGCGCTCGACGCGAGCCAAGTCGGTGACGGCACGGCGATCGGCTCGGCGCTCGCTTCCGGTGTGCGCCGGCTCGATGCACAAGCGGCAAAGTCGAAAATCCTGGTGCTCTTGACCGACGGCCAGAACAACGCCGGCAAGATTTCGCCGGACGCCGCGGCCGAAGCCGCGAAGGCGCTGGGCGTGAAGGTCTACACCATCGGCGTCGGCTCCTCCGGCGAGGCGCTCGTGCCATTCACCGACGATAGCGGCCGCGAAAAGCTGGTCAAAGCTCGAGTCAACGTCGACGAGCCGAGCATGAAGCGTGTGGCCGAGTTGACCGGCGGCGCGTTCTACCGCGCCACCAATACTCAATCGCTTCACGACGTCTACGCCGCGATCGACCGCGCAGAGAAAACTACGCACAGCTCGCGAGCTTTCACGACTCACGAAGAAAAATTCGCCTGGTTTGCCCTGCCTGGATTGGCCCTGCTCGTCGCGGAGCTCGGTCTGTCCGCCACTCGTTTTCGTCGCGTGCCTTGTTGAGCACGGAAGGATTCATCCCATGCGTTTCGCTGAACCTCATTGGCTGGTGCTCGGGGCCGCCGTCGTCGTCTTGCTCTTCGTGCTGCGCGTGCGCGCGGAGCGTTTGACCCAGCGCGCCATCGCGACGCTGTCCGGTGCTCGCCTCGTCAATGCTCGCGCATTGCCCTCCGCGTTTCGGCGCTGGCTGCGCGTCTTCGTCGTGTGCCTCGCGGTGGCCGCCGGTTTCATCGCGCTGGCGCGGCCGCAGCAAGGCAAAGAGTGGCAAACCCTGGATCGCAAGGGCACCGATCTGCTGCTCGTGATCGACACTTCGAAGAGCATGAACGCGGACGACGTGAGTCCGACGCGGCTCGAGCGCACCAAGCTCGCCGTGCGCGATCTCGTGGCTCGATTTCCAGAGGATCGCGTCGGGCTTTTGGCGTTCGCGGGAGATGCCTATTTGGAGAGCCCGCTCACACTCGACCACGGCGCGCTGCTCGAGACGCTCGGAACGTTCGATACTTCGATCATCGCGCGCCCCGGAACCGACATCGGCCGAGCGATCGACGGCGCGGTGAGCGCGCTGAAAGCCGATTCCGCTAGCCAAAAGCTGATGGTGCTGCTCACCGACGGCGAGGACTTGCAGGGCCACGGGCTCGAAGCCGCCAGGCGCGCGGGCGCGGCGGGCGTCGTGATCGACACCGTGGGCGTCGGAACTCCCGCCGGTGAACTCGTACCGCAGAAGAATGAGCAAGGCGCGACGATTGGCGTCTTGCGCGACGACAGCGGCAATCCAGTGCGCTCGCACCTGGACGAACCGGGGCTGCGTGCGATCGCACAAGCGGCGCACGGCACGTACCGACCACTCGGCGCGGACGGTAATGGGCTCGAGCGATTGTACGCCGAGTCACTGGCGCCACTTTCGCACCTGGAGCACGGCGCGAAACTGCGCCGCGTCTATCGCGAATGGTTCGTGCTGCCGCTGGCACTATCGCTCTTCGGGATCGCGCTCGACGCGTTGCTCGGAGTTCGCCGTCGCGCGCCGAGTAGCGGGAGCCGTGGCTCGAGTGGCGCACGGGCCGGCGCGATCGCTGCCGCGGCCGTCTTAGTGCTTTTAGTGCTTTTGCCCGCTAGTGCACAGGCTTCGGTTCAAAGCGCGGAAACAGCGTACAAATCCGGCAAATTCGCGGACGCTGCCAAACAGTATGCCGCCGAGCAGGCCACGCACCCGAACGATGCGCGCATCGCGATCGACGCGGGCGCCGCAGCCTACCGCGCCGGGCACTTCGATGCAGCGGAAGCGGCGCTCGGCAAAGCGCTGACGCTCGCGGAGCCCAAGTTACAAGAACGCGTGCTCTACGATTTGGGAGATGCGCGCTACCGCCTCGGCGCGACGACGCTGAAAGATACGCCGGAGAAAACGATCGAGCGTTGGAAAGCGGCGATCAGTTCGTACGACGGCGCGCTCAAGTTGAACCCGAAGGATGCCGACGCGAAGTACAACCGCGACTTCGTCGCGCGCAAGCTCGCCGAGCTCGAGCAGCAGCGCAAAAACGAGCCGCCGCCGCCGAAGCAGAGCAGCGGCCAGAACCAGAACCAAAACCAGAAAGAGAGCAAAGCTGGTGGCGACAAGCAGGGCCAAAAAGACAAGCAAGGCCAAAAGGCCCAAGCGAGCGGCCAAGGCCAGCCCGGCAAGCCCGACAAACCGGACCAGAACGGACAGGCAGCGGGCCCCGGACAAAAAGAAGATCGAAGCGCCACGCCCGAGAAAGAAAAGAACGGCAGCAGCGCGGCCCAAAACCAGCAGCCCTCGTCCGGCGCGCAGACCGAGCCGGGAAATCAAGGTGCCGCGCGACCGAACACTGACTTGCGCAACGCTCGCGCTGAGCAGACAAAAGCAGGCGACCAGACTGGCAAGGAACGCGCGCCGGGTGCGCTCTCCCCAGGCGAAGCGCGCGCGCTGCTCGGCTCGTTGCGAGGTGAAGAGCGCCACGTCCGCTTCGGCAACGCGCAATCCGAACACGACGACGATCAGCCGCAGAAGGATTGGTGAACCATGCGCCACTCGAAAATCTTGCTCAGCGCTGCGAGTCTCGCGGCGACACTCGCGCTCGCGGCAGCGCCGGCCGTCGCAGCGCCCGCGCCATTGAGCGTTCAGGTCAGCCCGCCCTCGGCTGCTCGGGTTCACCACGCCCGCGCTTTCCTGCGGCTCGATTTGGGTCGCAAGAAAGCCTGGCTCGGGCAAGCAATCCCGATCACGATCAGCGCTCAATTCCGCGCGGTCGAAGGCGTCACGCTCGAGGGCCTGCCGCAACTCAAATCCGAGCGTATCTTCACCTCGGATATTGCGCGGGATCCGCGGCAATCGACGCAGATCGTCGATGGTGAGCCGGTGTTGGTCGCGACTTGGACTGGCACAATCACGCCGTCGACGGCCGGGCCGCTCACGCTCTCCGTCGAGCTCCCGGTTCGCATTCGTTACCACGAAGCCGCGCCGAGGTCGGTCGTCCGCGAACCCCAGCAAGACCCGAATCAAGACGAAGATCCCTTCCAAGGCATGATGAACGTCGATCCGTTCGACCCCACGAGCATTCAACGAATGTTTCAGTCGATGCAACGTTCGCTACCGATGGGCTTCGATGAGCCACTGCAAGGTGCGGCCCACGACGACGCGCTGACACTGAAAGCGAACGCGCATCCGCTCGAGATCCAGGCGTTACCCGTGCTCGGACAGCCGCCGACGTTCAACGGCGCGGTCGGGCATTTCGATTTGCGCGCGTCGCTTTCCAATGACCAAGGCAGCGCCAACGACCCGCTCACGTTGACTGTAACCGTGAAGGGTGACGGCGATCTGGATCGCGTCGAGCTGGCCGGTGTCGCGAGCTCCGCCGATTTCAAAGCATATCCCATGAGTGCGAAGAGCGAAGCGGTCGCCCCCGCCAAAAAACTGGGGCAGAAGACGTTCGAGCAGGTCCTGATCCCGACGCACGGCGGTGCGCTCACGATCCCCGCGATCGAGCTCGCAGTATTCGATCCGATCTCCGGTCACTATACTTCGGTCAGCACGGCGCCAATCACCGTGTTGGTGGCGGGTCCAGCGGCGCCTCCGGCGGCCGCAAGCGTTCCGAGCGCGTCAATGCAGGCGCCGAGGGCGAGAGCTGCCGAAGATGCGCCGCCGAGCTCGCTGCCCGCTCCGCCGCCGAGTTCGCTCGTGGATAACCCGAGGACGATCGCCCTGCGATTGTCACCGCTGCTCGGCCTCCTGCTCGTGGCGGCGCTCGCGCGCTTTGGCCTGCGGCGCGATCCGGAAAAGGCCTTGCATCGCGCGCTTCGGCGCAGCGCGAAGCAGGGCAGCGCGAGCGCTTTCTTCGAAGCAGCGCGGCGGCTGATCGTGATGCACTTCTCGCGGCGCTGGGGTGTCGCGGAAGGCGAAATCACGCCGGATGCGCTGCGAGCTCAGCTCGGCAATCAGGCCGAGCCGCTGGTGCAAGCCTTCTCTACTTCGGATGCGCTGCGCTTCGGTCGGCGCAGCGTCGAGCGCGTGGAGCTCCGAGCGCTCTGTTCCTCGATCGAAGAAAGTCTGAAGCACGCCGCATGACTACTGATCGAATTTTTCCGCGTCTCGCTCGTTACGCCGCGCTCGCTCTCGCGCTCATCGCCTTGAGTTGTTTCGGCGCGTTCAGCGTGCACACGCTACGAGTCGAAGCCGCCCAAGCGCGGAGCCTAGTGGCCGAAAGCCAGAGCGCCCTAAAAAACGGCGATCGCGCTGCCGCGGTGTTAGCGGCGGAGCGCGCGCGGTTGCTCGCTCCGCGTGCGGATTTCGTGCGCTCAGCGCTCGACCGAGCGCACGTGCGCGCTGTCGATTCGCCGCTCGACCGGGCCGTCACTTGGCTTGCGCCGCGCGAGTGGTCTTTTCTGCTCGTCAGCTTCGGGTGGGCGGCCGGGTTAGGGCTCGCCGGCGCCATTGCGCTCGGCAAAACCTCGAGTAGCGCGCGACGATTCGCATTCGCGGCCAGTGCTTTGTTCGCGCTCAGTGCCGTGGGCTTCGTGCAGTCGAGCCATTCGAGTCGCTCGCTGGCAGTGGTGAGTAGCGCCACAGGTTTGCTCGTCGCACCGTACGCGGGCTCTGGAGCGAGCGCGGATCTCGCGACCGGAGTGGTCGTGTCGGTCGGCGCGCGCTACGGTGATTTCGCGCGCGTGCGCGCTCCGGAAGCGGCGCGCGGCTGGGTTAGCATGAACGCGCTCGAATCGGTCATCGGCAGCTAAAGAGGAGCCATCCCGAGTGCACGTGGTGCTGATCGAAGACGACGAAAAGATCGGGCACTTCGTCAGCCAAGGACTGCGCGAAGCAGGTCACGTCGTTTCCTGGGCGCGCAGCGGAGACGAAGGGCTCGGCCTGGCGCGCGAGCCCGCCGCCGATTTGGCGATCGTGGATTTGATGCTGCCAGGGCGTGACGGGCTGTCGGTGATTCGCGCGCTACGCGAGGCGAAGTGCGCCGTGCCGATCATCGTGCTCAGCGCGCGCGCGGCGGTCGATGATCGCGTGCGCGGGCTCGAAGCAGGCGCGGACGACTACCTGACCAAGCCGTTCTCGTTCGCCGAGTTGCAAGCGCGCATGGCAGCGTTGAAGCGCCGCGCAAACCCGGCTGTCGCGCCAGAGCGTCAGCTGCAGATTGCCGATCTCACGCTCGACGTCATTTCGCGCCGGGCGCGCCGCGGCGGTCGAGAGATCGAGCTGCAAACGAAGGAGTTCGTCCTGCTCGAGTACCTGCTGCAAAATCAGGGACGAGTGTTATCGAAGACGATGATCCTGCAGCACGTCTGGGATTATCACTTCGATCCGCAAACCAACGTCGTCGACGTACTCGTTAGCCGGCTACGCTCGAAAATCGACCGCGATTTCTCGGTGAAGCTAATCCACACACTGCGCGGCGTCGGGTATGTCCTCCGCGCCGAGTGAACCGGAGACGCGCGGCACGCGCGCCTGGAGCTCGCTCTCCGTTCGCCTCGCCTTGTGGTACGTGCTCGTCACGGTCGCTTCGTTCCTCGCCGCCGCGGTCGTGTTCGCGGTCCGCGCGGAAGCTTCGCTAGAACGCGAGCGCGCTCGCTCCGCCGAAGGAGCGCTTGCGCGCTATCGCCAAGCGCTCGAGAGCGGCGGCACATCTGCCTTACAAGCGCTGTTCGACTGCTCGCCTGGGCCGCGTTCGGCCGTTCGCCTCACCGACGAACGCGACGTCGAACTCTTCGTAGTCTCGTCGGACGAGGCGTCACGTCGCGCGGCCAGTGCAGCGCCCAGCGACTCCATCGCTGCGACGAGCGACTGGCACGTCGCGGCGACCGCAGTGTCGCAGGGACGAAAGCTTTCGATTGCGCTCCAGGACGACCGCGGAGGGCTGTGGCGAGAGCTGCGCGAGACGTCGCTCGTGATTTTTTTCTCGGGCCTCGCGGCGGCGGTTCTCGGCGCCACGCTGATCACGCGGCGAACCCTGCGGCCGGTCACGGATCTGGCGCGAGCGACGCGAAAAATCGTCGATTCCGGCGATCTCGGGCTGCGCGACGAAACTCGCGCTCAGAGCGACGAGCTGTCGCAGCTGACTCAGCTGTTCAATCAAATGCTCGCGAAGAACCAAGGGCTGGTCAAAGCGATGGGCGAATCGCTCGACTACGTAGCTCATGATTTGCGCACGCCGCTCGCACGCTTGCGCGCGGGCGCGGAGCTGGCGTTGCAGCGCCCCGCGGATACTGCGCAGGAACGCGAAGCGCTCGCCGAGGTAATCGAAGAATGCGACCGCGTGCTCGCCATGCTGACGACGCTGACCGACATCGTCGAGGCCGAAGCCGGTGCGATGCGCCTGGATAAGCACAGCGAAGATCTCGGCGCGATCGCGCGCGAGGCGGTCGAGCTCTACGAATTCGTCTCGAAGGAAGCAGGCGTCGCGGTGGTCACGCACCTGGCGCCGGACGTACGAGTGTCGGTCGATCGCCGACGGATTGCTCAAGCCTGTGCGAACGTGATCGACAACGCCATCAAGTACACGCCAGCCGGCGGCCGGATCGAGGTGTCCGTACTCGCGCTCGGCGATCGCGCGCTATTTCGCGTCAGCGATACCGGCGTCGGCATCGCAGAAGCGGACCGCCAGCGCGTTTGGGAGCGGCTGTTCCGAGCCGATCCGAGCCGCGGCACGCGCGGGCTCGGCCTCGGCCTGTCGCTGGTCAAAGCAGTGATCGAAGCGCACGGCGGCAGCGTTGGGCTCGAGAGCGAGCTCGGTCGCGGATCCATTTTCGAGATCGTGTTGCCGCGTTCGCTCGCGTGAGCGCGGTGACTTACGAGAGACCTTGGGCTCGCTGTCGATCGATTGCCACCGCGCCTGCTTCGAGCGCGGAAAAACGGAAAACGACGCTTCGAGCGCAGCTCCGGCATAAATGGCCGGGCTCGCGGGTTGTGAAACGTTGTGGTTCGTCGTGCGCGAAGGAGCAAGTTTCTTACGCATTTGTAAGGTAGGCGCCTGATTCAGGCAATGAATCGAGCTCAAGCTGCAGTTGCGCCGCGGAACGGTTCCGCTCGCCATTCGTGGAATAGCTATGAAACTTCGCCATCGAATCGTGTCTCGTCTCATTGTCATCGCGCTAGCCGTCGGCGCCTGCTCGCCGGGCGTGCGTGGGCGTGCGCCCGGGCCGTCGCCCGCCGTCTCCGCGGCTCGAGCGCCGCGTGCGCCAGCTGAGCCCTCGACGGAAGCCAATCTCATTCGCTTGACCACGAACATGCTCGAGCGTTCGCAATTCGCGCATCACCCGCTCGATGCCGATTTGGCCGCGAAGTTCCTGGACGGATACGTCGATTCCATTGACGGCTCCCGCTCGGTGTTCCTGCAATCGGATATCGCCGAGTTCGCGCGCTACCGCCCGACGTTGGCCAACCTCACCCGCAACTCGGGTGATACCAGCGCGGCGCGCGTGATCTGGGCGCGCTACCTCGAACGGCTCGAGCAACAAACCCAGTACGCGACCGAGCTGCTGCACACGGACAGCTTCGATTTCACGGGGCACGACGTCTACTCGCTCGATCGCGAACACGCGGAGCGGCCGCGTGATCTCGCCGCCGCGCGCGCGCTCTGGCGACAGCGGCTCCGCGCCGAATACCTGCAAGAGAAGCTCGCGGACGCTCCACCCGCAAAGATCGTCGAAACGCTCGAGCATCGCTATAGCCAAGAGCTTGCGCTGATGAAGGGGCTGAGCCAGGACGAAGTGCTCGACATCTATCTCAATGCGCTCGCGCACGTGTACGATCCACATTCTGATTACCTCGGTCACGAGGAAATGGAGAATTTATCAATCCAAATGAATCTCGCGCTCTTCGGGATCGGCGCGACGCTGGAAAACTCCGACGGCGCTTGTGTGATTCGCGCGCTCGTCCCCGGCGGACCGGCGGCGCGAAGCGGCGTGTTGAAGCCTGGGGATCGCATCGTCGCGGTCGCCCAAACCGGAAAAGCAGCGGTCGAAATCAAGAACATGCCGCTCTCACGTACGGTCGAGCTCATTCGCGGCCCAAAGGGTACTCCGGTGACGCTCAGCATCTTGCCCGACGGCGCGCCGGACGGTTCGCTACCCAAGCTCGTGCCGCTCGTGCGCGACGCGATCAAGCTAGAAGACGAAGCTGCGCGCGCCGAGATCCTCGATTTGCCGCTCGCAAAGCACGAGTCATTGCGGCTCGGCGTCGTGAATCTGCCCTCGTTTTACGCGGACATGGGCGATGAAGGCACCGAACATCGAAGCGCCACCAAAGACGTTGCGCGATTGCTGAAAAAGCTCGAGGCAGAGAAGGTGCAAGGCATCGTGCTCGATCTGCGTCACAACGGTGGCGGCTCGCTGAATGAGGCGATCAGCCTGACCGGCCTGTTCATTCACTCCGGACCAGTCGTGCAAACGCGCGATCCCAATGGTGCCGTTCACGTCGGCGACGACGACGATCCGACCGAGCAATACACAGGACCGCTCGTCGTACTCACCAGTCGCTTCAGCGCATCGGCCTCCGAAATCCTCACCGGCGCGCTGAAGGACTACGGGCGCGCAGTGATCGTGGGCGATTCGTCGACCTTTGGCAAAGGCACGGTCCAAAGTATCTTGCCGCTCGCGCGCATCATGGATGAAGCGGGCATCGCGCACACGTCCGATCCCGGCGCGCTCAAGATCACGATCCAAAAATTCTACCGGCCTGATGGCGCATCGACACAGCTTCGCGGGGTCGTGTCGGACATCGTATTGCCGTCGCCGAGCGATTCGAGCGACGTGAGCGAGTCGGAGATGAAGAGCCCGCTGCCGTGGGATGCCGTGCCACCGGTTCCGCACGAGCAGGTAAACGCGGTCGAGCCCTACCTCGAGACACTGCGCGCAGCATCGAAAGCGCGTGTGGGAAGCGAAAAGGCGTTTGCCTTACTCGCAGACGACATCGTTCAGTTGCGCGCCAAGATAGCGACAAAATCCGTCTCGTTGAACGAAACCGAACGACGCGCGGAGGTCGCGCGAGCCAAAGCCGAGCTCGCGGAGCGCGAAGCCGCCAGCAAAGCGCTGCGCGCATCCGCCCCGACGGCATACGAAATCACCCTAAAAGACGCCGAGTCACCCGGCTTACCGCCGGCCCGGAAGCTCACCGACGAGACCGAGCGAGACCGGAACACGGCCTCCACGAGCCGCTCACTGCAAAGCCGCGAGCAGGACCTCGCCGGCATCGACGACATCATCTTGAACGAAGCAACGCGTGTTCTGGCCGATTACACCCTACTGCTACGTCACGGCTCGGCGAGCACGCACGCATCGATGCATTGAGGCCACCGCGTCCCCGTCCGCACTCTGGATTCGAACCCACGGTCGAATCGAGATCGGATGGTTTTCTACCAAGTGGTGCTCCCGAAGCCGGAGCACCACTTTGCCGTAACGGACTGGATCGCCCGGGTAACGTCCGCGCGCTCACATGCCTTGCGGCAACATGCTCGAGTCGGGGCACTTGGCCTCGTAGCTCACGCATGAGGGCGGATCGGCCAAGCCCGCGCCCGCATCGCTGGCCAGCGCGGCGAGCGTGGCGTCCGCCTGAGCGACCGTGAGCGTGTCGCAAGACGGGATCGAGTCGTCTACGCCTTGCACGGCTTTGACGAGATCGTTCAAGCACGTAGTGAGCTCACCGACCGTCGCCGTGCAGGTGCTGTCCGGGGGCGTGCACGTGCCGGTCTGCGTCCCGGTGGTCGGGGTGCAACTCGCCTCCGCTGACTTGCACGCGGTCTGCGCCGCTGCGTCGCTCGAAGCCGTTGCCGCGCTGATCACGGCGATCGATTTGCATTCGTAGTCAGAGAGGTCGCTCGCGAACGAGCCCGTGGTCAGGTAGCTGTTCAGATCCGCACAGATGCTCGCGACTTGATCGCTGGTCAGACTGCCGAGCGAGGTCGACGCGGGCACGCTCGTCGAGAACGAGCCGCCGGACGACGACGTGCCACCCGATGAAGATGACGCACCAGCGGACGATGATGACGCACCAGCCGACGAAGATGTCGAACCACCCGCGGACGTCCCGCTCGCAGAGCTACCTCCGCAGCCGATCGCGAACATCAGAATCGCCGCCGTCCCGAGACTCAGTTTGAGCATGTGCTTCATGAATTCCCTTTCTTACTATCGCCCGAACGCGTCGCAGGCAGATCCCGCGCCCCGCAACAGCCCGATACTCTCGCAACTTCTCATTTCTTCCCTAAAAAAGTTGCCTTCCCACACTTTTCCGGCCGATTTTTTGGGCTATTTGGGCGCTCGCGCACGGGCTTTTCTCTTCCCGGCATACTGGCTCGGCGTGACACCCACGATCCGTTTGAAGTGTCGAATCATATGACTTTGGTCCGTGAATCCGCAGCGAGCGGCCACGTCGGCCGGTGCAGCTCCTTCGAGTAACAGGATCCGTGCTCGGGCCACTCGCAGCCGAAGTTGGTACGCGTGTGGCGGCAGTCCGAAGCATTTCTTGAACGCGCGCAGCGCCTGAAATCGATCGAGCTTGGCAGCTTGGGCGAGCGTCTCGAGGTCGACGTTCAGCCCCGCTTCCTCGAGGCACTCGCGCATGCGCATTGCAGGACGAACAGCGAGATACTGACGAGGCGGCGCGTCGGAGGCGCCCGCGATCAACTCCGAGACGATCGCCTGCGCGAGGTCGGCCGTACTCGATTGCAACTCCAAGTCCGAAGTTCCCGGTTGGAGCGCGTCGGAGAAAGCTCGAAATGTCGTCAGCAAATTCGGCGAAACGGCTGGAAATAGCGTTCTCCACTCCGCAGGCAGCGTTCGCGTTTGGCATTCGAGCACCCAATTCCGAATCAAGTCGGGCGCGATGATCAGCGATTTGAACGAGCCGGGGATACCCTGCGCAGGAACCGCGACAATTGGCTCATCCGCATAAGCGCAGAAGGCGTGCGCGGGTGTCACATCGCCGACGCGACCGCGATACGACACGCGGCCGCGCCAAGTTTGTTGGAAGCAAAGGCCGTAACACGGGCTGATCAGCCGCCACTCGCGCGGCGAATGCTCGGCATCGAGCAGTTCAATCCCTGGAACCGCCGCCGAGCGTCGGTATTGAATGAGTTCCCGCGGCTGCCTTCCATCCGCTCCGATGACAATAAGTTCGCACGCTTGACGAACTGACCGCAACCGTCGTTCGGATCGCAGCGTCTCGACGGCAAATCGAACGGCATGCTCCATGCTTCACCACGATGAATGGCACCGATTGGCAAACTGCGCTGGGCGATCGCTGAAGGCTATATTCCTCGAGAGAGTCACGGGCCCGCACCCGAGCTGACGAGTCACGAAGCCGCTTGTCTATTGAATTGCTCGGATATGGACGCGACCGTGATGATTGTGGTGTTCTTTGCCGAGCGCGAGCCGGCCGGGCCGTACCGCATTGTCGTGCCCGCTCGCCGTACGAAGCACGTGCGGTTCAATGATCTGACGGACCCCGAGCGCATCCCGCTCGGCACGGAGTATTCGAGCGTGCTCGAGTCGAATGTGCCGATCGTCGTGCAGCACACGCGGCTCGATTCGCGTCAAAGCGAAAACGCGCTGATGACGACGATCGCGTTCGCCGCCGATTAGCCGGTTTCGGCTTGCAGGGTGTTGAAAAACACCCTGCTAAATGCACGACGTCACCTCGATGCGGGCTGCGCATCACGAAAGCCCATAAAAGTGAGGCTTTCGTGATGCTTGCCCTTGGCCTCTCGTGTATGCCTGGCATTGGTCTGTCGTGACGCAGGGTGTTTTTCAACACCCTGCTAGCGCAGGCTCAGCCCCGGCGACGCGCTCGTGCCGCGAATCGCTGGCCCGCGACTCGAACGCAAGACGACGTTCGCAGCCACGATCGCGACGACCGCAAGGAGCGCGCAGGTCACGAAAGCAAGTCGCGCTTTGCCGATCGAGCGGTCGACGGCGGTAGCGCGACGCTCCGCCAGCTCGGCCTCCGCGCGGCCGGTGTGCGTCGCCGAGCCGAGCGCGAGTTGAAGCGCTTCGGCGAGATGCAACGGACGGCGTCCGGTGCCTTGCTCGATCTGGGTGCGACAGCTAAAGCCGTCGGCCAGGATCAGTACTTCATCCGTCGCTTTGCGCACGGCGGGCAGAATCACGCGCTCACCACACGCGGAAGATACGTCGTATTTTTCCGCTTCGAAGCCGAAGGAGCCAGCGAGCCCGCAGCAACCCGAAGGCGGGCGCTCGACGGCGAGCTCCATCTTTTCGAAGATCTTTTTTTGAGCCTCGAACCCGAGTGATTTGTGGTGGCAATGCGCTTGCTCGAGCGCGCGCCGCGAAAGCCGGGGAATTCGTTCGGCGGCGTGTTCGAGCAAGAACTCACTCAACAAGAAGGTTTGCGCCGTCAGTCGTTTGCCGGCCGCGCGCTCCGGCATCAAGTTCGGGAGCTCATCGCGGAAGACAGACGCGCAGCTCGGCTCGAGCACCACGATCGGCGTACCCGCTTCGAGCTCGGGCTCGAGCTCGGTCAAGATCCGGTCGAGATAGACCTTGGCTTTGTCGAGCATGCCGTAGTCGTAGAGCGGCCGACCACAGCACAGCTTCACGCGCGGAATGGCGACCTCGAAGCCGAGCGCTTCGAGCACCTCGACCGCCGCCCGCGCCGTGTCCGAATAAAAATGATTGTTGAAGGTGTCCGGCCACAAGAGCACTTTTTTTCCGCTGCCCGCACGATGCGTGCGCTTCTCGAACCAGCCGCGGAAGGTCTCGGGTGCGAACGTCGGAATGCGCCGCTTTTGTGTCATGCCCGCGAAGAACTTCAGCAGTGGCGAAAGCAAGCGCGATTGCGTGAGCCAATTGACGAGACCAGGCGCGACGCTCGCGAGCTCCGCCCAGCGATCGATCAAACCGAATGCATACGCGTGGCGCGGGCGCACTCGCCCTGCATAGTAGTGCGCCAAAAACTCAGCCTTATAAGTCGCAACATCGACGTTCACGGGACAATCACTCTTGCAGCCTTTGCAAGACAAACAGAGCTCGAGCGCGTCTTTGACGTGCTCGTCTTGGAAACGATCGTGGATTGGAGTCTTTTCGGCGCGCAGCATTTCCCATAAAAGATGAGCGCGCCCGCGCGTCGAGTGTTGCTCTTCGCGCGTCACCATGAAGCTCGGGCACATCGTGTCTTGTTCGCCTTCGCCGTTCAGACGGCGGCACTTGCCGACTCCCACGCAGCGCAGCGTCGCGTTCGCGAAGCTGCCTTGATCTTCTGGGAACTTGAAGTGCGTCTCGCCTTGCCAGGGATCGTAGTCGGGGCCGAGCCGCAAATCGCTGCTCAGCGGCCGCGCATCGACGATGCGACCCGGATTCATTTTGCCATCTGGGTCCCAGATCGCTTTGAATTCACGAAATGCTTGAATGAGCTCGGACCCGAACATGATTTCGAGTAGCTCTCCGCGGCTCTGCCCGTCGCCGTGCTCGCCAGAGATCGATCCCTGATACTTGTGGCAGATCAGCTCGGCCGCTTCGTGCATGAAGCGCCGGTAGTTTTCGATGCCATCGTGGCTCGAGAGCTCGAAGTCGATCCGGCAGTGCACGCAGCCCATGCCGAAGTGACCGTAGAGCGAAGCGCGATAGCCGTGCTTGTTCATGAGCGTGCGAAGGTCGGGCAAATACTCGGCCATTCGCGAAGGCGGCACCGCGGAGTCCTCGAGCCCGGGCCAAGCGTTTGGCTCATTGGGCACGAACGCAGTCGCGCCGAGTCCGGCTTCGCGCACGTCCCAGAGATGCTGTTGCTCTTTTCGATCGAGGATGAGCTTGGCCTCAATCAAGTTCTTTCGAGATTTCTCGACTTCCGCGATCAAGCGCTCGGCCCGCTGTCGCGCTTCGTCCGGATCGTGCGAGCCGATTTCGACGAGCAGCCAGCCGTCACCCTTCGGCAACACGTTCAGGAATTTTTCCTGACGCATGTGCTTGGCAATGACCTGATTGTAAAGAATTCGATCCATGCCTTCGACGGCGAGCGGCTCGAACTGGAGCACCTCTGTCACGTGCGTCGCCGCGTGCTCGACCGTGTCGTAGCCGAGCGCCACGACCGCGCGATGCTGAAAAAAATCCACCAACCCGAGCGTCGCGTCGAGGATCGTCGCGCACGTGCCCTCACTGCCGACGAGGGCGCGCGCGAGATTGATCCGCCCTTCGTCGTTCGGCAGTAGCTGGTCCAAATTGTAGCCGGAGACGCGGCGCGGAAGACGCGGATAGCGCTCGCGGATCTGCGTTGCGTAACGGGTTCTGAGCTCGCGCAGAGCGCGAAAAATCTGGCCTTGTCGCGTATTCGCGCTCGCTCTTTGCGAAAATTCGGCCTCGCTGAGCCAGCCCAAGTCGAGCTCGGTTCCGTCGTACAGCGCGACGTTCATGGCTTCGACGTGATGCACGGCGATGCCGGCTTGCTGCGCGCGCATGCCGCCGCAGTTGTTGCCGAGCATGCCGCCGAAGCAGCAATGATCGTGTGTCGCGGGCTCGGGTCCCCAGGTCAGGCCATGCGGTTTGGTTTGCTTGCCCAGCGAGTCACAGATCAGCCCGGGCTCGACGCGCGCGCGACGCGCCGCCGGCTCGAATTCGAGCACCCGGTTCAAGTATTTCGAGACATCGATCACGACCGCTTCGTTGCAGGTCTGCCCGGCGAGGCCGGTTCCGCCGGCGCGTGCGAGCACCGGCGCGCCGAAGTCGTGACACGCGCGCAGCGTCGCGAGCACGTCCGCACGTGTTCTCGGCAATACGGCTCCGATCGGCACGTGCAAGTAGTTCGACGCGTCCTGCGCGTAGAGCCCGCGACTGCCGTCATCGAAACGCACTTCGCCCGAAACATCTCGGCGCAAACGCGCCCAGAGCTCGCGCAGCGCAATCGGTGATGCCCCGGCTTGCTCCTCCTCTTTTCGCCGAAGTTGCACCAGCTCCGGCCGAACGACGCTACTCGTGGTCATGCTTTTTTCCTTCGTCAGTGCGCGCGCAACTCGACGCGTGCTCGTTCGCGGCCCAAAGCTTCCTGCCTGTTCAGCGCGAGCCCGAAGCCAGGTTGCGCGGAGTCGATGCCGAGTACGCCGCTCTGTGCTTCCCGGGCGCCGAGCAACGCGCGTTCGATTCGGACATGATCGTGAAAATATTCAAGGTGACGTACGGCGCCACAGGCGCAGCCGAGATGCACGTGCAAGGCCGGCGCGCAGTGCGTCGAGAGCGGCACACCGAACGCCTGACTCAGCTGCGCCGCGCGCAGGAAGCCAGTGACGCCGCCGCAGCGCGTGGCGTCGAGCTGCAACACGTCGACCGCGCGAGCTTCGAGCATGCGCAAGAAATACTCAGGGCGATAACCGTACTCACCAGCGGCGATTTCCATGCCAGTTGGCGCGCGTTCGCGCACGAAGCGGAGCGCGTCGAGCCGATCCGACGACACGGGCTCCTCGAACCAACTGACCGCGAATTGGGCGAATTTCTCGGCCTGAGCGAGCGCGATCTTGGCCGAATGCGCGCCGTTCGCGTCGACGAAGAGCTCACAGCGATCGCCGATCGCTTCACGCGCCGCGCGCACCCGTGCCGGATCTCGTTCCGGATCGGCACCGACCTTGATCTTCACTCGGCTCATGCCTTGCTTTTCGACCCAGCCCGCGAGCTGTCGCTGAAGCGTAGCCATGTCGTAAGACGTGAAGCCGCCGCTGCCATAAACCGGCACTTGCTCGCGCACTTTGCCGAGCAACGTGGCGAGCGGCAGCTCGAGCAACCGCGCTTTCAAATCCCACAGTGCCAAATCCAGCGCCGAAATCGCCATCGCGGTGATGCCGTCTGCGCCCAAATTGCGCGTAGCGATCTCCATTTGCGTGAATGCGAACTCCGGCGACAGCGCGTCGCTGCCGAGCGCGATTGGCGCGAGTTTTTCTTCGATCAGCTTGGCGGTTGCACTGTCCGCATAGGTATAGCCAAGCGAGCTCACCCCTTCACTCGCGGCCTCGACCGCGACCAGCGTGGTTTTATTCCAGCTCAGCGTGCCGTCTTGCTCCGGTAAATCGGTCGGCACATCGATCGTCGAGACCGACAACCGTTCAACGAGGCAACTGGCGCGCACTCCTTGAAAGTAAGCAGGGGAGATGCCAACTCGAGTGCGCGACATACCGCCACAACGTCGGATCACCGCCTCGGAATGGATGTTGCAGCCACGGAGGCATGAAACGACTCATCAGCGGGCTCGTGAAACGAAGTGACACGAAGCGAGATCGATTCCGGGATCGAATTGTCGTCGTCACCGGTGGCTCGGCGGGCCTCGGGAGAGCGACTGCGATCGCCTTCGCCAAAGCGGGCGCGCAGATCGCGATTTTGGCGCGAGACAACGAGCGCCTGCGCGACGCGCAAGAAGAAATCGAGAGTTACGGCGTGAAATGCCTGCCGCTATCGGTCGATGTCGCCGACGCGGACGCCGTGGATCAAGCCGCGAGCTTGGTGGAATCGGAGCTCGGTCCGATCGAGGTCTGGGTCAATAACGCGATGACGACGATCTTTGCGCCGATCGATCAAATCGAGCCGGCCGAGTTCAAGCGCGCGACCGAGGTCACTTATCTCGGCGTCGTGTACGGCACGATGGCCGCGCTCAAGCGCATGCGGCACCGAGATCGCGGCACGATCGTGCAGGTCGGCTCGGCTCTCGCCTATCGCTCGATCCCGCTGCAATCTGCCTACTGCGGCGCGAAGCATGCGATTCGCGGCTTCACCGATTCGCTGCGCGCAGAGTTGATTCACGAGCGAAGTCGGCTTCGGCTCACGATGGTGCAAATGCCGGCGTTGAACACACCGCAGTTCGATTGGTGCTTGAGCCGCATGCCGCGCAAATCACAACCCGTGCCGCCGATCTTTCAGCCCGAGGTCGGCGCGCAGGCAATTTTGTGGGCAATTGAGCACCGGCGCAGGGAGCTTTACGTCGGGTGGCCGTCACTGAAGACGATCATCGGCAACAAGCTCTTTCCCGCGCTCGGCGATCGACTCGCGGCAAGTGAAGCCTGGGACGGCCAAATGACCAGCGAAGCTCAGACTGGAGGCGCCGCCGCAAATTTGTTCGCGCCGGTCGCCGGGATCGAACGGGCTCACGGTCGCTTCGACGCGCGAGCCCTCGCTCGCAGTCGCGAGCTCGGGCTGCGCGAAAGCTTGGGTTGGCTGATTCCGCTTTCACTGACAGCGATCGTGGCCGGCTTTGCGCTGCGCGCCGTGCTGAGTGCCTGAGGATGAAACCGCTCAAAGCCGTACTGCTCGATGTCGACGGAACGCTCGTGGATAGTAACGACGCGCACGCGCAAGCATGGCTCGAAGTCTTCAGACAAAACGGCTTCGACACGACGTTCGAGCGCGTGCGTGAGCTGATCGGCAAAGGCGGCGACAAGCTGATTCCGGAAATCACGCGGCTCGACCCGGATTCGCGCGAGGGCAAACGCTTGTCTGTCGAACGCGCGGCGCACTTTCGCAAAGTCTATCTGCCGCAGATTCGCGCGTTCCCCAAGGCCGAGGTGCTGCTCCGGCGTTTGTCCGGCGCCGGTCTGAAGCTCGTCGTCGCGAGCTCCGCAAAGCAAGACGAGCTCCGGCCGCTACTGGAGATTTGCGGCGCATTGCCGTTCATCGAACAGCAAACTTCGTCGGACGAAATCGAGCATTCGAAGCCGGATCCGGACATCGTGAAAGTAGCGCTCGCGAAGGCGAAGTGCTCACCGGCCGAAGCCGTGATGCTCGGAGACACGCCCTATGACGTCGATGCAGCCGCGAAGGCCGGGGTCGGCGCAGTCGCCCTGCGCTGCGGTGGACATCCGGATGCAACACTGAGCCGCGCGCTCGCAATCTACGACGACGCGACTGATCTACTCGCGCGCTTCGAAACCTCGATTTTTGCGCAACGGCGCTGACCGCTCGGCCGTTCTGTGCGTTGCCACTGCGGGTGAGGCGTAGTTTGTTGCCTCGTGCGGACAATGTGACCTCGGAATGCGGGCCGAATTGTCAATGTCGCGCCGACACTAACGCGAAGCGAGCGTGACGCGCCACAATGCGACGGACGAAACGAGCCAGACCAAAGTCGCGGCGCCGAGTGCGAATGCGAGGTGCTCGGCTGTGACCCAAACCACCACCAACGCGAAGAGCGACAATCCGATCGCGCCGGGGACCGCGCCGCGCGCGTGCATCACCGCGGCGCTGCGCGCTTCGTGCTCGTCCTCCAATGTCAGACTCGCGGGCAAGAGCGCCGGAAAGGCGAGCAACAATCCGCCGAGCTCCGGACCGAAGCGGTGCCCGACGTAAAACGCGACCACACTAATTGCACCCCCGAAGCCAAAGCGCAGCAAGTATTCGCCGATGGTAGTTTGCAGAAAGCTGTCGCTGTCGAAGTGCGGCGATGAGCCGGTCATGGCAAGCAAATCCAGCGAAAAGTCGCAGCAACCCCGATCCAAACGAGCCAGCTTGCCGCGGCGGCCACCCACACGGGCAAGCGCCGCACCCGCATGAGCCGCGCGACAGTCAGTGAATAAACCGCAAGCGCAATGGCGCCGAGTGCCATAGCGTGAGCCTCCATCGCGACGTATTGAGTCGAGTGCTGCTCGGCGCTGAGCGCGAGAGAAATGATCGCGACTGCGGGCGCCGCTGCAAAAATGCCGGCGAAGCGATCGGGCTTCAACCCCTGACCTATTGCTGCAAAGCAAGATACGCTGAGTCCACCCATCACAAATCGCAACAAGACCTGTGCGAACATGCCTCGCTCGGAATGCAACCATCGAGCCGCAGTCGGAGCGGCACGTGAGTTGCCCGTCAGCGGAGTTCCAAGGAGGTACGAATGCCGAATTCAATCGAGAACGCAGCATCGAAGGCGATGGGAGCGGCCAAGGACGTCAAAGCGACGTTCAAAGGCCTGACTGGCGTCTTCAAGCATCTGATGGAAGAACACGGCAAAGTCGCGGCGCTACTCAAGCGCGTGTCGATGAGCTCGGACGTGAAGCTTCGAAGCGAGCTTTACCCGACCATTCGCCGCGAGCTCCTCTCGCACGAGCGCGCTGAAATGGACGTGGTTTATCCGGAGCTCGCGCGCTATCCGGAAACCGCCGCTATTTCGGCCGAGCATGCGCGCGAGGCGCAAGAGCTCGAGGCCGCAATCCAAGCAGTGGATGCGCTCGCATTCGGAGACGCCCAGTGGAGCCAAGCGTTCGAGCGCTTGGTGAGTTTGGTCGAAGCTCACGTGAATGAAGAAGAGAGCGAGTTTTTTCCGAAGGCGCAAAAGGCCATCGGGGAAGACGCAACCAAGGCTCTGCTGCCGCGCTTCGAAGCGGCGAAGCACGGCTGAAATATCGCGGGCCAGCGCGCAGCCTCGCCGTTATTTTTTAGGAGGCCGCGCGCACCGCTCGCGCGTCTTGAGTGACTGTTTGGGCACGATCGATTGAAGGTCTTGAGCGTGGCAAAGTTGTGTCGGCATTCGTACGGACAGACGCGGCATCCCTTCCTGGCAATGATGATCCGGCAAGAAATCCCAACCGAGAAGCCACCATGCCCCTCTACGAATTCATGCTCGCACACCGTGAAGAAATCGTTGCCGCTTGCAAAGCCGAACTCGAGCATACGGACAGTCCGAGTCCGCTCGCCCGATATGTCGCGCGAAGCTTCGACGAGGCATTGCAATCTCTCAAGCACGGCGCCAGCGCCGATTTCGACTGCGCTGAGCGCGAGAAAGAAAAAAAGGAAGCAGAGCCGTTGACCGTGGGCCAGAGCGCGGTCATGGCGCAGGTCCGCAACGCGGTGGCTCAAATGGCGCGCCGCTCTCGCGTGCCGGTGCTGATTAGCGGCGAGTTCGGCGTCGGCAAGCGCCACGCTGCACGCGCGCTGCATCTCTCGACCTACCCAGAGGGTGAATTCTTCGAGCTCGACGGCCCAGCACGCCTGCACGAGCTCGAACGTCGACGCACGTCGTTGCGCGTGCAGCGCGGCACACAATCCTTCGGGCTAACGGTTTTCGTGCACGAGCTATGCGACGTTCCTGCTTCAGTTCAGCTCGCGCTCTCGCGTCTGCTCGGCGAACAAGCATTCCCGATGCGCATCGTCGTCTCGTCGAGCCGAGCGCTCTCCCACGCCGCGCGGGACGGCCTCGTGCGGACGGACTTGGCTTTTTCCTTTCCGGCCACGATTCAGCTGCCGCCGCTGCGCGATCGGCTAGAGGACATTCCAGAGTTGGCTCGGCACTTTGCCGAGCTCGCCGCCGCACGAACCGGAGCACCTGTCACGCGCTTTAGCGCGGGCGCGATCGAGCGTCTGCAAGAGCACTCTTGGCCTGGCAACGTGGCGGAGCTCCAAAAAATGATCTGGCATCTGACCGACGAGTTTGGACCAGCCATCGTCGAGGCAGACGACATTCCCGAGTCCGACGCACGAAAGTCGGGAGTTTCATTTCGACTCCCTGTCGGCGGCATTGATTTCGCGGAACTCGAACGCGAGCTGATCGCTCAAGCACTGAAGATGGCTTCCAACAATCAGACGCGCGCCGCGCGCCTGCTCGGGTTGACGCGCGACCAGCTGCGGTACCGGCTCGCCAAGTTCGAAATCGCGAGCGGAGCAACGCGCCAGAACTGAACCGATGCACTCACTCTGCAGGGTAGCGCGGGCGGTCGCGCATTTTTGCGGAGCCGACTGGCACGGGCAGTGCAGCCAGCCCGCGCCTCGACGAGGCGAGCAGCATCGTCGAATCAACCAAGGAGTGCATATGAATCGATTCAATCTCGTCACCGTTGGTCTCGTCGCTGGCATGGCTTGCTTTGCCTGCGGAGGCTCGAATCCGCCTGCAAACAGCGCCTCGGGCTCGACCAATGGCATGACGACCGCGTCGAGCCCGACCAGCTCCGATGCGACCGGCACCGCCTCTGATACGAACAATGCGGGCATGGGCGCTGGCAACGGCATGACCGGCACGGCCAACGGGACCAACGGGATGGGAACAGGAACGAGCGGAACGGGAACGAACGGGACGACAGGGACAGGAACGAACGGGACGACAGGAACGAGAGGAACGGGAACCGGGTCCGGAACGACTGGAACTGGAACTGGGTCCGGAACGACTGGAACGGGAACCGGGTCCGGAACGACTGGAACCGGCACGGGCACTGGTTCGGGAACGGGTTCAGGAAGCGGAAGCGGTTCGGGCAGCGGCAGCGGCGGCCAC
>DATATR010000239.1:0-8215 GCA_036268695.1 Polyangiaceae bacterium | reverse complement strand
AAGAGGGCAAGAAAGAGCATGTCCGCAACGATCGCGTCATCGTCGTGCCCGTCGAGGATCGGCGCTTCAAGCAGGTTTACGATCTCGCTCCCCGCGTGATCGAGGAGCTCGAGCAGTTTTTCATCACGGCCAGCAAGATCGCCGGGAAACAGGTGAGCATCGAGGGCTGGGAAGGCCCGAAGGTCGCTAGTGAGACCATCCTCGAAGCGGCCGAGAAATACGTTCGCCGCGCGCCGCAGTAGGAGCGAATGCCGACTCTTAGCCGCCCTGGATGCGCTGCATGAACCACCAGAGGTGGCCCTCGAGATCGAGCGCGCCGTAACTGCGATCGGTCCAGTAGTCGTCGCCGTAATCGTTGGTCGTCGGCTCACGGACGATCTTCGCGCCGTTCGCGACGGCAATCTCGTGATGCGCGTCGCAGTCGTCCACGAAGAACGCGAGCGCGCCGGTGATCTTGCCAGAGATGCTTTTCGGCGAGCTGTAAATCGCGCTCAATTCTTGGCGTTTGGCGTTCGTTCCGGTACCGCCGACCATGAACAGGCCTTCGCCGAAGGTGAGCTCGGAATGGACGATCGTCCCACCGTCCCCCTCGACGACGAGGCGCTTCTCGAAGCCGAAGGCCTTGCACAGCCATTCGATCGCAGCACGAGGATCGTCGTAATAGACCGAAGCAGACAGGCGCGGCCAGCCTTGAGGAGTCGGTTTCATGACGGCTAGATGGTTAACCGAATCAGCAATCGCTGTCACATGGTGAAATGACCCGCGTGCTGCCGGGTCGAGACAATGCGAGATTGCACTCGCCCAACGGCGCTGATTGTCGTGTCGCTTGGTGTCGCTTGGCCGTTGCGCAGCACCGCGCCGCTCACGTCGAACGCGAGATCGCGATCGATCGCGCGGCGAGCTCGCGGAGCAGCGCTTCGCCGAGGACCGGATTCATGTAGACCGTGAGGTCACCGCGAGCGTGGTGCAGGCGAAGCCGCAGCTTCATGCCGGTCCGGACGCCATTTTGATACTGCATGATGCGCTGTGACTCGACGTGCCGCAGATCGGGCCAAGCAATCCGCCGCGTGAGCAGCCGGACTACCGTGAGGCCCGCGCCGTCGGTCTTCAGGCGGTAGCGGCCGCTCGCCTGGATCCAAATCGCGAGCAACAGGGGAACGATCATGAAGCTCAACAAATAGAGCAGCAGCAAAAACCCCCACCGCGGCAGCGTTCTGCCCATGACGCGCGCGCCGAGATCATAGCTACGTAGCCGCTGAGGATCGGTCAGCGGAACGAAAATCTCGTCCACGAAGGGAACGCCTGGCGCGAGCCGCTGACGAAGCATTGCTACCAGGCGATCGAACGCGGGATCTCCGGGCAGCGCGGTCAGCCGACGCAACCTGCTGCGACCGCTCTCGTCTGCAACGAACTCGAGCTCGTAGAGCCCCGTGAATGTGCGCGCTCGCAGCGTGCACGAGCGGACAGCAGCGAGTGGAGCTTCGAACTTCAGGAGCTGACGCCACGACAGCACGCCCGTATCCGACAGCTCCACCTTGAGATGAGTCCAAAATTCGAATGTGTCGATTACCATCTCGCGCGGAGCATAGTCGAATGAATGGGCTGACGACGAGCGGTATTGCGCGAGCCGCGGGTCGTCAACCGCGATGCTCTCCGTCCATCGCATCGCGCATCGATTCGACGATGACACGCGCGCCAATCTGGAGGAACGTGTCAGCGTGCGTCGCATCGCGAGAAGATCGATCGCAACGATTTCTCTGGCTCTGGCGAGCACTTTTTTCACGCGTCCGAGCGTAGCGGAAGAGCCCGAGCCAATCGCTTGGACCTACCGCGCGCCGCCCGACTGTCCGCCCGCCGAGACCTTCGAACGCGAGTTCCGAGCGCGCACGACTCGCGCTGTGCTCGTTGCCGGCGCGCCGAGCGCGTCGCGAAGCTTCTCGGTCACGTTGTCGAGCGAGCCGGATCGCAGCGTCGGTCGACTCGAAATCGACGGGCCCGCGGGCGCGGCTGCAACGCGAGAGGTCGCGGGGGAAACGTGCGCCGGCGTCGTGTCGGCGCTCGCGCTCGTCGCCGCGCTGACCGTCGACCCACTTGCCGCACCATCAGCCAGCGCCGCGTCAGAGCCCAACTCGAACGCGGCTCCGGTTCCGCCAAAGCCATCGCCAGCGACGCCCAACGAAGCTCGGCAAACTCGAAGCACCACTCACGGAACGCGCGCGAGCGGAACATCGCCGTCGCGCGTGGTCGGCGCGGCAGGTCTCGACGGCGGCGCGGTGCTGGGTTTATTTCCGAAGCTTGCGCCGAGTGCGTCGCTGTTCGTCGAAGGCCAGCTCGAGCAGAGCTCCGTGCTCGCACCGAGTGCGCGCTTGTCGTTGTCCGGTGCCATCAGCACGTCGGTTGCCGCGCCGCCTGGCTCGGCAAAATTCCGCTGGCTCGCAGCGGCGCTCGACGGCTGCCCGTTCGAGTTTCGCTTGCTCGATGCCCTGCGCGCGACGCCCTGCGCGTTCGCGGAGTTCGGTGTTCTCGCCGGCACCGGCGCGGGCGTGACGACGCCGGAGGTGGAGAGCCGTCGCTGGCTTGCGCTGGGCGGCTCGGCGCGGTTTACTTGGTTGCTCTTCGGGTCTTTCTTCGTCGAGGCCCAAGGTCGATTGGAGGCGCCGCTTGCGCGCGACACGTTCGTGCTCGTCGTTCCTGAACGCGTGGTGGTCCATGCCGTTCCGGCTGTACTCGGAGGCTTCGCGCTCGGCGCCGGCGTCCGCTGGCCGTGATCAAACGGCACCTCGACCGGCCATTAGGGGATGACGCGGATGGCGAACTCGATGGTCGACGATCGGTTTCTGGCGGCGGTGCGCCCCGAAGAGCGCGCGGCCTACGAGAAGCGCTGGCGCGCAATCGTCAATGAGCACGTCGATTTCATTTGGCGAGCGCTACGCCGGCTGGGCGTGCTCGAGGCCGACCTCGCGGATGCCGCGCAGCAGGTGTTTCTGGTGATGGCGCGCAAGCTGCACCTCGTGCACGAGGGCAGCGAGCGAAGTTTTCTCTTTCAGACCGCGCTGCGCGTCGCTTCGGATCAGCGCCGGAGCCGAACCCGCCGACGCGAAGTTCCAGATGATCTGCTCGCCTCGCGTGCGGACGAGCGACCCGGCCCGGACGAAGATTTGGAGGTGAGACTTCGGCGCGCGAAGCTCGATCGAATTTTGGACCTGATGCCGATGGAGCTGCGCGCCGTCTTCGTGCTCTCGGAGATCGAGGAGCTGACGATGGCGCAAATCGCGGAGCTGATGAGCACACCGCCCGGCACGGTGGCCTCGCGGCTGCGCCGCGCGCGGGCAGCGTTCGGCGAGCACGTAGCGCGACTCCACGAGCAGGAAAGGCAGGCACGATGATGACCGAGCACAATCCGCTTCCGGCCACTGCGGAAGAGCTCGCGCGGAGCTTGATCGCCTCGGCACGTCTGGATGCTGAGTCTGCACCCGAACAGGTTCGGCACGAGATTCTTGCAGCATTCAGCGTGGTGGGCGCGCTCGGCAGCGGCGGCGCGAGCGCGAGCGCGACTTGGGGCGCGCTGCGTCGGCTCGGCCTGGTGAAATGGATCGCTGCGACGGCGCTTGTCGGCGCTGCGGGGGTCAGCGCGTACGCGACCCTGCACCGAGCGCCGAGCTCAACGGCGAGTGCCGGCCGAACGCGCGAGCCAGAGCAGCCCATCGCTCACGCTGACGAAGCGCCGATGGCAGTGCCGAACACCGAAGCAAGTGCGGCGCCCGTGTCGCCTGCGCGCGAAGCGAACGACAATGACAGTTCGGTGACCGTAACGGCGCCGCATCACCGAGTGGCTTCGAAGGCCGCCGAGCAAAGCAATTTCTCCGAAACATCGTCGCTCGAGGCCGAAGTCGCCGCGCTCGATCGAGCGCGGACTGTCCTCGCCGGCGGCGATCCCGCGCGTGCGCTCGCGCTGCTCAATCAGTACGAGCAGACGTTCCCGAAAGGTGTGCTGCGACCCGAAGCGAGCTACCTGCGAATTGAGGCGCTTTCGCAGTCCGGGCAGCGCGGGGCCGCACGCGACTTGGCAGCTCGTTTTCTGGCGAGGCACCCCAAAAGCCTACATGCGGCCCAACTTCGGGCCCTACTTTTGCCGTAACATTCGGTTGACGTGACAAGCGACGACTTGCGCGAAGCGGTTGCTGCGATTGGGCTTGCGCTCATGCTCGCGGCCTGCGGTCGCGGCGGAGACGTCGTGCTCGGCAGGCAAGCGGCGGCTTCCGTTGCTCCACCCGCTCCGATTGCCGCCGAGTACCACGGCGTGTTCACCGCCCCGCCCATGTTCACCGACACGGACGAGACAACGGACGCGCCATTGCTCGGCAACGGCGATCTGGGCGTCGCGATCCTGAACGACATCGACACGATGACGTTCATTCTGCACAAGACGGAGTTCTGGTCGCTCGCCGAAGGACAAGTGAAGGCGATGGCCCGGCTGTCGCTCGCGATCCCGAGCATGACCGGGGCGTCGTACGCGATGAGCGAGAATATCGGCCCGGCGGACGTCACGGGGAGCTTCGCGCTCGGCGGCGACACGATCAGCACCAAGACCTGGGTGCAGGCCGACGACACGCAGCACAACCAAGTGTTTACGACTTTTCAATACGCAGGCGCCGCGCCGAAACAGGTCACGGTGTCGCTCGCACCGGGGCACGACAATACGTTTCCCAGTGCGGTCGGCTCGGACGGAGACGCGCTCTATCTCGACGTTCGTGGCGATGCCACGGATCAAGTCGCCGGGTTCGATACTCATCGGGTCCGCGTCGCGGTTCGCGTCATTGGAGCTGCGGCCAGCATCGACAACGATCAGCTCGTGTTTCAGCTCGAGCCGGGTCAAGCCGCGACGCTCGTCGCCTGCGTCATGAGTAACCAGGATGATCCCGATTACGCGACGCAAGCGTCCGCGGCCATCGCCGCCCTGGAGCCGAGCGACATCGACACGCGGAGCGCGTCTCACGTCGACTGGTGGAATGCCTTTTGGAGCAAGTCATTCGTCGAGCTTCCAGATAAGGAGATCGAGCGGGAGTATTACGGGTCGCTCTACCTGCTCGCGAGTACGTCGCGATCGGGCGAGGCCGCGCCGGGCATGTGGGGCGACTGGGTGATGAAAAATCCCGCCTGGAGCGGCGACTACGGGCTCGACTTCAACTATGAGACGCCGTTCTACGCGGCGTTCACCGCAAACCACGTCGAGCTCACCGACGCCTACGACAAGGCCGTGATCGATTGGCTCCCGCTCGCGCAGAGCCTGGCCACGCAGCGCGGCTTCACTGGCGCGTACTACCGCGTGCACATCGGGCCGCCCCCGAACGGCAGTGCCGACACGAACGAGTGGAACGAAAAATCGATCGGCGCATTCGCCGCTACCGATTTGCTCATGCACTATTACGTCACGCGCGATCCTGCGTACGCGCAGACAATCTACGAGCCGATTCAGCAGCTCGCGACGTTTTGGCACGACTACTTGGTGAACGATGGAACGCGCTATGTGATCGAGAACGACGCTCAACAAGAAGGGGATGCTTATCCTCAGACGAACGGCGTGATGTCGCTCGGCCTGGTGCGTTTCCTACTTCAGGGCGCGATCGACATCTCGAGCGAGCTCGGTGTCGACGATGCGTTGCGCGCGGACTGGCAAGATCGGTTGAGCAAGCTCAGTGCGTTTCCCACCTTCACGCGCGACGGCGAAGAAGTCTTTCGCTACACGGAAGACGGGCGCGATTGGGATACGAGCAACTCGATCGGCTCGCTGCACATCTACCCCGGTTTGCAGATCGGTCTCGCGAGCGACCCCGCGCTGCTGCAAGTCGCGCAGAACATGATCGACGAACTGGCCCGCTGGGACGACTCGAACGGGACGATCACGTTCTACCCAGCAGCCGCGATCGTCGGTCATGACCCAGCGGATATCCAGAGTCACCTCGACGAATGGATCGCCAACAACACCTTTCCGAACCTGCACATTCACGGAATCGGCGCGGGCGTCGCCAATCTCAACACGGTACCGGCCACGGTCGACGAGATGCTACTGCAATCATTCCAAGGCAAAGTGCACGTGTTCGCGAATTGGCCGGCCGGAGCCGACGCGCGCTTCGGCGATCTGCGCGCGTTCGGCGCCTTCCTCGTCTCGAGTGAGATTCGGAGCGACCTGGTTCAATACGTGGCAGTCGAAAGCGAGCGCGGCCTGCCGCTCGTGCTCGTCAATCCATGGCCGCCATCGACGACGCTACGCCTCTGGCGCGCGGGCGAGGATGCCGGAACACTCACGGGTTCAGAGCTTTCGCTCGCGACATCGCCCGGCGAGGTGCTTTACGTCGCGCCGGACGGCACGTCGTACGCGTCGATCCTGAGCGAGATGTCCCTGTCGCACTGAATTTTTTCGCGCTCACGATTTGCGCGAGTGGGCGTGATCAAAACCGGGAGCTGCCGGCCATTGGAAAAGAATGCGATCTTTTCTCTCCGTCGCAGGCGCCGCCTGCGCCTTGCTCGCGTGTAGTTCGTCGAGTTCGCCGACTGCGCCGGGTTCTGCGGGCACATCGAGCAGCTTGGGCGGTTCGAGCAGCGGGGGCATGAGCTCGAGCGGTGGCAGTGCCGGACAAGCATCCGGTGGCGTCACGAACGGCGGCGCGAGCAGCGGGGGCGGTGCGGGCGGCAGCAGCGCGGGCGGCGGACTCGCGGCAGGCGCAGCCGGCATGGCCGTGGATCTCACGGCGAGCTTTCCGGATTTGGCGAGCACTTACGAAGGTGATTTCAAAGCGCCGCCGCAGCAAGACGACACCGATGAAACCACCGACGCGCCGCTACTCGGAAATGGCGACGTCGGCGTCGCGATTTTGAACAACATCGACACGATGACCTTCGTGATCGACAAGAACGAGTTCTGGACTTTGTCCGGCGCGCACGTCTTGTCGATGGCGCGGCTCGCGTTGGCGATCCCGAGCCTTTCCGGCGCTTCTTACTCGATGCAAGAGCGGCTCGGCCAGGCCGAGGTCACGGGCTCCTTCGCCACGAGCGGCAGTGCCCTGAGCACGCGGAGCTGGGTGCAAGCTGACGACACGACCAAGAATAAATTCATCACCGAGTTCAAAAACACCGGCAATTCGCCGATCGATGTCAGCGCGACGCTCAGCGCGGGCACAGACACGAGCGCCGGCACGAGCGGATCGATGGACAGCACACTCTACTACGACGTGCGCGCGGACAGCCAAGATCAAGTCGGCGGCTACGACTCCCCGCGCGTGCGCCTCGCGACGCGAGTGGTCGGCGCGACGGGCACGATTGAAAATGGCGCACTCTCGTTCAGCATCGCGCCGGGCGCCACGGTCGATCTGCTGACTGGGATCATGAGCTACTCCGACAGCAAGACCTACCAAGCCGACGTGCTCGCGAGCATCGCGACGCAAGGGCCGTCGGAGATCGACGCGCTGACCACGGCGCACCGGGCCTACTGGGCGAATTTCTTCAAGCAATCGTTCGTCGAAATTCCGGACAAGACGCTCGAAAAAGAATTTTATGGCTCGCTCTACTTGCTCGCGAGCGTCTCACGCACGGGCGAAGCCGCGCCCGGGTTGTGGGGCAACTGGGCGCTCAAGTCTCCCGCTTGGAACGGCGATTACACGCTGAACTACAACTACGAAGCGCCATTTTACGCGTCTTTTCCCACGAATCACGTTGCACTCGCCGACAGCTACGACCAACCGCTGATCGATTGGCTGCCCAATGCCGAATCGCTTTCGACGACGCGCGGCTGGACCGGCGCGTACTTTCGCGTGCACATCGGTCCACTCCCGAACGGCAGCGGCGACACCAACGAGTGGAACCAAAAATCCTGCGGCGCGTTCGCGATCACCGATTCGCTGATGCACTACTACTACACGAACGATCTCGCTTACGCGCAAAAGCTCTACGAGGCAGTGAAGCAACTCGGCATCTTCTGGCGCGACTATCTGATGTTCGATGGCACTCGCTACGTGATTCAAAACGACGCGCAGCACGAGGGCAATCCTTACCCTCAAACCAACGGCGTGATGTCGCTCGGGCTCGTGCGCTTCTTGTTGCAGGGCTTCATCGATCTCAGCACCGCGCTGAACCAAGACGCGGACCTCCGCGCAGCGTTGCAAGATCGGCTGAGCAAGCTCAGCGCATTCCCCACGTTCATGCACGATAATCTGTTGGT
>DATATR010000238.1:0-26584 GCA_036268695.1 Polyangiaceae bacterium | reverse complement strand
ACGGCCGTGAAGCGGCGCGCACGAATCCTTCCGAGCTTTTGGGCTCGCCGCTCTACATGGCTCCAGAACAAATGAAGGGCGGCGCGAGCGTGGACGCGCGCGCCGACATTTGGTCGCTCGGCGTGTGCTTGTACGAGCTGTGCACCGGACAATCGCCCTTTTTCGGCGAGTCGATCCCGTCAATTTGCGCGCGCGTGATTGGCGTCGATCCGAAGCCGCCGCGCGAGCTGATCCGTGATTTGCCGGCCGGCTTGGAGGCGGTGATTTTGCGCTGCTTGAACCGCGATCCCGAACTGCGTCCGTCGAACGTCGCGGAGCTCGCGACCGAGCTCGCGCAGTATGGCTCGGCGGACGGCACCGCGTACGCGAACAGCGCACGCCTCGTGATGGCCGGCGCGCGCACCAACCCGACCGTGACCGAGTCCATGACGCACTCGCCGAGCAGCGAGCGCATCGCGCTTTCGGAAACGCTCGCGGTGCTCGGTCAAGGACTGCGCGTGCGGCATGCGCGGCATTTTCGTCCGCGTGCTTCGCTGATCGGCGCGGCGCTCGCGTGCACCACGATGCTCGGCGGCTCGCTCGTGTGGCGCTCGAGTCAAGCGCACGAAGTGAACGCCGCAGTCATCGCGAGCGCCGCGCCGATCGTGCCGATCGCACCGCAGCGCGACATGAACGCGCCGATCGAAGCCAGCACGATTCAAGATGCTCAGAAAAATCCCGTCGAGTTGCCACATCCGGACATCGTGTTGGCGAGCTCCGCCGCAAAATCGGTGTTGGCGCGACCGGTGAGCGCCGCGACGCGCCACGTCGTGCCGAAGCGCGTCGCAAAACCGGCGCGGAATGCCTGGGATCCGAAGAGTTTCGGTGGGAGACTTTGAGATCCGATGAAATGCTTGGTTCTATCGCTGACCTGCACGGCGCTGCTCGCCGTGAGCTTGCCCGCGTTCGCGGACGATCAGCGTAGTGCGCGCGCCGATGCGCTGTTTCATCAAGGCGAACTCTTGCTCGAAGCCGGCAAAACCGACGCCGCGTGCACGAAGTTCGAAGCCAGCGAGGCCTGGGAAAACGGACTCGGCACGCTGCTCCATTTGGGTGATTGTTACGAGCGTGCGGGGCGCAACGCCAGCGCCTGGCACACGTTCTTGGAAGCCGAAGCGGTCGCGCAGGCAAAAAAAGACTCTGACCGCGAACAAGTCGCCGCCGAGCGCGTGGCCGCGCTCGAACCGAGGCTCGCGCGCGTGGTGTTCGTCGTCCCGCCGACGAGCCGCGTGCCGGGCCTCAACGTGCAACTCGGCGCGAACACGATCCCCTCATCCTCCTGGGGCACGATGATCCCCGTCGACGCTGGCGCGCAGCGCATCACGGCCTTCGCCAAAGGCCATCGTTCGTGGACCTTCACGCTCGATGTATCCAAGAATGACGGGCACGAATACCGCGTCACCGTGCCAGTGCTCGAGCCGATGGCCGAGCCGGTTGCGGGCTCGAGCCGCCGCGCGACGTTCCGCACCGCGGGCGTGGTCACCGGCAGTGTCGGCCTCGCTGGCATTGGTGCGGGTGCGGTGTTCAGCGCGCTGTCGCGCAACGCCGACGACAGCCAGAGCTGCAGCCGGCCCACGCCGCAATGCACGCCCACCAAACCCAACGCCGCGAACAACTACTCGGAAGCCGCGGCCGTCTCATTCGCAGTTGGTGGCGCGTTGCTCGCAACCGGCGTCACCCTGTTCGTGCTCGCGCCGAGCCCCGACAACCAGGAAAAACACGCCCTGCGCGTCGCTGCCCACGTGGCCAGCAACGGCGGCAGGCTGCAACTCGAAGGCTCCTGGTAGGTTTGGTTAGTGCAACAGTTCTGTCTCTTTCGCGCCGGAGCGCGCGCGAAGGCTTTGGGCAAGACGCACGGAAATAAAACAAAGCTACTGATTCGCCAGACTGATCACGGTTTTCGAAAGAGGCGCGATCCAACGAGACCTGACCGAACAGGCGCCCGTCGCGTGACGAAATGCGGGCGCGGCCAAGCGCCAAACGCAGCGCAGGGCCAAAAAAATCCCAAAAGCGGGGACGAGGCCAGATGAACTCTCAACTACCGATCGCCGCGCGCAGGCGCTCGATCAACGGCGCGATTTCGGCGTGACGCAGCTTGAAGAGCGAACGATTGGCGATCAAGACGCTCGAGATCGGGCAAATCGTTTCGACTTCGACCAAGTTATTTTCGCGTA
Organism: Polyangiaceae bacterium; assembly: GCA_036268695.1. Taxonomy (GTDB): domain Bacteria; phylum Myxococcota_A; class Polyangia; order Polyangiales; family Polyangiaceae; genus PMG-095. The sequence continues at coordinate 24,371 of DATATR010000238.1, read as the reverse complement.
GCGTTGCGCCCGATTCGACCAGATCCACGATCGCGTCCGCGAGGCCGACGAGCGGCGCGAGTTCGACCGAGCCTTGCACGTAGATGACTTCGGCTTGCACGCCCTTCGAAGCAAAGTGCTCGGTCGCGATGCGCGCGAACTTGGTGGCGATGCGCGGCAATTCCGGAATCGCCTTGCCCGCGGCAGCCGCAACGACCATGCGGCACTGACCAACTTCGAGATCGAGCGGCTGGTACAAATCGTAACGGCGCTCGAGCAGCGTGTCGCGGCCGGAAATGCCGAGATCGGCGGTGCCGTATTCGACGTACGTCGGCACGTCGTCCGGCTTGAGTAAGAGGAAGCGGTATTTGCCGTCCGCGCTCGAGCGGATCAAACGTCGATCGTCGGCCAGCAGCGCGGCCGTGTCGAGCCCGGCGCGTTCGAACAGCGGCGCGAGCGTCTTGATGATGCGGCCCTTCGGCACCGCGATCGTGAGCGGCTTGGTCATCCGTCTTCGTCCGCGAGATTGACGCGCGCGATGTCGGCGCCTGCGGCGGCGAGTTTCTTTTCGATCGCTTGGTAGCCGCGATCGAGGTGATACACGCGGCGCACGATCGTCTCGCCCTCCGCGACCAAGCCCGCGATCACGAGCGACGCGCTGGCGCGCAAATCGGTGGCCATGACCGAGGCACCCGAGAGCAGCTCGACGCCACCGACGATCGCCGTGTTGCTGTGCGTCTCGATGTCCGCGCCCATGCGCAAGAGCTCGGGCACGTGCATGAAGCGATTTTCGAAGATGGTTTCGGTGAGCACGCTGCGCCCCTTCGACACGCACATCAGCGCCATGAACTGCGCTTGCATATCCGTCGGGAAGCCGGGGTGCGGCGCGGTCGTCACGTCCACGCCGCGCAGCGGGCGCTCGCGGCTCACGCGCACGTCTTCGCCTTCGCGCTCGATATCGAGCCCGGCTTTGCGCAGTTTCACGATCACCGGCTCGAGGTCGTCGAGCGGGCAGCCTTCGACCAAAACATTGCCGCCCGCGGCGCCCACGGCAGCCAAAAAAGTCCCGGCTTCGATGCGATCGGCGATGATCGCGTGGTCGAACGGTGCGAGCTCGTCGACTCCGTGAATATGAATGATCGACGTGCCCGCGCCTTCGACGCGCGCGCCCATTTTGTTGAGCACGCGCCCGAGCTCTTCGACTTCGGGCTCGCGCGCGCAATTGACGAAGGTGGAACGGCCCTTGGCGAGCGCTGCGGCCATCATTAGATTTTCGGTGCCGGTCACGGTCGGGATGTCGAATACGACTTCCGCGCCTTTCAAGCGCGAGGCCTCGGCCAAAATGTAACCGTGCTCGACCGAGATTTTGGCGCCGAGCGCCTCGAGCCCCATCAAATGCTGATCGACCGGACGCGCTCCGATTTGGCAGCCGCCCGGCAGCGACACTTTCGCCTTGCCGAAACGCGCGACCAGCGGCCCCAGCACGAGCACACTCGCCCGCATTTGGCGCACCAAATCATAAGGCGCCTCGGCCGGTACGTCGCGGCGCCCCGCATGCACGCGCACTTCGGGAATACCGACGGTCACGTCGCGGCCCAAGTAACGAAGCAAGGCGGCGGTGGTTTCGATGTCGCGCAGGCCGGGCACATTGCGCAACAAACTCTCGCCGTCCGAAAGCAAGGTCGCGCACAAGATGGGCAGCGCCGCGTTTTTGGCGCCGCTGACTTGTATGCGTCCACTAAGCCGGCGCGTGCCGCGGATTCGGATGGCGTCCATCGAGACGGGGACTAAGCCGAATCGGCGTTCCCTGCAAGAAATGAGGCGCAATGCCCGCCAGAAATCGCCGCCCCGAATGCAAAAAACCAGACTAGCCTCACGCTTCATGCGTCTCGGCCGGTGCGCGGCGGTGCTGGTGCTTCTGAGCTCGTTTGCCGGGACAGCCAAGGCCGATCCGATTCCGTCGCTCGACTTGCGTGGCTTTCATCCGTCGACCGATCCGGCGGCGAGCCTCTACCTCGAGCCGACCGCGACACCCGGAACTTTGAACTGGAACGTCGCGGCTTGGGCTTCGTACGGGCGGCGCTTCGTCACGGTCACGGACGCGAGCGGCAACACCGTCGCGGTACCACTGCGCGATCAGTTCTCGATGGACTACGCGTTCAACATCGGCGTCGGCGATCGACTCGCGTTCGGGCTCGAGCTGCCGACCGTGATCGATCAAGACGGCACCAGCGAAAGCGCGATCGGCGCGACCTTGCCGCAAACCGCGCTCGGCGATTTGCGTTTGAATTTGAAAGCCGTGCTGCTCCCAGGCGGCGAGCTCGGTGGCTTCAGCGTCGCGGCGCTCGGCGCGGTCACGTTTCCGACCGGCAATCAGCGCTCGTACATTGCAGAAGACGCGGCGACTGGCGAACTACGCCTGCTGAGCGAGCTGCGCTTGATCGCGATTGCCGTGCGCGCAACCGCGGGCGTCAAAGTGCGGGGCGCGGAAGAGACGTTCGTCGGCGAAACGTTCGGCCATGAGTTGCCTTGGGGTTTGGGTATTTCTTTACGTCCGCAAGCGCTCGGAATCGACGAAAAGGGGCGCTGGGAGTGGAACCTAGAAACCCACGGCGCGATCGCGGTCACGCCGAAGTTCGGCGCGGGCGCAGAGTCGCCGGCCGCGATCGGCTTGTCCGCGCGCTACGCGCCGGGCGCGCTGTCGCTGATCGCGGGCGCCGAAGTGCCGCTCGACAGCGCGGTCGGCGTGCCGAGCGTGCGCGCGGTGCTCGGCGTCGGCTGGGCACCGCGCGTGCACGACCAAGACCATGACGGCATTCCCGACGACGTCGATCAGTGTCCGGAGCTCGCCGAAGACAAGGACGGCTTCGAAGACAGCGACGGCTGCCCCGATTTCGACAACGACGACGACGGCGTGCCCGACGACTCCGATCGCTGCCCGACTGAAAAAGAAGACAGCGACGGCTTCCAAGACGACGACGGTTGCCCCGATCCCGACAACGATCACGACGGCATTCCGGACGTCAAAGACGCCTGCCCGAATCAAGCCGGCGCGGCCTCGGCCGATCCGAAACAAAACGGTTGCCCCGAGCGCGATCGGGACGTCGATGGCATCCCCGATTCGAAAGACAAATGTCCGACCCTCGCCGAAGACATGGACTCGTTTCAAGACGACGACGGCTGCCCCGATCCGGACAACGACGGCGATCACGTGCTCGACGCGGACGACGCGTGCCCGAACGTGCCCGGCCCCGAGCGCTCGGATCCGAAGCTCGACGGTTGCCCGAGCCCAGACCAAGACGGCGACACCTTCGACGACGAAGACGACAAATGTCCGAGCGAGCCCGAGAACTTCAATGGCGTCGAGGACGACGACGGTTGCCCAGAAACGCCGCAAAAAGGCCAGAAACTCAAACCCGATTGGGTCAGTCTCGACAGCAGCGGCAAGCACCCGGCGCTCGTGATCAAGGGCCCGCTCGCGTTCGTCGAAAGCGGCGATTCGGTCGAGCTCGATTCGAAATCGGAAGGAACCGTGCGCGCGATCGGCGAAATCCTGAATCAGCACCCGAACATGATTTTGTTGATCGGCGCGAAGCCCAGCGCGACCACGCCGGAAGCCGAGCAGCGCGCGCTGAACGAATCCTTCACGCTGGTGTTTGCGCTCAGGCGCCTCACCCATCGGGATGAAGTCGCGGAAACGGTGAGCTTCGAGCTGGTCGCCAAGACACCGGGCGCGGCCGCGCGTAAACTCGGCATCGGTGTGCTGGAATGAGCGCGCGCTTTTCCGCGCTGGCTTTGACGTCGAGCCTCGCCGCGCTACTCGCGTTGTCGCACGTCCACGCGGCACGCGCGCAAACTCCGAGCGCGCCAGCGCTCGCAAATACACTCAAACACCGGCTCGGCATCGACGTCGCCGAGACACTCTTGCGCAGCCCGGACGCCGAAGAGCGCGAGCGCGGCTTCGAACGGCTCGGCAGCGTCGGCAGCGCGCAGGCCCTGGATTTGCTGCTCAAATCGTTCGAACCGGGCGGCGCCGCGCGCTCCGCCAAGGATCGTTTGATCGCCGTGCGCGCGCTCGCGCCGCACGCCAAAGTGCCGGCCGTTCGCGAGCTGCTCGTGCGCGTGATGGTCGGCGTGGGCACGAACCCCGAACGGCCCGAAGCGATCGACCGCTTGATTGAACGCGCCGCGGCGCTCGCGCTCGCGGCCTCGAGCGACGACGCGGCGCTCGAGGCGCTCGGCAAGGCGCTACGCCAACCCGGGCATGTCGCCGAGACTGCGCGCGACGCGTTGTCCGCGTTCCCACCGCGCACGCTCGCAGCGCTGACCGAAAGCCGCAGCGCGCCGACCAAGACATTGGTCGCCCTGCTCGGCGAGCTCGGCGATCCGCGCGCGCTCGAGCCGCTCCGTGAGATCGTGCGCAGCGCGCCGGTGGACGTCCGCGCCGAAGCCGCGGTCGCGCTCGCGAAATTCGGCGACGCCGAGACGATCGAGCTCGCGCGCCACTGGCTCGCGCACGAGCACGCGCCCGAGTTGCGCCTCGGAGCCGCGCGCATTTTGCTCGAATTTCACGCAGCCGATGCCGCCGCCGCGCTCCGCCCATTGCTCGACGACGAGCAAACACGCACCGCCGCGCTCGAACTCGCCAGCTCGGCCAGCGTGCCCGCGCTTGCGCCCGCGCTGATTCGACTCGCGCGCCGCGGCCGCGACGAAGAGCGCACCGCGATTTTCGCCGCGCTCGCGCTGACTGGCACGCGCGAGGCATTTTCTTTTTTGGGGGGGGCACTCGGCACGCGAGTTTCGTCGTCGGCTGCGGCGCTCGAGCTCGCGCTCGCGCCGAGCGCTGACGCCGAAGCCGAGCTCAGCCACGCACTTGCCAACGCGAGCACGCGTCGCGCCGCGCTGCGCGCGAGCATCGCACGAAAAGTCGCGCTCGGCCGCACGCCGTCGGGCTCGAGCCGCGCGCTCGGCGAGCTCAATGCATCGCGCGACCCGAGCGATCGCGCCGTGCTTGCCGAGGCCAACGCGATATTTACGCCGAGCTCGAGCGCCGAATCGTTGCCGCGTGCGAGCGCGGACGAAGTGCGCGCGGTCGCGCGTGCTGCGCTCGTGCCCGAAGTCGCGCACGCGCTCGCCGCGCGGCTCGCCTCCGAAACGAACCCGGCACTTCGCGAGGCGCTCGCGTCGTGTCTCGCTTCGCCGAGCGCCGCCGAGCTCGTCCCGACTGACGTACTGCTCGGTTTGCTCGACGCGCGTGGGCTCGCGGCGCCGCTCGCCGCCCGCGCGCTCGCGCTGCGCGATTCGCCCACGCTGCGCCCCAAGATCCTCAATCTGCTCGCAAGCGACGACGCGATCTTGCGCAGCCACGCCGCGCTCGGCCTCGGTCGCAGCGAAGAAGCGAGCGCGCTCGGCGTGCTCGAACGCGCTTACCGCTTCGAAACCGACGACGCGGTGCGACTCGCAATCGTGCACGCGCTCGCACAGCGGCCGGAGCCGGCCAAAAAGCGCGCGCTCGCGCTGGCGCGCACGCTCGATGCCGCGAGCGCTGTGCGCGAGGCCGCGGCGCTCGCGCTGACCTCGGCCGAGCCCGCGCGCGAGCCGAGCGGCAACGCCAATGCCTGGCTCGAGCTCAGCCTCGCGCCTGGCGCGCCGAAGTCACTACGCGGCGCCGCGCTGGTCATCGCGGCAAACGGGCTGGCGCTGCCCGCATTTGCCGATCCCGACGGAGTTTTGCTGCTGCCCGCGTTGCCCGCCGGCCCGTTCTCGCTCAGGCTTGCGGCCGAGCCCGGAACCGAGGACGCTCCAAAGCCCGAAGCGCCATGACCCGCACGAAAGCCGAAACCAGAGCGCCCGAAGCGAACGGCAGTACGAACGAAGCGCTCGCGAGCTTCGAAGGCACGCTCGAGCGACTGCACGAAATCGTGGAACGACTCGAAGGCGGCGAGCTGGATTTGGAAGAGTCGCTGCGCTTGTTCGAAGAGGGCGTGCGGCTGTCGCGCGCGTCGCAGGCGCGCCTGAATTCGGCCGAAAAACGGGTCGAAGAGCTGCTCGCGGTCGACGCCAACGGCGACCCGATCACGCGCGAGCTCGACGTCTTGCCGTGAAGCTCGGAGCGCGCCGCGCATGACTCAAGAGGTCGTTCGAAACGCCGCGGCGCTGGTGATCGGCAACGAGATCTTGAGCGGCAAAGTCGCGGACGCGAACGTCGCGGAATTGGCGAAGCTGCTCCGCGCGCTCGGCATTCGCTTCGAACGCGTGGTGATGCTGCCGGACGAGCTCGAACTCTTGGCCAAAGAAATCGCCGCGCTCAGCGCGAACCATGACGTCGTGTTCACCAGCGGCGGTGTCGGCCCGACCCACGACGATGTGACGATCGACGCGGTCGCGCGCGCGTTCGGGCTCGACGTGATCGAAGATCCGAAACTCTCGGAGCTACTCCACGGCGTTTACGGCGAGCGCATCACCGAATCTCATTTGTTGATGGCGCGCGTGCCGGTCGGGTCGGTGCTGCGCGACTCGCCCGAAGTCACCTGGCCGACGCCGGTGACGCGCAATGTCTGGATGCTGCCCGGCATTCCCGCGCTATTTCGGCTCAAATTGCTGACCGTGCGCGCGTTCTTGCGCGGCCCGGCGCCGTTCGTCAGTCGGGCGCTTTTTTTGCGCACCGAAGAAGTATCGTTGAAGCCGATTTTGGATGGCGTGGTCGAGCGACACCCGGGCGTCGAAATTGGTTCGTATCCGAAGTGGTTCGACCCGACGTACAAGACGCTGATCACGTTCGACGCGCGGGACGAAGCGCTGGCCAGCGCGGCGCTCGAGGATCTGCGCGCGCTCGTCGCGCCAAGTGACGTCGTGCGCACGGGCTGAACGCGATCGGGCGGCGTTCGCCGGAGCTTCGCCGGCCAGCGCCGCCGAGGAGCACCCCAAAATCAAAGGCGGCCGAGCCAAAACCGTGGCGGCATCCTTCGTGCAGCGCGTTCGCGTAGCATGAGGAATTCGCGAACATGCCGGATTTGAGGGAGCGCGCGCTCGCCTTCGGCGTGCAAGGTTTGGCGGACGTGGATTTGCTGACGCTCTTGCTCGGCACGGGCAGCGCGGGCGAATCGGTGGCGCTTTCGGCGGCGCACTTGCTCGATCATTGCGGTGGGCTCGAAGGCATCACGCGGCTCGGTCCGCATGCGCTCGCGCGGCGCGGCGTCGGTCCGGCGAAAGCGACGCGCATCGCCGCTGCGGTCGAGCTCGGCCGGCGCGCGCTCTTGAAAGCGCTCGCCGAAGAGCGCGAAATTTTCGACTGCTTCGAAGACGTCGTGCGCTGGGCGCGGCCACGCTTGTGCGGACTCGAGCACGAAGAGGTGTGGCTGTTGTCGCTCGACGGCAGATATGGGCTGAAATCGGCGCGCCGTATCGCGCAGGGCGGCTTGCATGGCTGCGCCCTGTTGACGCGCGACGTGCTCGGCCCCGCGCTGCGGGACGGCGCGAGCGCGATCGTCTTGATCCACAATCACCCGAGCGGCGATCCCGCACCGAGCCCCGAAGACATCGCGATGACGCGCGCGGTGCGGGTGGCGGGGGAGCTCGTCGGTGTGCCGTTGATCGATCACGTGGTGGTCGCTCGCACGGGGTCGAGCTCGCTGAACGAGAGCGTAAACATGTAGGCAGCTCTGGCTTCTTGAAAATGTCCACTGCATCTCGCTTGCATTCTTTCGCGCCGGAGCGCGCGCTAAGCGTATGGGCCGGATGCCCGGAAATAAGACAAAGCCGCTGATTCGCGGGGCTGATCACGGGTCGGGAATGAAGGTGGGAGCCAACGAGACCTGACCGCACAGGCGCCTGTCGCGCCGGCGAGATGCGCGGGCGGCCAAGCGCCAAAGTCAGCGCAGGGCCAAAAACATTCCCCAAATGTGGGCGAGCAGTCCGGACTGAATCCGAGTGAATCGAGCGAGGCACCAATCCGAGAAACGGTTGTTAGCAACGGGAAATCGCGAGAAATCTCACGCGGCGTTGGGCGGCGCTTTCGGATCTCAAAAGCCTTGGCTATTCTGGACTGTAATGAGCACGCCCGAGATCACGTTCGCTGCGCTGACCGACGTTGGGCGGGTGCGTGAGCACAACGAAGACAATTTCCTGGTCGACAAGAAGCTCGGGCTGTTCGTGGTCTGCGACGGCATGGGCGGCCACGCCGCGGGCGAAGTCGCGAGCGCGCTCGCCGTGCGCACGCTGCACGAAGAGATCAAAAAAGAAGCCGACCTGCTCCAGGACTACGCCAAGGCGAGCAAAGGCGCGGCCAAAGTCACCAAGCGCGACATCCTGAACATGCTCGAGTTCGCGGTGAACCGCGCCTCGCAGCGCGTGCACTCCGAAGCCGCGAAAGATTCGAAAAAACGCGGCATGGGCACGACGCTCGTGTGCCTGCTCGTGATCGGCAAAGAGGCGTTCATCATCTACGTGGGTGATAGCCGCATTTACGTCTTGCGCGACGGCGTGCTCGAGCAATTGACCGAAGATCACACGGTTTACAACGAGCTGATCAAGCGCAAGAAGATGCCGCGCGAGCAGGTCGAGCAGCTGGCGCAAAAAAACGCGATCACGCGCGCGGTCGGCGTCTACGAGCACGTCGAGCCGGACACGCTGGTGCTCGATCTCACCGCCGGGGATCGTTTTCTTTTGTGCTCGGACGGCCTGTGCGGCTATTTCGAGGAAGATCTCGACGGGCTCGGCAAGCGGCTCGCGAACCCCGACGCGGACGCCGCCGCCAAATCGCTGATCGACGCCGCCAACGAACAAGGCGGCAAAGACAACATCACCTCCGTCATCGTCACCGTGGGCGACGTGTCGGAGCGCGACGAGACGCGCGCGAAGCAGCTGCAATTGAAGCGCGAAATCCTGGCGCGGATGCCGCTATTCCGGCCGCTCAACGATCGCGAGATCTTGCGCGTGCTGCAAGTGACGGACGTTTCGAACTACGGCAACGGCGAGACCATCATCTCCGAGGGTGACAAGGGCGAAGAGCTTTACATCGTGCTCACCGGCCACGCCAAAGTGATGCGCAACGGCGCGGAGCTCGCGACGCTCAACGCCGGCGATCACTTCGGTGAAATGGCGCTCGTGCGCAGCCAGCCGCGCTCGGCGACGGTGCTCTCGGACGGCAACAGCGAGCTGATGGTGATCCGGCGCACCGAGTTTTTCGAGATCCTGCGCAAGGAGCACCAGCTCGCGGTCAAACTCTTGTGGCAATTCTTGGGCGTGCTCGCCGATCGCCTGGCGGACACGAGCCGCGAGCTCGGCGCGGCCAAAGAAGAGCTCGCGGCCGAAGACATCACCGGCGAAATCTTCGACGAAGAAGACGACGACAATCGCAAGACCTTGCTGATTCCGCCGCCTCCGCCGTCATTGCGCGGGGGCTGACGGCGAGATGCGCGCGGCGATCGCCGTGAGCATTTTTTTTGGGGTTGCCTGGTCCGGCTGTGGCCGGCGCGGTAATGCGCCCAAGTCCGCGCCCAGCGCGAGCGCCACGCTGACGGCGAGCACGGCGCCCTCGATCTCGGCCAGCGCGGAGAACGCGCCCGCCGAGGCCGGCACCGCGCGAATGATCAGCGAGAAATCGGCGTGTCGCGCGCTCGCCGTCAGCGGCAAAGCGCGCGTCGACGGCACGCCAGTGAACGTCGGCACGCTACTCGACGGCGAGCATTGGCTCGAGCTCGACGAAAACTCGACGCTATCGCTTCGGCACACGCAGACGAGCCGTGAATTGAAGTTGCTCGGGCCCGGGCTCTTTTTGCCGTGCCGGCACGGCAGCGAACAATTTTTGCTCGCTCGCGGCCGGCTCTCCACCTCGACCACGCTTGGCGTACGACCCGGCGCGGAGGTCCTGATCGCGACGCCGCTCGGCAGCATCCACTACGGAGACGCCGCAATCGACGTGCAGTTCGACACGCGCGGCCTGCACCTGCGCGTCAACGGCGGGAAGGCATGGCTCGAACCCGCCGACCCAGAGCTCGCGAAACCAATCAAGAACCCGCTGCTCGTGAAACAGGAAGCGCGAGTGCCGAGCAATCACACAATGCCGAAGGCACGCGCCGACGCGTGTCAAAAGGCGGCAGAAGCCGCGGCGGCCAGCGCGGCGCGCGTGCTCGCGCCGCCGAATTCGGGCCAAGAGGGCTCGCTCGGAACGCGCGCGGCCGCGCAAATGCGCGACCGAGCAGCGGCTCGCGCGACGTGTTCGGTAGCCGCAGCTGCAACGGGCACCGTCGCTGATCCGGCCGAGCGGCAGAGTTTGTGGGCATCCATCGCACACTCGGACGAGCTTTGGCAAAGCGTACCGCGCGCGGTATCCGCCCAGAAAAACTGATGGTCCGTTGACAGTTTCGACGGTGCGCCGCTAGCGTCCCACGTGGGCGTCCTGGTGCCCCTTGCAAGAATGAGCCTTATCAGTAAGCGCTTCGCCGTCGGCGCCCCGATCTTGGGTTTGTGCTGTGCCGCTTTCACGGCCGTGGCTCCGGCCCACGCCGACGAACCGCGCAAAGTGAGCGAGCCGACCGTGCTGCGGGAGCCGGCCGAGATCACGCAAGTGGCCGACGCGTTCGACGACGATGATCCGTTCGATCTCCACCTCTCGCTCGGTTACGAAGCGAGTTGGTCGGCAGCAACGATCCGGCGCGAAACGTCGATCACGCAACCCGGGCTCAGCCAGGGCGGCTTCACGCAAGCCAACATGAACGCTGCCCAGTACAAGCAAACCACGAGTCGGCTTTTGACTCGCGCGGACATCGGCTTGTACAAGGACGTCGCGCTAGTCGTGCGCGTGCCAATCATCCTGTCGGACGATCGCTCGCTCGGCGGTGTCGCCGGCAGCGAGGGTCAGCAATCGGTGGTGCTCGCGGGCGCCCCGGGCGAACAGCTGTTCAGCTTGCCCTTCAAGTCCCCGACGCGCAGCGGCATCGAGTACCTCGCCGTCGGCATCGACGCGGCGATCATGAATCAAATGCGCGATCTCACGAAGCCCACCTGGGTGATCGGGATCGAGGGCCGCTTCAATGTCTCGGAGCCGATGCACGCCTGTAACACCAACACCGGCGGCTTGAACCAAGCCGGCGGACAAGTGCAGTGCGCGTATCCCTCGGACATCAACCGCAACGGCAAGTCGGGAGAATATCCGAACGCTGACGCTGGCTCGCTCGAAGGCAATTTCAGCGGCTCGCGTTCGCCCGGCGTGAGCCGCGGCACGACCGCGCTCGAAGCGCACACCTACCTGTCGCGCCGGATCAAATACATCGAACCGTACGGCGGCTTCCGCGCCCTGTTCGAGTTCCCGAACGACTCGAGCGACTACGGCGCGACCAATTTGCAGGGCTCGCTCGTCAATCACCCCCCGCTGCGCGGCACGCTCTTGCTCGGCTTGAACGTGATCCCGTGGGAAATCCCGGAGCAGTTCCAGCGCATCACGATCGATTTCCGCTTCACCGGCACGTACGTCTCCGAAGGCCGAGATTACTCGGAGCTATTCGACGCGCTCGGCTCGAGCGACGCGCCGTCCTTGCGCACGCCGAATTTCGCCGAATTTCAAAAGAACAACGAGAGCTGTCAAACCGCGCTCGTGAACGGCATGTGCCCGAATCCGCCGCCTGGTTCAGTGGTGAATCCGCAATCGCAGAAGGTGTACTTCACCGGCCTCACGGACGTGCAGCAGCACGGCGAGTACATGCTCAGCACCGAATTTACCTGGCAAGCCGGCGAGTACATCAAGTTTCACCTCGGCGGCGGCTACCAAATCAATCAGTCGCACTTCATCACCTTCGATCAGGCGTGCAACCCGGACTTCACGAGCGACGTCAACAAATCCGGGCCGTGCCACTCCGGCGGCGGCGCGACTTCGACCAGCGCGGTGAGCGCCACCGGCATTCCGAATCCGAACTACCGCCGCACGATCAACGATCCCGGCTATCGCTTCAAAGTGGACGATTCACACGCCTTCAACGCGTGGGTCAATGCCACGGTGATGTTCTAGCGAAAGGCCGTGCGGCTTCTGTCATGCGAAGCCTGATACTCGGAGCGGCGCTCGCGACGGCAATCGTCAGCGCGCCAGCGCCGGCATTCGCCGGCCCAAACGACGCGATCCTGTTGCCGACGGCGATCCCGGAAAAAGCCGAGCTTGTGCTGCACCCCGAGGCGACCGAGGAAGTGACGCGGCTCGCCCACCAACTCGACGCTATCTTGAGCGAAGCCGTGCAAGATCTCGGACTGACGCTCACGGTTTCGGATCGCTCGCGCGACGGCATTCCGACCGACGACATGCTCGTCGAGCGCGCGACCGAGTCTTGGATCATTTCGCCGCGCGTGAGCCTCGAGGGGAGCGGCATTCGGCTGCGCATCGTGGCGGTCGCGCCGGGCGAAAATGTGCTGCGCGAACGCACTCAGCGCGTCGATTTGCAAGAGCTCGAGGTGCGCGCCAACGTGATGATGCGGGACGTCGTGCGCAGCGCCAAAGGTACGCCCGCAGACAAGGGCACACCGCACGAGCAACCAACCGAGCAGGTGTTCGAGACCGAAGCGCCGCGCTCGCAAGGGCGTGCGGTCTTGGCGCTGAACGCGGCCGTGGTCGGCGGCTACGTCGGCTTTTCGTTGCAACACGCGAGCGGCTCGGACGACGCGCGGCTGACCTACCCGCTGGTCGCGCTCGGCACGGGCATCGGACTCGGCGCGTCCATGCTCATCGCCGACGAGTGGGACATCACGCTCGGCGATGCTTGGTTTTTATCGGCCGGCGCGTGGTGGCCAATCGCATCTGGTGTATTGCTCGCCAAGAGCTATCACGTTCAAGACGAAGACCGGTACGTGTACGGCTTGGTCGCGGCCGCGGGTGGCGTCACGCTCAGCGCCGCTGCGCTCAGTTTGAAGCCGATGAGCGAAGGTGGCGCGGTGCTCGCGCACTCCGGCGGCGCCGTGGGTTCATTGCTCGGTGGTCTCACCGAGCTCGATTATCGCGGTACGACCAAAGTCACACCCGAGCGTGGCATCGGTTACGGCGCGGGCCTCGGCGTGCTTGCCGCCGGCACGCTCGCGACCCAAGTCCACGTGACATCGTCGCGCATGCTGCTGATCGATCTTTCGGCGAGCCTCGGCGCGCTCACCGGTGCCGCCGCGGCCAGCCCACTTTTGCTGGTGCGCGAAAAAGAGAGCAGCTCGCGCGATCGGCTCTGGCTCGCGAGCATCGGCGCCGGCACGATCATCGGCGGCGGCATCGGTTGGCTCAGCACGCGCGGCTCGAGCAAGCTCGAGGCAAGCGATCCGAATCGCGTGCACGCCGCGCCTTACTTCGACATGGAACCCGCAGATCCGCTGCGCGGGACGCGTTCGTTCATGAGCCTCGGCGTACAAGGTCTGTGGTGAGCAGGCGGCTGATCGAGCTTTTCGCGAGCAGCGCCGACGACGGCCAGCGCCTCGACAAATTCCTGAACCAGCACATCCCCGATCTCGGCCGTCATCGCGCAGCCGAGCTGTGCGCCGATGGACACGTGCGCATCGACGGCAGACGCGCGAAGAAATCGGCGCTGCTGACCGAAGGCGCCACGATCCAAGTCGAGCTCAACGACCCGGAATTTCTCGCGCCCGAGCCAGATTTGCCGCTCGAAGTTCGGCTCGAGCGGAGCGATCTCGTAGTCGTGAACAAACCAGCGGGCATGCCGAGCGCGCCGCTCAAAACCAGCGAGCGCGGCACGCTGTGTGGCGCGCTGCTCGGACGCTATCCGGAGCTGTCCGGCATCGGTTACCGCGCACGCGAGCCTGGCATCGTGCACCGCTTGGACACACAAACCTCGGGGCTCGTGCTCGTCGCGCGCAGCGCGGATGCGTTCGCGCGGCTGACCAAAGCGCTCGAGCTCGAAACCATTCAGAAGCGTTATCTCGCCGTCGTGTCACCCGAAACGCTCGCCGATCGCGGTGAAATCGCGCTCGCGCTCGCGCCCGACCCGGCGCACCCGGAGCGCGTGCGCGTGCTCGGGCCGGACGATCTCTCCGGCTATGCCCGGCAAAAAAACACGCTCTATCGCGTGCTCGAGCGGCGGCGCGGGCGAGCGTTGGTCGAACTCGAGGTCGGAAGCGCGTTTCGCCACCAGATCCGCGCGCACCTCGCCGCAATCGGCCATCCGATTTTGGGGGATGCCATTTACGGCGGAGAGCCCGTAGTCGAACTCGGAGCACGCCATGCCTTGCACGCCGGCGAAATCAGCTGGCCCGGTGACGGCGTGCTCGCGGGTTTCAGCGTGAAAGAACCGCTGCCGCCAGCGCTCGCAGCGCTGATTGGCATTTGATCAGATGACGTGCGCGGGAGACGCCACGCGCACTCGGGTCGCGCGTGTGTCACGCTCGGGCAGGTTCGTGCGCTTGCGATGAACTTGATTTTCTTCGCGCAAGAGCTCGGCCAGCTCGAGTACGAGCGCTACGCATTCCGCGCGCGTCGGCAAGCGCGCATGCAGCACCGCGGCGCGTTCATCGGCTCTGCGACCGCGCGTCCAAACTACTTCGCGCGGCAACGCTTCGACCGCGAGCGAGCCTTCGCGCGCGCGAACGAGCGCGAACGGCACCGCGCTCGGCCCACCGAAACCCGCGCTGTACTCGATCCCGATCTCGATCCCGACTAGGCCGCGCAGAGCGCCTTGCACTTGCACCAAGAGCCGCAATTCGTCCGCGTCTTTCGCGCGTTCTGGAATGCGCGCCCAAGGCACGACTTTGACGCCCGCATGCGCACGCAAGGCCTTGGCGATCGCGGCGAGCGTCGCGCGAGGACGCTTGGCCGCGTCCGCGGGTAATTGCTCGGCGCGCCCCGTGAAAAACACCGGCAAGAGGCAGGGCGAACCGAGCATCAAGAGCAAGGCTTGATACGGAGCACGCGCGAACAACGCAAGCGCCGCGCCGCAAAACGTCGCGCAGCACGCCCCAAAAACCAAAAAACCAAGCCACGTGCCGGCATCGAGGTAGCGCCCCGGCAAGTGCTCGCTCGCGCGCGCAAACGCCTCCGAATCCGAGAGCGGTAACCATTGCCCCGGCCCGCGCAGCACGACCTTCGCCGGCACCACATATTGAACCGCGAGCGCCATCGCCAGCACGAGCAACGCCGCCCCGAGCGTCGCCTGATCGAACCAAGCGGCGGCGATGAACGCCGCAGCGAGCGCGGTGCCCGAAAGAGCCGCGCGCGGCCCCACGGGCAAACCGACCAGGGCACGCGCGGTCGCGCCGCGGGCCCGACAAAGCGCCGAGAAAATCCGCCATTTCCCGGCCACGGCGAAGGCATATCCGAGCGCGATCAGCGCCGCGCCGAGCCACCACAAAAGGCGTTGCCGCGATTGCTGCGCGCCGCCGAAGCCCGCCGCGCGAGTTGCCGGCACGCTCAGCGGAAGCGGCGCGGGTGCAGCAGCCAGGAACGCGTCGAACACCTTCGCGCTCGTGCGCACGCGCCAAACCACCGGCTCGCCTTTGGAAACGTGCGGGCGAACGACGTCGAGCTCGTCCTTGTCCGGAAGTCGGTGTAAATTGCCGATGAACACACCGCCGAGCGCGTCGCTGTCGTCGATGCGTCCCGCGCTGCTGTCCGCGCTCGGCAACGTCGGCGGCACGGGTCCGGCTGGCAAACGAAAGAGCACGCGCGCCGAGTCGATCCCTTGGTTGAAGCGCGGTCCGATCCAACGCACCTCGGCGTCGTTGCCTTCGCGTCGGATCAGATCGCGCGCGAGCAGGTTCGTGCGATACGCGAAGTGAAACAGGTACACGCCGGTGCGCAGTCCCTTGTCGCGATCGATCTCGATCCGGAGCGTGCCGTCGTCGCGCTTGTCGAGCAAAAGTGGTGTCGGCGAAAGTTGCGCTTTGCTGCCGCTGACCGCGGACACGACGCCGTCCGGCAAAATCTCCGCGTCCAAATCGACCCCCGCGAGCTCCAGGCCCGGCAGCGGTCCGCCGCGTACGCCGAGCGTCAGATCCTCGGTCACGAGTGCCTTGCCCGCGCGGTCCACGTCCACCGTCGCGACGTGAGAGTGGACCTCGGTTTCGACCCAAGCGTGCGCAGACCCCGAAAATAGCGCCAAATTAGCGGCAGCACACAATGTAGTTATGTGTCGCCTGAAGTAGTACATCCTCCGACTCGAATAGTCGAGGGTCCGACCTAGGGCAAACTTTGCGGAGCACAATCGCGCCGGCTAAATCCGGGCGCCGGCTGCACTTAATGAACTGTCGCGGCCGGGCTACTGAGCACGCCGCCGCCCTGCACGGCGACCATTGCCAACGCCGGAACGAGCGCGCCCAGATCGCTGACCGCGGCGCGTGGCACGGACAGGGCGATCGAAGTCGTCGGACCATTCGAGCTCGCGTCCGTGGTCACGATGATTGGCGTGTCGCCGTGCTGCGGCAACGCATCGAGCATGCTCGCGGCGTCCGCGCGGGCCGCGCCGAACGCGCTGCCGAATCGGCGCAGCGTCAAGAAACCAGCGCTCGCGTGCGGCATGCCTCGCAATGCTTCGAGGCCGGAGCGTGTTTGCAAAGTCGGGGACTTCGGATCCTTCAGCGACTCGAGCCGTTTGATCAGCGCCTGCTCTTCCGACGACATACCGACGAAGGTGTGCGTGCCGTCGGACGCGACGATGATCGAAACTCCGACGCTCTTCGCGCTCGGCTTGCCTTTCGGCGCCGGCTGCGCGAGCGCGGCGGCGAAATCCTGCATGCTCGCCGAAGAGCCGCTCGACAGCTTTTCGAGCAGCGCGCGCGGGAACTCGGCGTGATAAGCCTTCGCGCCGGGTTTGTAGCCGTGCACGGTCACCGCGTGCGTGCTGAGCTTCGGCCACAGTTTTTCGTCGAGATCCGCGCGCTGCTTCAAAATCCGCAACAAATCCCGGCTGCCGAGCGCCGCGGTCAAGCCATCGAACACGCTGAGCACCGGCTTGGGATCGCTGGATAGCTCCGCCACTTGCCAACCGAAGAAGCGGTCTGCCGCGAGCAACAGCGGATCGCTCGGCGCGTTCGTGAGCGAGAGTCCGCCGTCCGCGCGGACGGCGTTGGTGCTCAGATCGAACAGGCCCTCGAGCGCCTTTTCGCTTTGCGCGCGGAGTGTGGCCGGCACCTTTTCCGCGTCGAGGAAGGCGTCGAGCAATTCGCCCAGCGTGCGTCCGAGCGGCTTCAAGCGCCCGGGTTTCCAGCCGATGCTGTAGCTCGCGGCAGCGGAATCCGCGGGCAGTAACCAAAACTCGGGCGGCGGCGGCGCGCTCAGCGGCACCATCTCCGCCGCGGCTTGCACGAGCCAAGATTGCTGACTGGTGAATTTCGCGTCGAAGCGCACATTGACCAAATTCTTTGCGCGGTCGATGTTGGCGTCGAGCCGCACTTTGTCGAGATCGTGGATGAAGGCGAGGGATTCGTCGATCAGACCGTAAGTCACGTCGGAGAGCGCGCGGTCGAAGCGTGGATTGTCCAGTTGCACTTCGCGCAGCAGAAATCCGCCGAGCAAACGCGCGGAGCCGAGCTCGGCTCCGTATTTTTTCTTGATCGGATCGAGCCGAACTTCGAGCTGAAAATCCAGGTCTGGCAAGGGTTCGTTCGACAGCCCGCGCGTCGCGTAGTTGATCAAGCCGTCCACGTCGTGCGCGCGGTGGCCGCACACGAGGCGCGCGGGCGCGGCGCCCACTGCGACCGCGATCGCGCACGAAATGTCGTCCGATTCTCCGACGCGATACACGCCCGAGCGCAAGCGATGCACCGACTGGCCTTGCGCGCGCGCGAACGCGAGCGCGCCATCGACCGAAGTGAGCCCGACCGACACGACCGTGAGCGGCTCGGGCACCTTGCCCTCGCCCATCGGATCGAGCGCGACCGCGAGCTCGACCGGCGCATTCCAGGCCACCACTTGCTCGAGGCCCTTGAGATCAGAGGGAATGACTGACTGAATCTTGAACGGGAAGTTCGCCCAACTCGCGACCGTTTCGATCGCTGACTCGGGATTCTTGAAGCGCCCGATCGCCACCAAATCGGCCGGCGCCGCGACCGCTGAAAGCTCGGGCGGCTCTTCCTTCGCTACCGGCGCCGCGCTCACCACCGCGGTCGGTGCGGTCGCGGGCGCACCGTTCGCACCACCGCCGCACGCCGGAAGCGCGCTCTGGGCAAGGACGGCGAGCGTAGCGAGTGCAGCGAAGCGAACGTGTGCAAAGCCGAATTGGGACATTGCTCGCACTTTATCCCGAGCGAGCGCGCGCACAAAACGACGAAACGCACGCTCCGCTCGGCATTGCCGACGCCGAAAACGTGCGTTTACGTCGCGGGCTCGTCGCGCGGCCAGAGTCGGCCGCGCGGAGCACTTGGCTCGTCGTCAGTTCGTTTCTTCGAACTCGGCGTCGATCACATCGCCCTTTTTCTTGTCATCGGCGCCGGAGGAGCTGCCGCCGGTCGCGCTCGAGCCGGCGCCGGGTGTGCCGGCACCGTCGCCGCCGCCCGGCTGCCCGCCCACGCCTTCGTACATCTTCGAAGCCATGGCGTGGGCTTCCTTTTCGAGCCGCTCGAGCACGCTCTGCACCTTCTCGTCGTCTTGCTTTTCGACCGCAGCGCGACCTTCCTTGATCAAGCTCTCGATCGAACCCACGTCGACGCCGCCGAGCTTGTCTTTGTTGTCCGCGATCTGCTTTTCGAGCTGGTAGCACATGTTGTCGAGCTTGTTTCGGCGATCGATCTCCTCGCGGCGCTTCTTGTCTTCGGCTTCGTGCGCAGCGGCGTCTTTCACCATGCGCTCGATGTCGTCCTGATTGATGCCGCTCGATGCCGTGATCGTGATGCGCTGATCTTTGCCGGTCGCGAGATCTTTCGCACCGACCGAGAGGATGCCGTTCGCGTCGATGTCGAACGTGACTTCGACCTTCGGCACGCCGCGCGGCGCGGTCGGGATGCCCTCGAGGTGGAACTTACCGAGCGTGCGGTTATAACGCGCCTCGGCACGTTCACCCTGCAGCACGTGGATTTCCACCGACGTTTGGCTGTCCGCCGCGGTCGAGTAGATCTCCTTTTTCTGGGTCGGAATGGTGGTGTTGCGCGGGATCATCACCGTCATCACGCCGCCCAGGGTTTCGACACCCAAGGAGAGCGGAGTCACGTCGAGCAACACGACGTCTTGCACGTCACCCGAGAGCACGCCGCCCTGCACGGCTGCGCCGATCGCGACGACCTCGTCCGGGTTCACGCCCTTGTGCGGCTCTTTGCCGAAGAACTTGGTGACGACCTCTTGCACCAGCGGGATGCGCGTCGAGCCACCGACGAGCACGACCTCGTTGATGTCTTTCGGCGACTTCTTCGCGTCGTCGAGCGCGCGCTTCACCGGCTCCATCGATTTATCCACGAGCGGGCGGATCATTTGCTCGAGCTTCGCGCGCGTGAGCTGCTTCTGCAGGTGCTTCGGACCGCTCGCGTCCGCGGTGAGGAACGGCAGATTGATCGTGGTCTCTTGTTTGTTGGAGAGCTCGATCTTGGCTTGCTCGGCCGCGTCCTTCAGACGCTGAATCACCATCTTGTCGTTGCCCACGTCGATGCCGGTGTCCTTGCGGAACTCGGCCACGAGCCAATCCATCAGCAAGTGATCGACGTCATCACCGCCGAGGTGGGTGTCGCCGTTGGTGGCGATCACTTGCACGACATTGTCCCCCACTTCGAGGATCGAGATGTCGAAGGTGCCACCACCAAAATCGTAGACGGCGATGATCTCGTTGTTCTTCTTGTCGAGGCCGTACGCGAGGGCCGCGGCGGTCGGCTCGTTGATGATGCGACGAACCTCGAGGCCCGCGATTTTGCCGGCGTCTTTCGTAGCCTGGCGTTGCGCGTCGTTGAAGTACGCGGGCACGGTGATGACCGCTTCGGTCACTTTTTCACCGAGGTAATCTTCGGCAGCCTTCTTCAACTTCTGCAGCACCTTGGCCGAGACTTCGGGCGGCGCCATTTGCTTGCCGCGCACTTCGATCCAGGCTCCTCCATTCGGACCCTTGACGAGCTTGAACGGCATGCGCTTGGCATCCTTCTCGCCCTCTTCGTAGGTGCGACCGATGAAGCGCTTGGCCGAGTAGACCGTGTTTTCCGGATTCGTCACGGCCTGACGCTTGGCGATCGTACCGACGAGGATTTCTCCCTTGTCGTCCCAGGCGACCACGGAAGGCGTCAAACGTGAGCCTTCTTCGTTGACGATGACTTTGGCCTCTTTGCCTTCCATCACGGCCACGACGCTGTTGGTCGTTCCGAGGTCGATGCCGATGATCTTGCCCATGATGCTAGTTCTCCTCACGTAGCCCTCGTTGCTCCGAGAGCTCTTTGCTGCTGCGAGGTCGCCTCCTCTGGAGACCATCGCGAAACCGTCGTCCGCAGCGGGCGAGTGCGCCCGATGCCGCGAACGACGGCAACATAACCACCGACCGCTCGGGGTCAACAGCCAGAAATGGCTCGAGTAAGCAATCGTGCGCCTCGCGCGGGCGGCGCGACGGCGGCCCGGCGCGAGTGCCACGCGGGCATTTCGGTCTCGCGCGATTGCGTGCATTTTCGCCTGAATTCTGCGAGCAATCGCGGGCGCTTCGCCGATTTCGGGTTGACAGGAATTGCGGCGCGGCTACTTTCCGCGTCCCTGCTGGGGCGGTAGCTCAGCTGGGAGAGCGCTGCGTTCGCAATGCAGAGGTCAGGGGTTCGATCCCCCTCCGCTCCACCCCCTTCAGGAAACCGAGTTCAGAAAAGCAAAGCTCCCCTCACGGGGGCGGCTCAGCGCGCCGCGAGCGAGCGCGACTTGCGAGCACGGCGCAAACCCAAAAGCCCGAACGCTGCAAAAGCGAACAACGCGCTCGCGCCGCTCGTCGATTGTCCCGCGACGCCGAGCGCGCACGAGGACGATGCTTGCGAAGCCGAGCTCGGATTGACGCACACGCCGACGCCCGACTGGCAATGCGTGCCCATCGTGCATTCCGCGTCCGTGCTGCAGAGGGCCGCGCAGTAGCCGTCGCTCGCGCTGCCATCCGGCGAGAAGCAGCCGAAGCCGGTCTTGCAGTCGTCTGGCGCGCCGCATTTGTCCCCTTGCGCGCCGAAGCCGGAGGAGCTTTCGCCGCTCGCGCCGGCTGCGCCGAGCGTGCCGGCTTCGGGCGCGCTCGACGTGGAATCGCTCGAGCCGGTCGTGACCCAAGCTGGCGGCGTGTAGCCGCCTTGCGCCGCCGCCTGCGTCGCGACGCCGATCAACCAATCTTTCCAAGACGCGACCGAGCTGTAGACCGGAGTCGAGCAATCGGGCCCACCGCGCGAAACCACGCCGACGACCTTGCCGTTCGCATCGAGCGCCGGGCCGCCCGAATCACCTTCGCACACGCCGGTGTCGCCGATGAACTCGCTCGTTTCGATGCCGCCTTGGCAGCTGCCGGGCGCGCAACCCACGCGCAGCCCGGCGCGCCCCATGCGCTCGCCGTACAAGCCGCCATCCCCGGGCGTCACCTGGCCGTAGCCGACCGCGCGATATGCCTCGCCGCGCGCCACCGGCTGGTCGATGCGCGGCACGAGCGGCGTCGCGATGTTCGCCGGCACGTTGGTGGTCAGCGTGATCAACGCCAGATCGAAGCCACAGAAGAACGTGCTCTGCGAGGGCACGGCGATCGAGCTCACGTGGAACACCGGGTCGAGCGAGCCGTCGATCGATTCGGCATTGCTCGCGATGAACACCTTCACCGCGAGCGGCGCGCTGAACGTGGTTTTTGCGCAGTCGACTTGATTCGAATCGCCCGACGGAGTCGAAACGCAATGACGCGCCGTGAGCAGTAGATTCGGCGCGATCAACGAAGACGAACACAGCCCGAACTCGCCGCCACCGAGGTTCGACACGACGATGAACACGTTCACGTCCGTGCTGTCCGGCTCGCCGCCGGTGATTGCCTCACGATTGCTCGCGACGCCAGCGCTCGCACTCGGATCCGCCGAGGCGCACGAAACCAAGGCGCCCGCGCACGCAAGCAAGCAAACCCCGCGCCTCAAAAACCGAGCCCGAACGCTGAACGGCATCAAGATTGGTAGCGTACGGTGCCCGCCGTCCGCGCGCCAGCCGGCCCGCGCGCGAGCCAAGCGAGTGCAAAATTCGTCTTCCTTCCGCGCGCTTGATCGTGGCACTTGCGTCAACCTCGTCACACACGCGAGTGTTCGGCCCGCGCAAGAATGGGTCACAATTCAGCGAGCGAGCAGCAATAACCGTGCGACACGTCAGCATCGAACAAATGATTCAGGCCCCGAAAGAGCGCATTTGGCGCGCTTGCTCCAGCGCGGCCGGGCTCCGCGCGTGGCAAGCGGACGAAGCCGACGGCGAGTTCCGGCGCGGAGCCGAGCTGATCCTCGGCTGGCCCACGCTCGGCGTCGCAGTCGAACTCGAGGTCGAACGCATCGAACCGGGCCGCTTGGTCATACTATCTGCGGATGACTCGCGGCTCGAGCTCGAGGTCGGCGAAGGGCGTGTCGCGCTCACGCACAGCGCCGACTTCAACGACGACGAACGCGACGGCACGCTCTCCTCGTGGCGGCTCTCACTGGCGACGCTCGCGCATTACCTCGAACGCCACGACGGCCGCACGCGCCAAGTGCACTGGGCCGTCGCGCCCGCCAAAGCCAGCGTCGAAGACGCGCACGCGTTCTTCACGCTCTCGGGTGCGCAGAGTGGTTGGCTCACTCGCCCGGGCGGTGGCACCGGCGTCGGCGAAGTGGGCAGCGAAGTCGCGCTCGACTTGGCCTGGGGCAGCGCGCTCTCTGGCTCCGTACTATCCCACACGCCGCCGCGTGATGTCTTACTCTCCTGGCGCGAAACCAACGATTCCTTGCTCGCGCTCCGCACCCTGCCCTCGCCCGACGTTGCCAACGAGCGGCTCCTGATCGCCACTTGGTCGAGCTGGGACCTGCCCGAAACCGGGCCCATCGCTCACAACCTGTCGAGCGCCGTGACGCGGCTCTCGCGCATGCTGGATAAACGCGCCAGCGCGTGAATCGCCGTTTCAGGTCGCTCTCGCGCGCGGCCCGTCACTTCACGACCAGCGACACGCCACAATCAACGAAGCTCAGGGAGGTCGTGATCTTGAAATGCGAGCCGGCGGGGTGCCGCTCTGCATTGAAGAGGTCGAGGGCGTACACTTGGCCCTTC
Organism: Polyangiaceae bacterium; assembly: GCA_036268695.1. Lineage (GTDB taxonomy): Bacteria > Myxococcota_A > Polyangia > Polyangiales > Polyangiaceae > PMG-095. The sequence continues at coordinate 1,240 of DATATR010000238.1, read as the reverse complement.
GTGAGCCCGAGCGTATCGAGCATGGCGCTGCCCGGCATCGCGACGTGAATCCCACCGAGATCGATGGCGAGCTTGCCGTCGATGAAGACCCACAGATCGTCGTCGCCTTCGAACGTGAAGACTTCGCCGCCTTGGTATTTGAATTTGGTGTGCAGTTCGGTGGTGAAGCCGAAGTTGTGGCTCTTGCCGTCATCGCCGTAGTCGCCGAGATTGCCGAAGCCTTCGTTGTCGACCGGGAAATACTCGGACGACGCGAAAACGCGCGACAAGCCGTCCGCCGCCGGCACCAAATGAAAGCCGACCAAGTACGCGAGATTGACGTTCGGCGTATCGTTGTACCACTGTGCGAACGGCTCAGGCCCGGTCAGACCGACGCCGCCCGCGGTGTAGTCACCCGCGACGTTGGCCGGATTGTAGACGGGCTTTTCGTCGCTACCGAGCGCCGCGAGCACGGTGCCGAGCGGGTTGCCGCAACAGTAATGACTGCCGAAATCGGGATGCGGCGTGCCCGGCGGATTCGTCGCGACTTGGTTATACCCCACGAAATCGCGCGCGATGCCCCACAGCGTCGAGCCGCAACCGGAATCGTTCTCGTTCGTGGTCGTGGCGACTTGCGTCGGATCGTAGGCGGGACCTTGGCAATACTCGCCGGTGTCCGCGGCGATCGGCGAGCCGCTGCACGTCGGAGAGGGCCACACGTCGGCGTCGCTCGCGCCGCTTCCGCCGTCACCCGCTGAGCCACCACTCGAGACAGCCACGTTGAGCGAACCGCCGCTAGCCGACGTGCCGCTCGTAGAAATGCCGATGCTCGATGTGCCCGCGCTGGCTCCGCCGTCCCCGCCAGCTTGGGATCGGATGCTGGATTGCGACGCGGCCGTGTTCGCGGAGCAAGCGCCGAGCGCGCCGAGCGAAGAGACGCAAAGCATGAACGAGGTCGCACGAAAAAAAGCGCGCGCACAATTTCGATCGAACATGGTTTTTCCGTTGAGCAGCGCTCTGAGCTAGCGCTCGGGAACCGGTTGCACCAGTCATTCGGTCGCGCCGACACACCCAATGCAGGCCAGGAACCAGCGAAAGTTCAGTTCCGCGAGTTCAGCGGCAGAAAATTGAACGCGCTCTGGAGCGGGCGCGTGGCGACGCGACGGCCCCTCCCATGGCGCGCGCAGGCGGCAAAGCCGCCGAGCACGACATTGGGGAGGGGCGGCGGCGCGCGCAGGTGGCGAAGCCGCCGAGCACGGCG
>DATATR010000237.1:0-7740 GCA_036268695.1 Polyangiaceae bacterium | reverse complement strand
TGACTCTTGCGCAAGCTCATCGTGCCGCTCTCGAGCTTGGACAAGTCGAGCAGGCCCTTGATCAACTGCAGGAGTTGTTCGCCTTTGTCGCGAATCGTTTGCACGAACTCGCGTTGTTCGCTGCTGAGATCGCCGGCCAGGCCCTCGAACAGCATCTCGCTATAACCGATGATCGACGTGAGCGGCGTGCGCAGCTCGTGCGAAACGGTGGCCAGAAAATTGCTCTTCAAGCGGTCGAGCTCTTTCAAGCGATCGAACGCGGTTTGAAGCTTCTCGTTTTTGTCTTCGAGCTCCCGGAAGCTCTCGCGCACGCTCGCCAGGTGCATGTTGCTCGTGAGCAAGGCGCGGTGCCCGCTGAATAAAAGCAGATCGAGCGTGCGCACGAGGTGACGAGCGAGCTTCACCACCGCGTCCGGTTCTGCCTGCGGTAAAGCTGCGTAAAGCTCGCGCAAACGCGCCGGATCGAGCGACGGGTCCAGCGCGAACAGCGCCTCCGGCGGCTCGCGCTGTGAAGCCGATACGAACGGGCCGAGGATGATCCGACCAATGCGCTTGCCGTCGTATTGAATCGCGCAGGCGAGGTAACTCTCGCCGGTCGCGCACGGGAAGTTCGCCATGCCGTCGTCGTCGAGCGCGAGGTTCTTCACTTTGCCAACGACGTCGAGGAGCAGCGCTCGGCCGGCGCGGACCGAGTTCAAGAAGGTGTAGAGCTGGATTTGATTGGCCGCGTCGCCCAGCAATTTGCCGTCTTCGCTGAAGATGCGCAGCGGCACGCCGAACAGCTCGTAGAAGCTCTTCGTCATCTCGCCGAGCGCGTCGCGATCGATCAAATCCTCGAGCGCGACGCCGTGGCCGAGCGTGAGCTCGTCGAAGGTTTTGGCTGCGGCGGGCGGCGGAATCACTCAGCCTCCGGACGCAGCACGTCGAGCGCGCCGCCGACACAGGCGCGCAGGATTTCGGGCACCGGCTTCGGATTGCCCAGCTTTTGCGCGACTTGCGCGAGAAAAGCAGCCGAGTCGAAGCCGAATTTCCTATTCAGGTCGTGCTCGGCGTCGAGCGCGCTCCACGTCAAATGCAACAGGCCGACCAGGCTCTCGACCACGCCGAGACCGCGCGTCGCGACCGCGAGGTACACGGGTTCGCGGCCTTTGGACGCGAGCTCGGCGATTTCCGCGTCGCTGCGCACGTCCGGCAAATCCCGCTTGTTGAACTGAATGATCAGCGGCATCTGTTTCAGCGTGAGGCCGTGCTGCTTCAGGTTTTCGCGCAGATCCATGAAGGATTCGGTGTTGTGCTGGGTCTCGTTCGAGCGCGAGTCGGCGATGAACGCAATGCCGTCCGCGCCTTGCACGACCAAACGACGAGTGGACGCGTGAATCACCTGCCCCGGCACCGTGAACACCTTGAGCCGCACCGCCAAGCTGCCCTGGTTCCGGAACGTGAGCGGCAAGAGATCGAAGAACAGCGTGCGGTCGTCCTTGGTCTCGAGCGTCATCAATCGGCCGCTCGAGCCGGGCTCGGCCGCCTTGTGTAACGCCTGCAGGTTGGTCGTTTTGCCGCTCAGCGCGGGACCGTAATAAACGAGCTTGATCGTGAGCTCGCGATTCACGAAATCAAGCTGCACGCGTACCTCGGGTCTCTAGTCTCACAGAGCTGCGCATCGTGCGCCTCACCTTTTGGGGACAATTGACAAACATTGAGCCTATCATGGCCCATCGATGAGCCAAACGGCCGTTCTCGTCTGGCTTTCAGCCGCGTCGCTCTTACCCACATTTCGTGCGGATTTGACCAGCTATGCGCAAAGTCGCCTGCTGCGGCTGGAAGCGCCACTCGAAAATGTGCCGGCGTTTCACGCGGCGGCATACGCGCCGGATCTGGTCGCGCAAATCGAAGTGCTGCTCGAGGAAGCGCGCAGCGCGACCGCATCGCTCGAACAGAGCCGCGCGCTCTCGGCGCTCGAACATGTCGAGCGCTTGCTCCGCGATCATCCCGAGCTGCCACAAGCTGCCTGGCTGATGGCCGAAGAGCTCGAGCTGATGGCCGAGGTCGAGAGCAGCGCACCCGACGGCTCGGGCGCGGCGATGACGCTGCAGCGGCGCGCCGCCGTGCTCGAAGGCCCGCGCGTGACACCGTTTTCGGATCATCCGGCGAGCAGCGAACTGCCCGCGCCGGTTCGACACGCGCTCACGCTCGAAGGCACCGAGCCGGACGACGTGGTCGAGTGGGACGGCGAACACGCGGGCGCAGAGCTGAGCATCGCCGCGGGCGAACACCACGCGCGCGTCTCGCGCCACGGCCGGTTGCTTTGGGCTGGCTGGGTCGCGGTCGCGGAAAGTGACGTGCGCGTGCGTTTGGAAGTGCCGGCAACTGCGCCATGCAGCCCGGACGACATTGGCGCGGGGCGCTTCGAAAACGGGCGTGCGTTACCGGCCCCGCGCGTGCGCTGCGAGAGCTATGTGCTCGCGCGGCAGCATGCTGGAGGCGGGATCGAGGCAGCACTATGCAGCAAAGAAAGCTGCGGAAACGTCGTTATCTATCAGTATGTGCCGGCGCGCGCCGGCGTCACCGTCACGAGCGAGCGCACCTGGCCGCGCTGGGCGACGTATACGATAGTAGCGGCGGCGGGTGCGCGCGCGACCGGAGTCGTGCTCTGGCGTGCGGGCGTGTTCGACAAACCCGCGCCACAGACGAGCACCGTTTGGACCTACATGGGCCAAGAAAAGCCGATGGGATTCCGATTTTAGCGTTGAATCGGCGCGCCTTGAGGAACCGGTACCAGGATCGACTCGGACCAGCTCGCGAGGAGCCGCTGTGCGCCTGACACGCACGTTCGAACGCTTGAGTAACTTTGAGCGAAAGCTGAGCCGAAACGATTCGACCAGATCGCGCGAGAACGCTAGTCTGGCGAGGCATGTTTCATCGCTCGTTGGCTGCTCTTTTGGGACTGACTCTGCTTGCTGGTTGTGACGCGGGAGGGAGCACCGACGACGCGGCTGGCGTTAGCTCGACCCTTCGCGGCTGCGAGACGGACGCAGCAGCACCCACCGCGCCAGGCGGCTACTACACGAGTGGCACTACGGTGTGCACCGCCGACGGCACGCCGCATCTCTTTCATGGTGTCGATCGCCCATCGATGGAGTGGGGTCCGGGCGAAAATATCGCGGCCTCCGATTTCGAAATGATGGGCCAGGATTGGCACGCGAACATCGTGCGCGTCGCGCTCAATCAAGATTTTTGGCTCTCCGGCGCCGCGCTCTACAATTCGAACTATCAACACACCGTCGATCAAGTCGTCCACTACGCCGAAGCAGCGGGGATGGACGTGATCCTCGATCTGCATTGGTCCGATCGCGGCGATTTGAGCGTGACGACGCTCAACGGCCAAAATCAAAATGGCACCAGCAATCAGCAGCAAATGGCCGACGTGAACTCGAAACAGTTTTGGACCGAGGTCGCGACGAAGTACCAAAACGACGGGCACGTGCTGTTCGAGCTCTACAACGAACCGAACAGCATCAGCTGGGGTGTTTGGCTCAACGGCGGCATGGCCAGCGGCTATCAAATGGTCGGCATGCAAGAGCTCTACGACACGGTGCGCGCGACCGGCGCCAACAACCTCGTGATCGCAGGCGGGCTCAGTTGGTCGTTCGATTTGAGCGGCGTCGGCGGTGCGCCGATCAACGGCTACAACATCATGTACGCCACGCACCCGTACAAACCGCAAGACGCGGAGACGCGCTGGGCAAGCTCCTTCGAGTACCTCGCAACGCGCGACATCGCGCCGGTGATCGCGACCGAGTTCGGTGACACCACGTCCACGTGCACCGGCGACTGGGATTCTCAACTGATCGCGGCCTGCGATCAGTACAAGATGAACTGGACCGCCTGGGCTTGGTACCCTGCAAGCGGCGGGGGGCGTCCAGACTGCAGTTTCCCGGCATTGATCTCGGATTGGGATGCGACGCCGACCGTGCAGGGCACCGCAGTCAAGAAAGCACTCGCCGCCTACGCGCCGAGCCCGGGCGGAAACCCGGATGCCGGCGTAGCGACCATGACCGGCTCGGGTGGAGCCAACGGCCAAGGCGGCGCATCTTCCGAGGGCGGCCAAGCCGGTGCAACCGGCGCGACGCCCGGTGCGAGCGGCGAAGGTGGCATGAGCGGCGCGACTCAGTGACTCGTCGGCCAGCGCGAGCGCGCGTCGACGATGGCGGCTAAAACCGTGGCTTTGGCTGGTCCGCCGAGCAATGAGCGGCGTTCCACCGCCGCTGCGGGATCGAGCGCGAGCGCGAGCTCCGGACCAGTGAGCGAAGGATGGGCCGCGACGAGCACCGTCTCCGGTAGCTCACCAATTTGCACGTTGCGCGTCTCGGCTTCACGCACCAGCGCGCCCACGACGTGATGTGCCTCGCGAAACGGCAAGCCGCGTTGCACCAGAAAATCAGCCAAATCCGTGGCGCAGAGGTGACCTGCGTCGAGCGCGTGCGTGAGCCGTGCCGCGTTGAATTGAGCGCTCGCAATTGCGCCGGTTAGCGCGTGCACGCTCACGATCGCGCACTCGAACGCGTCGAAGATCGGGCGTTTGTCCTCTTGCAGATCGCGGCCATAGCCGAAGCCGAGGCTCTTTTCCAAAACCAAAAGTGACGTCACGCAGCCGATCAAGCGCGCGCATTTCCCGCGCACCAGCTCGGCGACATCCGGGTTTTTCTTTTGCGGCATCATCGACGAGCTGGTCGAAAACGCGTCGCTCAACGTGATGAAGCCGAACTCTTGCGTCGACCAGAGCACGATCTCTTCGCCGATGCGCGAGAGATGCACGCCCAAGATCGCGAGCGCGGACGCGACCTCCATCAAGAAATCGCGGCTCGCCGTGGCGTCGATCGAATTGCGCATCGGCGCGTCGAAGCCGAGCGCGCGCGCGACCCCTGCGCGATCGAGCGGAAAACCGCTGCCCGCGACCGCTCCAGCGCCGAGCGGCGATTCGTTCAAGCGCGAGAGCGCGTCCGCCAAGCGGCCGCGATCGCGCCACAAAAGTTCCTGCCACGCCATCAGATGATGCGAGAGTCGACTCGGCTGGGCGCGCTGCAGATGCGTGTACGCGGGCATCAGCACGTCGATCTCGGATTGTGCGCGACCGACGATCGCCGCGGCCAAGTCGTCGATCGCGATCAGAGTTTCTTCACAGCGGCGCCGCGTCCAAAGCCGAAGATCGGTCGCGATTTGGTCGTTGCGCGAGCGCCCGGTGTGCAGCTTGCCACCGACGGCGCCCGCGACTTCGCGCAAGCGGGCCTCGATGTTCATGTGTACGTCTTCTTTTTTGCGATCCCAGACGAAGTCGCCGCGCTCGATCTCGCCTTTGATCCGCCGTAGCCCAGCGACGATCGCCACGACCTCGTCTTCTTTGAGCACGCCGGCGCGGCCCAAACCCTCCGCGTGAGCGATCGAACCCGCGATGTCTTCGCGCCACAATTCCCAGTCGATGTCGACGCTGGTGTTGAGCCGTTCCATCGCCGCGTCGATCGCGTCCGGGAGCCGTCCACCTCGTGCAACCGTCATTGTCTATGCCTCGAGCTTTCGTGCGATTTGCGGGCGAACTCTACAGCAAAGCGAAACGGATCGCCGCTGTGAAATGCAGCGAAAATCGCGCTGCTTCAGCTGTTCGGCACGACGCGGCGCGAGAAATCGTCGATCACGCGCTCGAGCTCGGCGCACAAGTCGCGCGCGGCGTCTTCGATCGCTTTCATCGCCGATTCGGCCGCGCGCCGGCGCAGCGCGCGTTCGCCGTGCTCTTTGCCGATCGTGGCCAGCGTCGGCGCGGCGAGCAGAAAGAAGCCGCCGACCACGACGTTCGCAAACAACGCACCGAGCCCGATCGCGAGGCTCGCGACCACGCTCGCGTCGAGGGCGAACGTGCTCACGTCGACGCTCGGGCGCGTGAGCCGCGAGTCGGGCGCGACCGTGGATGCTGGCGCGGCTTCGCCATCAACGCTGTTCAGCGCGCGGCGCGAAATGGCTTCTAGCGCGACGCGCACTTCCTCGCTTTCGCGCGTGGCCCAGTCCCGGAACGTGTGCTCGAGGAACGGGCCGAAGTGCTGGCGAATTTCCGAACCGGTCGCCGACTCGAGCGTGGCCGGCAAGCGAAAGCCGAGCTCGCGGCAGAATTCATGGCCATCGACGCGCACGGTTTCCTTCAACCGACGAAGCTCGCTCGAGACGTCGTCCGCGCCGAGCACTAGTGTCGAGCCTTGATCGGACGGGGTCGTGTAGTCATCCACTCCTCTAACCGACGACCTTGATGTAGTCGTGCACGCGTTCGTCTACTTCGTTCATGTCGAGTCCGCCGGGGCCGAGCGCGGCGTGGCGGCGAAAGAGCTCGCTCTCGGCGAACGTTTGCAGGGCGAGCACGCGCTTTGGCAGCCACGGATGGCTGGAAAACACTTCGCTGAACCGGCCGAGACTCGCCTTGGCTTCCTGATGCTGCTCGAGAAACGCCTCGATGTTGAGCTCCTCGTACAGCTTCTGCGAGCCGAGCGCGAGCTTGGTCAACGCGCGCAGCGATGGTTCGAGCTCGCCGGCGCAGAGCGCGCCCGCGCGATCGCAGGTGACCTCCGCGCGCCGCGACCACGCGCGCAGCGAGAGCAACGCCGGCAGTGCCAAGTTGCGCAGCAAGATCCCCGCTACGTTCGTGAGGTAGTGGAGCGCGGTCAGATACACGACGTGATTGTTATGAATGTGGCCGCACTCGTGACCGATCACGCTGAGCAATTCGGAGTCGCTGAAATGGTCCATCAGCGCGGAGTTCACCAAGATGAAGGCGTCTTCATTGGTGCCGTAGGTGGCCGCGTTGAGGTGCGGATTCGAAACGACATAGACCGTCGGGACCGGGATGCCGAGTGTCTCGGCGCAACGCTCGGCGAGCGCGTGCACGCGCGGAAATTGGCGCGGCCCGATTTTTACCGCGTGGCCCAAGAGCTCCGCTTTGCCCACATTTTTGAACGTGCGCACCGCCGCAGCGACCGCGAGCTCGACGGGCTTCAAACGTTCGAACGTCGCGCGCGTATTGCGGTCGGAAACGTAGGCATAAGCGTGTTCGTTGCCGAGCATGCTGCCCGGGCGACGACTCGCTCGCTCGCGCACGAAAGCCCGAAAATCGAAGTCGCCGAGGATGGCCACGCAGGCTCAGGCTAGCACTGTGCGACGCGCCGAGCACCGCGCCGCGAACGCGTCGGTAACCACCCCCCAAAAACAGCCAATCTACGACGAGGACGGCATTCCGCAGTGACGCGGCAATCAATCATCCCTGGGAGTGATTTGGGGCATCGCCCTGAGCAGAAGCAACCACGCGAAGCGAGCGCGCAACATTAGTTTGGTTCGTTGCCGCGCATACGAATCGTGCACGGCGCGTCAACGTGGCCCGCGCTGCACGAACGCGGGTCCGAGCCAGCAGGAGAAGATCCGATGAAGGCTTCGCGAAGTGCCCGCTACTTGTCCGTGTTTTTTCTGAACGCCGGCATCTTGAGCGCATGCAGCGCACATGGTGCCGACGAAAAAACCAGCGCGATCGATTCGCACTTGGTCGTCGAAAGCGCGGCGTGCAAAGTCGAATACGACATCCCGAGCGCGTGGGACACGGGCTTCACGGGCAACGTCATCGTGACGAACAAAGGTTCTGCGATCAATAGCTGGAAGCTGGAATGGGATTTCAGCGGCAGCCAATCGGTGTCGAGCGCTTGGAATGCTTCG
>DATATR010000236.1:0-26486 GCA_036268695.1 Polyangiaceae bacterium | reverse complement strand
GTCGTAGCCGGTGAGCGAGCCGTGACAGCCAGCGCACAAGCCGTTGAAGAGCGTGCGCCGAAAACCTTGGCGCACGACCTCGCCCGGATAAAACTGCATTTCTTCGCGCTGAAAGTGATCCGTGGCCGAGCCATCCGTCGCAAGCTTGATGCGCGCTTGGAGCACGAGCGGCATGCCGCCGCGAATCGAAACGCCGGTCGAACCATCGCCGTAGACGGGCGGCGCGCCGAGCAAACCGCGACGCACGTAGACCTTGCCGAAGTCGTCCGAATAGACGAGCGACTGATCCGCGACTGCGTCGAAGCTCGTCTCGCCGGGGGCGGGCGGAAAATCTTCCCACAAAGCGAGCCCGAAGTTGCTCTCCGGCACGGGCCGACCCGTGCGCGTATTTTGGAACAGCAAAGTCGAAAGCAACGGCGCGTCCAGCACGGTGATTTCGGCGTGATCCTTGTGCGCGTCGTCGGTGAAAATTTGAGTCGCACCGTTCGGTTCGTCGAGGCGCGACTGGAACAGCCGCAAGTTGTAGCGCGGCGCGACCGCAACCGGCCAGAGCTCGTCGTCCGGGCCCGAGATCAATGGCAAGCGCGCGCCTGTCGCCGGATCGACTTCGACGATGTCGAAGTTGCCCGAGAAGTTACTGAGGTCGATCACGTTCGCCGCGTAGCTCACGAGCAAGTGCTCGCTGGGCAACGGGGACGGGCTGCGGTAAGCACCCTGCGTACCACCAGCGACTTTGCCGGTCGCGGCGGGATCGAAGATCGTGATCGAGTGTTGATAGAACTCCGTCGGCCAATCGATCGCCGAGATCTGCTGCGGCGGGACGTCCGTACTGGCGACGGATTGTTGCATCGTGTAGTCGGCGATATTTTGGCTGGCTTGATCGATGCCGACGCTGCGATTGATGAAGGCGAGCGTGCCAGCGCCATGCACTGCGTCGTGATCGCTGAAAATCGCGGCAAAATTCTTGTCTGCGAGCTCGACCACGTCGGTCAATTGCTCGAAGCCAATCGTATCGCGCTGGCCGAACAGCGGATGATAGTCACCGCCATCGAGGTTCATGCGTCGACCAGCGAGCTGATAAAAACCGGGCGCGCGCTTCTCGGTCACCATGATCAAGCGACCATCGCGCATGAACGCGGGCGAGAGCTCTTGATTGAGCAAGAACGTGAGCTGACGCACCGTCGTGCCTTCGAGAATGTACAAGTTCGAGTTGAGGCGCGACGGGTCAGCCGGCGTGCGCTGCGGACCGCTGTACGAGAACGCGCCGACGTTCATGATGTTGCCGCGCGTGGAAGCAAACACGATTCGACCATCGGGCGCGAACGCGGGATCGAAGTTGTGCACGAGCTCGCCATTATTCGGCACGGCCGAGCCGTCGTCAGCGACCGCGGGCGCGTCAATGTTTGGTTCGAGCGCGCAGCTCGTGCCGTCGTAAATGTAGACGTGAAATGGATCGCTCGCGGATTGCCGCGCGGAAAACGCGATTTTCTTGCCGTCCCACGACACGGACGGCCGACGCGCGTCGGTCGTCGTCGCGGATAGGCCGCACAGCGCGGTCAAGTCCGTCTCTTGGCCGGTTGCCATTTCGACTTCGTTCGCGGCATTGAGCGAAGCCGCGGCTAAGACCACGTGCGCGCCGCCCGAGTACGTCCCGTAATCTTGCGGGCGGTCGGGCAACGGCGCCGGGGGACGACGCACGAATGCAATGCCGGTCAGCGCGGGCGGCGTCGGGAAGCGCGCGGCTTGCTCCTTTTGGAACCAAGCTTTGATCACGCAGTACGGCGCTTGCGTGTCGATGTCCACGGTCGGGTCCGCGGCAGCAGCGAGCTCCGCATCCGTGCACGTGTTCTTCTCGGCGAAGAGCGGACCACCGCGATGAATCAAGCCGCCGAACGTGGCATCCGGCGGCAAATTCTTGCGCACGATGCGGCTGGTATTGAAATCCGGAGACTCGAGCGCGAGTTGCTCGAGCGTGAAGGCGTAGTTCTTGCGCGTCACCGGCAAGCCGAAATGGCCGCCGCTTCCGCCTTGCAAGCGGAAATCGTGGAACATCGACGCCGAGTGGCAGTTGAGCATCATGCAACCGCGCTTCACCAGCATCGGCTGCACGCGGTTGGCGAAGAACAAAAGCCCGTCGTCTTGGCCGGGCACGACGACGTCCGTCGGCCCAGCTTTGAGCGTTGCCCATTGTACCAACGCTTGGTAGCCCGGGTCGTTCATGGTTTCGAAGATGGTGCCACCTTCGTGGTACACGCCGCCGGCACTCGGCGACAGCGCACGACGCAAGATCTCGCTCGTACCCGTGTCGGCCGAGACGTAATCGCCGAGCGCGAAGTAATTCCAGCGCGTGGACTCGGCCGTTGTACCGCAAGTGAGGTAGAGCGAGTTCGCGGCGGCGCCGTGACAGTTCCCCGCGGCACAACGTGAACCGATGACCGGATTCACATTGGAGACGAAGTCTGGGTAGTCCAGCGTGGTTGGGTCGGTGGTGGGATCGAATGCCGGATCGCTGCCGAGATTGTTCGTGCACGGGGTTTGCGCGAACGTGGGATCCGCTGCGGGCGCGTTGTTGACCGCGTAGCCGTTGGTGATCCAAGTATCGAGCAGCGTGAACGATGGACTCGTGAGATCGAGCAGCGAGCCGCCGACGTGCGAAATATCGGTCGTAATCAAGATCGGCGTGTCGCTTTGCCAAGTCGTGAGAGCGACTGGAAACGGCGGCGCCACCTTCAAGAGCAACGCGGGCAAGCCATAGGGCCCGTAACGCAGCAGCAAATCCCTGCGTTTGGTCAGCGAGTCGTAGCTCGTGACGTTGAGGTTGCCGAGCGCGTTGCCATGATCGTCGGCCGCGACGTGACAACCGGATTTGGTCGGACTGGTCGCACACGCCTGAACCACGACTGGGCCGATCTTGCGATCGTAATAGTTGCTGTGGTCCGAGCTTTCTTGGGTCTTGCAGGCGCTGGTCGTCAGTGCGGCCAAACCCAAGAGCGGGAGCATGCTCCACGCCGTAGCCCAACTCGGAAGCTTTTCGCGGGCACGCATGAGACGCCCGAGTCTACACCGGAACGCGCGCGAGCGGAGGCTCGCCGATCAGAGCCGGAACGAAGCGATGTTCGCCGCGTCGCGCACACCGGAGTCCGCGTCGTTCATCGCCGCGAGCACCGCGGCGCGCGCTTGCTGATCGCCGATCTGGCCGAGCGCCCAAACCGCCGCTTGGCGCACGCCCGCGTCCGACTCGTTCGTGGGCGACGTGAGCGCGATCAGGCCGACCACCGAATCCCCGAGCTTCATCGTGCCGAGCACTTGCGCCGTGCGGCGGCGCACGCTCGCCGATGGATCGCTGATCAACGCCGCGATTTTGTCGACGTTCGTGAATACGTTGATGTGCGTCGCGCCGTTCAGCGCAGCGAGCCGCACGCTCTCGTCCGCGTCACCGAGCGCAGTCGCGAGCTCCGCGTTCGGGCCCTGATCGTTGAGCCGAATCAGCGCGTTCGCCGCCGCCAAACGCACCGCCGCCGAGCCGTCCGTCGTGAGCGCTTGCGCGACTGGCGCGATGCCCGCGCCCTCCAAGAATTCGCCGAGCGCGTTCGCCGCGTATTCACGCGCGAGCTCCGACTGCGTTTGGTCGGTCACCGTCGCGATCGTTTGCTGATACACCTCGCCTGGCCCAAACACGCCGAAGATGCGCCGGCGCAGCCACCACGCGCTGATCTCGCGCGTCTTCGGGTTGCCGTCGTAGAGCATCTTGCCGACGTACGGAATGCAGTCGAGGCACTCGACGCGCTCGCCGTGCTCGAGCATCGTCCAAATCGCGGTTGGAGCCGCGCTGCCCGGTGCGCGCACGAGCGACAGGATTGCCGCCGGCGTGCTCACGGCTTCGAGCGAGTTCGTGCTGAGATCGCCGTACACGCTGGAGCGACCCGGGTGCACGTAGTCCTGAGTATCGTCTGCGCTCGCGACCGCGCTCAGCGCGGCCACGGACAGAACAATCGAAGCGCTCAGAAACCGACCGAATTTGCTGTTCATGGTTCTGTTCCTCACCCTTCTCAGTACTGCTGCCCGCCAGCGACCGGATCCGCGTCGACGAACGGTTTGAAGTCGGAGTTTTGCCGCGCGTAGAACTGGCCGCCCATGTCGATCGAGCGAATCAGCATCACGACTTCGTCGCGCGTGAGACCGGCGACGGCGGCGTGATCGGTGCGCGTCGCACCGTGAATGTTGGGATCGGTGAACGGCTGCCCGAGCGGCCAAGCGTAGGTCTTGCCGTCGAGCGACGACGTGACGTTGAGCTTCTCGATCAGCTTGCTGTTACGACCATCGCTCGGGATCGCCCACTCCGGCGGCACCGTGCCGGTGACCATCGCGCCCTTTGCCATGTCCATCGCGAGCGCCGCCGGATAGAACAAGGACACGTACGAAGACGGCCAAGTCGCGACCTTGCGATCGTAGTACACGGTGACCGGCGTGTCGGTCAGATCCATGCGCGCGATCTTGTAGTTTGCCATCGTGCCTTCGACGGCGTTGTTCATCGTCACGGTGTAGAACTCTTGCGGCTGATCGCCGTTGGTGGTCCCGTTGTGACAGGACACGCACTTGGCGTTGAGCAGCGCCTGAATCTCGTTCGGGTTGGCCGAACCATCCGCGTTCGGGTTCGCGTAATCCCACGGATATTCCGTGCGATTTGCGATCGGCTGCAAGAAATTCTCCGCGCCGCGCCCGGCCGCGATCGTGAGCGCCTGACCGCCGGGCAAGTTCGGCTGATTGCGATCTTCGTGGCAGCCACCGCACACGCGATCTTCGCCCGGCATGCCTTGAATCCAAGTGGTCTGGCTGCGGATCGACAAATCGAACTCGTCGATCGGCTGGAGATGCATCGGGATGTACGGCGGTAGATCCGCGAGCCACGAGCCGTCCGCTTCGACCTTGGCTTCACCGAGGATCGCGGCGCCTTCGGCCATGGTCAGACCGAACATGGTGTGGTTCGGCGAAGCCTCCGTCGAGAAGCCTTCGATGATGCGCACGCGCTGCGTCTTCAAGAGCGCTTGATCGGTCGGAGTGCCGGCCGGGAATTCGGCGCCGCCCACGGAGTCCCCATGGCGCACGGCGAGCGACGTTTCGTGCACGTTGATCGAGCCGAAGCGCACCGCGACCGAAGAATCCACGGTGTCCTGGCGCGACGGCAAAATCGGTGGCTCGGTGCGCGTGGTGATCGGCCGCGCGTAGAGCTCCCAGGTGTTCTCGTAATTGACGATCAGCTGATTCATGCGGGTCGACTCGTTGTACCAGTACACGCCGTAGTCCGGCGGAGTCAGCGAGAGCTCGTTCTGCTCGTTCACGGTGCCGTTCGCCCACGAAACCATCACGCGGCCGTCCGGCAGCACCACCGGCGAGCGATAGCGACCGACCGGAGACGGACTGTCATCGCGCGGCACCGACGGCGTGAGCACGCTGTAGGCTTCGTCTTCGGTCTTTTCTTCGTCGAACGCGCCCGTGACGCTGGCGGAGCGCGCGTCGAGCTTCACGAGCGCGCCGGCTTGAATCGTGTTTTCGCGGTTCGTGACGATGCCGTAGAAAATGTTGGGATCGTAGCTCTCGGCGACTTGCACCACCGAGTTGCCGGGCTTGCCGTGCTGCCCGCTCAGCGCGACGATTTGCGTGCAGTCCGGGTTCATCGCGAAGACTTTCACGTCGTTCACGTTTTCGAGATGCTCCCAGCGCGAGAAGCCGACGCGGCCGTCGTGCATCGAGAACAAGGTCACGATGTGCGAAAGGTTTTGCGAGCAGAGCTTGCGATCCGCGTCCCCGCCGGTGAGCGTGATCGTGGCAAGCTGCGTCACCGCGCGCGAGTGGTTGTACTCGTCCGCGCGCGTGCCCATCTCCGTGTAAGCTTGGTTGGTCGTGAACACGATGCGATCGCCGGGAGCGAAGATCGCGTTCTGATCGTCGAACTGGCCCATCGTGAGCTGGTGCACGTCGTACTTGCCGTCCGCGCCGCGATCGATGCCCGCCCAGTACACGTGGTACTGATCGGTGTCGTCTTTCTTCATCGTGAACACGACCTTGGTGCCGTCGAAGCTCACGTCCACGCTCGAGATGTCCGCCGTCTTGTAGTCCTCGATGATGTTGCCCTGCACCGCCTGGTTCTTCAGGTCGTAGACCTCGAGTCGCCCGCCCGGCATGTAGCGCCCGTAGTCCATGACCTGGCCCATGCCGCCCGCGACGTCGATCGTCACCGTGCCGTCCGCGGCGACCACCGTGTTCTGGCGAACCGCGTACACGATGCGCGAGACACTGTTCGGCCCGTCATCGTCCGCGGAGCCTGACCCGGTCGAGATTTTGCTGGAGCAACCGCTGAGACAGCCGAGCGCCGCAAGCAGCGGCAGCGAGCCGAAACAGAAATGCAAAAAGTGACGGGCCATGCTGGACTCCTGAGGTTTGTCGGCGGCGCGACGGGCGAAGCGCCAATTCAAGACTAAGCAGGAATTGGACCAACAATAAAACTCAATTATTTCAAGAATATAACAGCGAGTTAGTGGGCACTCACCCCCGACATACCAAGCACTGACGCGGCCCAGGGCCCCCAACGTACATGCCCTCACCTGGCGAGCTTTGGTCCGATTGCCAGCGCCGCTGCGCGACTTGGGCGAGGGTCGCCGTGCGCCCACGCCCAACCAAAAAAATCGACCCACGTGCCAACGGCGAATTCGTCGAGTAAGGAGCCGCTGACGGCTCATGTCGCTCAAGTTCAACGAACAAGGTTTGATCGTCGCGGTGGCACAAGACCGCTTCGATGGTCAGGTGCGCATGGTCGCGTGGATGAACCGCGAAGCGCTCGAGCACACGCTCGCGAGCGGGAATGCGACCTTCTTCAGCCGCTCGCGCGGCAGCTTGTGGGTGAAAGGCGAAACCAGCGGGCACGTGCTCAAGGTGCATTCGGTAACCGCCGATTGTGACGCAGACACCCTGCTTTTACTAGTCGAACCGGCCGGCCCGTCTTGTCACACCGGCAGACCGAGCTGTTTTTTCCAGCGCGTGACGAGCGCGGGCGAGCTCGTCGAACAGCCCTTCGAAGCCGAGCCGTTTCTCGGCGAGCTCGAGCGCACCATCCGCGAGCGACAGCTGAGCACGGCCGAAAAGAGCTACACGCGCTCGCTGCTCGACGGCGGAGTGCCGAAAATCAGCGGTAAAATCACGGAAGAAGCCGCGGAGCTCATCGCGGCGCTGGCCAACGAAAGTGACGATCGCGTGCTGAGCGAGGCCGCGGATCTGCTGTTTCACATGCTGGTCGGGCTGCGCGCGCGCGGACTCGACTTGCACGCGGTGACGGCGAAGCTCGCCGCGCGCTCCGGCACGAGCGGACACGCGGAAAAGGCGAGCCGCAAGAGCTGAGCAGGTCGCGCTCCCTTATCGAAGCGAGCGGGTCAGAGCGATTGGGATCTGGCGACGCTGTCGCGAGATGTAGGCGCGCCCGTCGTGCGTTCGGTGACGGGCAGCGTGCTTGCCGATCCTCGTGCGCTTTCCATGAGTTTGACCCTCCGGGACGCGCTCGTTATCGTGGCGCTTCTCGTTTCAAGCGCGACCGCACGAGCGCCTTCCCAACGAGCGACCGCTGATGCCGATCAAGATTCTGGTGTTCGAGAGTGATGCCGGCTTCGCTTCCGAGCTGAAAAGCGGGTTTGCGCGCCTTGGTTGTGAAACGACCGTGGTCGAGGATGCGAACCAAGGTTTGCAAGCCGCCGCGCGCGAAAAGCCGAACCTGATTCTGCTTTCGATCGAGCTGCCGCGGATGAACGGCTTTTCGGTTTGCAACAAGTTGAAGCGCGATGCCGGGCTCAAAGACGTGCCTTTGATCATCATGAGCTCGGAGTCGACCGAAGAGACCTTCGAGCAACATCGCCGCCTGCGCACGCGCGCCGAAGACTACGTACACAAGCCGATCAGTTTCGACGCGCTGCTCGCGCGCATTCAGCCGTTCGTGCAGATCGGGGCCGCGGCCCCCGAAGAGTCAGCCGCGGACAGCGAAGCGATCGTGCTCGATGACGACATCGAGATCGAAGACGCCGAAGTCGTCGAAGACGCGCCGACCGTGACGTCGCGCGAGAGCTTGATCGATCAGCAGGAATTGGTCGATCAGCAAGAGGTGAGCGACTTCGCCGATCAGGCGTTCAACGCGCTCGAAAGTGTGCCGTCGAGCCAAATCGAAATCGGCGAGGTCGAGGTCGCTGAAAGCGAACCGGAGTACGCCGCGCCGAGCGTCGCGCCGGCGAGCATGGCACCGGCGAGTGTGGCGCCAGTGAACGGAGCCCAAGCGAGTGTTGCGCCCGAGTTCGCGCCGCCGAGCATCGCGCCGCTGAGTGTCGCGCCGGTGAGTGCCGCGCCCGTTTCCGCGGTGGAGGCGGAGCTCGACGAAATCGAGGTCGAGGAAGCGGAAATCACGGAGCCGGACGAAGTGCCGGTTTCGCTCTCGGACTTGGAACCGCCGCTCTCGGTGCCGCCTCCGATGCCGAGCGCGCGGCCGGCGTCGCTCGCGCCGGGGCGCGTGCCGTCGCTGCGGCCGTCGTCTGCGCCGCGCGTGGCCGATGTGGGTGACACCAGCAAGTACCGCGAAGAGATCGAGCGCCAACGCGCTCGGATCAAAGAGCTCGAAGACGAGGCGCGTGGCAGCCACCAAAAAATCAGTGAGCTCGAAGACACGCTCAAACGTGGAGCCGGCAAAGACGCCGAAGTCCAGCGACTCCAGCGCGAGCTCGACGAAGCCAAAGCCAAGGGCGCAGCCAGCGCGGCCGGCGGCGGCAAAGGCGGCGGCTCGGCGCGCGAGTTCTTGGATCTGCGCGAGCAACTGAACCGAAAAGACAAAGAGATCCTCGAGACGCGCGATCAGCTGTCGCACAAGGACAAGGATTTACTCGCGCTGCGCGACGCTTCGCTCTTGCTCGAGCGCGACAAAGCCGACCTGCACGATCGCATTTCCGAGCTCGAGAAACAGGCGCTCGAGCTGCAAAAAGCGACCGAAGCCGCCAAGGGCGACAAAGACCAAGCCAGCAAGCGTGCCGAAGACTTCAAGCGCAAGGGCGAAAAAACCAAAGCCGATCTCGACGCGAAGATTGCCGAGCTCGGCGAGGCGCGCTCGATGCACGAACAAGAGCTCGCCGAGCGCGACGCGCGTGCCGCGCAGGCCATCGCTGCCGCAGAAGAGGCGGGCCGCGCGCTGGCCGCAGAAGCCGCAGAGAACGCGCGCAATGAAGCCGGCGCCGCGCACGCGCGCGAGCTCGAAAGCCTGAACCAAAGCGCGGAAAGCGCGCGCGCGGAAGCCGTGCAAGCGCGCGAAGCCGAGCTCAAGCGCGAGCACGACAACAAACTCGCAGCGCTGCATCGCGCCAACGAAGACGCGATGAATCGCCTGCGCGCCGAGCACACGCAGGACATGAGCGACGCCGAAGCCGCGGCGGAAAAAACGCTCGCCACGCGCGAAGCCGAGCTCGACGACGAGCACCGAGCGGCGCTCGCGCAATTGCGTGCCGAGAAAGAGCAAGGCGAAGCCGCGCGTGACGCGAAAGCAGCGGCGCTCGAAAGCGAGCTCAACTCGCGTACCGAAGAGCTCGCCGCCGCGCACGACGCGATCACCGCCAAGGACAAAGCCTATGGCGATCTCGAAGCCAGCCTGATCACGGCCAAAGACGAGCTCGACGCCGAAAGAGCCAATGCTCAAGCCTACGCCGCGCGCGCCAAGACGGTCGAAGGCGAGCTCTCGCAAAGCCAGACTTCGCTCGCTTCGACCGAAAAGATTTTGGAAGATCGCGAAGCGCGGCTCGCCCAACTCGAGGCCGCGTTCGCGGCCGCGCGCGGCGATTTGCAAAATGCGCACGCCCAGCTCGGCGCGGAGCGCGAGCGCGTCACGCGCGCGCACGCGAAATGGGCGGAAGATCGCAGCTCGCTCGAGCGCGCGAAGGACGCACTCGCCGCCGCGCTGGCTCAGATCGAAGAAGCCGAAAACCGTTCGATCGACTGAACGATTTCGCGAAGCGCACGGAACCCTTCGACCAGGCGCGGCCCGGGCCGGCCGAGAAATGCTTCCGGCACAGCGAACACCCGCCGTTCGACGAGCGCGGGGATCTGCTGCCACGCGGGCCGGCGATAGACGACCTCGGCACGATATTTTTCGAGCCGCACGCCGCACCACGACATGATCACGGCGTCCGGCGCGGCGCGGACGGCTTCGTCGTCGCTGATGGGCGTGCTTTTTACGTCGCGCGCGGCGAACGGATTCGTGCCGCCCGCGCGCTCGATCAAATCCTGCACCCAGCTCTTGCGACCGGGCACGATCACCGGCTTCGGCCACCATTCGACCAGCAAGCGCGGTGCCGTATCGCGCGCGGCGGCCGAGCCGATTTCGCGCCGCATGTTCTGAACGAGCTCGACGCCGCGAGCAGACACGTCGAGACGCGCCGCGATTTGCGCGATGTCGTCGTATACGTCGGCGAGCGAAGTGGGTTCCGGCGCGAAGAACGGTAATTTCGCGGCCGCGAGCCGTTCGACCACGCGCTCGTGCCCCGGCACGGTGAGCGACGCGAGCACGAGATCGGGGTTCAGCGCGGCGACGCGCGTGACGTCGATGCCAAGGTCCGGCCCGACGCGTGGCAATCTGGTGACGACCTCGACCGGGTAGTCGCTGTGATCGTCGACGCCGACCAACTCAGCAGCGCAGCCGAGCGCGCAGACGATCTCGGTGTTGGAGCAGGTCAGCGAAACGACGCGCACGCGCTCATTCTACAACGGAGCGCCGCGCGCAGCGGGGCGAGCGCGCCTCTGTCTTGTTAGGCCGCGGGCTTTCGGCTTGAATCCCCGGATGGCCGAATCACGGCGGGACCGCTACACCGCTTGGGGCCTGAGCTGGGTCGCGTACGCGAGTTATTACTTCGGGCGCAAAGGCTTCAGCGTCGTCAAATCCACGCTGCGGCACGCGCTCGGCGTGAGCGAATATGCGCTCGGCTCGATCGACACGCTCTACCTCGCCGCTTACGCGCTCGGCCAATTCGCGAGCGGCTACTTCGGCGATCGCGTCGGCGCAAGGCGGCTCGTCGGCTACGGCATGCTCGCGTCGGCCGCGGCGTGCGCGGCGTTCGGCGCGACGAACTTCGCGCTCGCGTTCGGCGCGCTCTTCTTTCTGAACGGCTTCGCGCAATCCACGGGCTGGCCAGGCACGACGCGCGCGATGGCCGAATGGACCACGCCGCAGAATCGCGGCACGGTGATGGCATTTTGGTGCACCTGCTACCAAGTCGGTAGCATCGTCGCGACCGATCTCTCCGCGTACATGCTGCACCGCGACGGTTGGCGCGCGGCGTTCTTCGGCCCCGCCGCGTGTATGGTCGCGGTCGCGCTCGCGATCTTGTTGTTCCTGAAGCCCGGGCCGCGCACGGCGAGCGATGAAGCAGCTCTGCTCGATGCGCATTCGTCCCAGCGCGAGCGGCGCGTAGCCGCGCAACGCGCGACCTACAAAAATCCGACGCTCTGGGCGTTCGGCACGAGCTACTTCTTCATCAAATACGTGCGCTACGCACTGTTATTTTGGCTGCCCTACTATTTGACCACCGCGCTCGGTTACGAGCCGGACCATGCAGCCTACGTCTCGAACGCGTTCGAGGCCGGCGGCATCGTCGGCGTGATCGCGATTGGCGCATATTCGGATCGAGCGCGGCACCTGTCGCGTGCTTCCGTCTCGATTTTCAGCTTGCTCGGTTTGGTGTTGGCGCTGATCGCCTGCGCGAATGCCGGCCGGCACACGGCGCTGATCGTGGTTGCGCTCGCGCTCGTCGGCGCTTTCTTGTACGGCCCGGACGCGTTGCTCTCCGGAGCCGCGGCTCAAGACATCGGCGGCAACGAGGCCGCTGCGACCGCGACCGGATTCGTGAACGGCGTGGGCTCGCTCGGCGGCATGCTCGAGGGGCTGACGCTGCCAGCGATCAGCAATTATTTTGGTTGGAAAGCCATGTTCCCGCTGCTCGCGGGGTTAGCGCTGTGCGCGGCGCTTTCACTCTTGCCTGCTCGGCTCAAAGCCGACGTTCGCGCGTGAACGTTTGCCAGGCTCCGTCGATCAAGCGTTGATGCGGCAAAAACCGGGCTTTGTACTTCATGCGCTCGGATTCGGCGATGTACAAACCCAAATACAAATAACGTAAGCCCCAAGCCTTACAGAGCTCGATTTGCTTCAGCACCGAGTAGGTGCCGATACCGAGTTTTTCGAGCGTCGGCTCGTAATAGCAATAGACGGCGGAGAGCGCGTCGTCGCTGCGATCGACGAGCGCAATGCCGACCAGCTCACCGTCGAGCAAATAGCGGAGCTCGAAGCTCTCGCAGCAACTCACGACCAAAAACTCGCGATAACCCTCGAGGTCGATGCCGTCGCGATCGCTCGACAGCTCGCGCAACTCTTTGTGGCGGTTGTAGAGCTCCACCCGGCGCGCATCCGCGATTGGCTCCGCGACCTCGACCGTGATGCGTGCGTTGCCGCGCTCACGCGCGCGCCGTTGCGAGCGATTCGGCTCGAAGCTCGACACCTCGATTCGAATCGGCTCGCACGCACGGCAACCCGGACACGAGGTGCGATACAGAAAAATCCCTTGCCGGCGATCGCCCGTGGCCAGCCGCTGCTCGAGCTCGTTGCGCAGCAAGAGCCGCGCAGGAATGCGCAGCGGCATGCGCGCGATGCGCTCCGCCAAATACGGACACGGCTGCAAGCGGTCGTACACGACGAGCTCGGGCGGCTCGCCGGGCACGACGCGGCTGTACGGCAAATTGCGCGGTTTGGTCACGACTCGTCGCCTCCGCGCAGGACGAACGGAGCCGGAAACAGCTCGGCGAACGAGATCACGCGCTGCTCACGCGGATTCGCGACCACGACTTCGCTGCGATCGGCGAACTCGGACAGCACTTGGCGGCAGACGCCGCACGGCATCGCGAGCTCGGCGGCATCGGTGAACACGGCGATCGTCGCGATCAGTGGGCGGCGCGTCGAGGTGCGCTTTGCTTGTGCGACCATCGCGCAGATCGCGGCGCGTTCGGCGCAGATCGTCGCGCCGTAGCTCGCGTTCTCCACGTTGCAACCGATGAACACTTCGCCGTCACGCGTGCGCAAGGCAGCCCCAACAAAAAACGAAGAGTACGGCGCATAGGCGTGCTCGCGCACCGCTCGCGCGGCCAGCACGAGCTCGAGCAATTCTGGCGCGAGCGCGCTCACGCGGCGGCCCCAGCGAGCTCGACCCAACGACCGAGCACGCCCGTGAACGCTGTGCGCGTGCGCTCGGCCGTCGCCTCGACTTCGGAATGATCGAGCGGTCGCGGCGAGATGCCGGCGGCGAGATTGGTGATGCAGCTGATCGCGCCGACTTTGACGCCCAAATGCCGCAGCGCGATCACTTCGGGCACCGTGCTCATGCCGACCGCGTCCGCGCCGAGCGTGCGCAGCATGCGGATTTCCGCGGGCGTCTCGTAGCTCGGGCCCAGCATTGCGGCATAGACGCCCTGGCACAACGTCACGTTGACGGCGCGAGCCGCATCGCGGGCTTGGTCGCAGAGCGTCGGATCGTAAGCGCGCGTGAGATCGGGGAAGCGTGGACCCGTGCCGAAGTTCGGGCCGCGCAAGGGATTGTCGCCCATTAAGTTCAGGTGGTCGGTGACGAGCATCAAATCGCCGGCGCGGAAGCTCGGGTGGATGCCGCCGGCCGCGTTGGTCAAGAGCACGGCGCTGCAACCGAGCGCCGCGAGCACGCGCACGCCGAACACGACGCGCTCGAGCGAGTGCCCTTCGTATACGTGCGCGCGACCTTGCAAACACGCCACCGGAACCGCCGCCACGTGACCCAAACAAAGGTTGCCTGCGTGGCCGGCGACGTTCGACGCGGGCATCTCCGGAATTTCGGCGTACGGGATGCGCGTCGCACCGGCGAGCTCGTCGGCGAACGCGCCGAGACCCGAACCCAGCACCACGCCAACGCGCGGCGCTACCCGAACCCGCGCGCGCACGAACTCGGCAGCGAGCTCCACGCGCTGTCGTTCGTCATCCCGCATCGGACGCATATTAGCTCGGGATCGGAAGCGCGCGGCTCGAGCTCAGGAAAATGCCCGCGTTTCAGGCTCGACGCTGGACGGGTTCGACCCTTCGGGCTAGCTTCCGCGCCCCCGCCGGCCGGTGTTGGCTAGTGCGCGGCAACCCGGCAGAGAATCATGGCCACCAAGTTCGCTCAATTCCTCCAAGACAACAAAATCGATCCGCGCCGCATCATCGTCGCTTCGCAAGAGCTCGAGCGACTGCGACCCGCCGATCGCAAACTGCACAGCGTGCGCCGCGCGGCCAAAGGCGAAAAGCCGGCCGAGGGTGCCGAAAAGCCGGCCAAGCCGCGCTCCGGTCGCCCGGTCACCCCGCGCTTGATCGAATCGGTCTCGGTGGGCAAGCCGATTTCCGGCCCGGCCAAGACGCGGCTGGTGCGCGCGTTGAATCGCGTGCTCGAGCAAAAGAAGAAGAGCGCGGTCGAACTGCGCGCGCTGTTCTGAGCGAAAAATTCGCGACCAGCCAGTGTCCGTGCACGCCGGGAAATGTGGGAGGCGTCGGAGTAGTAACGCGAGAAGTTTCGAGCAGACGCTCCACGGATGAAATATTTCGGGTTGTGGCGCATCTCACCAGATCGTGGTCGCCAGCCTTGAAATCGGTCGAGTGTTCTGGCTCGCGCCGGCGCCGGAGCAGCGGCAAGAGCGCCCGGTAAAAGCTAAGCTCTCGGCTGTGACCGAACTGTCGGAACTGATCGAGCGCTGCAAGACTGGCGACGGCATCGCGTTTCGAGAGGTCTTCCGCAACCACCGCAGTGACGTCGCGCGCCTCGTTCAGCGCATGAGCGGTCGCCCTTCGGATCTCGAAGATCTAGTGCAGGAAGTGTTTCTGCAGGTCTATCGCAGCATCAAGGATTTTCGCGGCCAATCGCGCTTCAGCACCTGGCTCTACCGGGTGACGGTCAACGTCGTCTTGATGCAGCGCCGCGCGGCCAAGAGTCGCCCCGTGCTGCACGAAGCTCCGGACGACGCATTCGGCGCCGATCTGCATGAACTGCCCGACGATCAAGTAGCGCGCGCTCGGCGCGTGGCGGCCTTTTATCGGCTGCTCGATCGCCTGAGCGACAAGAAGCGCGCGGTCTTCATCCTGCACGAGCTCGAAGGCATGTCGCCGAGTGAGATCGCGAAGATCGTGAGTGCGCCGGTGCTCACGGTGCGCACTCGCTTGTTTTATGCGCGACGCGAGCTGCTCGCGCTGCTGCGCGAAGAGCCCGCGCTCGAAGTCGTGGCCCACGAACTCCGCGCCGAGGTCGAGGCAGAAGCGCCGCTCGGCGAAAGGGAATCGACGTGAGCGGCGAACTTAGCCCCGAAGAGCAAGCGCTCGACTGCATCGTGGCCGAGCTCAGAGCACAGCCGGCTCCGGAGCTCGATTGGGATCGCATCGAGGCGCGGTTGATGAATCAGCCGCACCCAGTAGCCCGTGAAACCGCGCGCGGCTTTTTCACGCGCTTGGCTGTGCCGGCGGTCGCGCTGCTGGCCGTCGCAGCGGGCGTATTTTTGTTCCTTCCGCGCCACGTCGCGACGCCCAGGGTAGCCCCCAAATCCATGGCAAAGGTCGTGGCTGGACCGCTGAACGGCGATGCGCTCGCGCTCGGCACACACGTGAGCTCGGCCGATCAAAGCGTCGTGGTCGAACACGCGGGCCGCGCGCGCTGGACGCTCGAGCCGCACGCCAGCGCGGCGGTGGCGGACGCGGGAGAGTTTTTGACCGTGCGCCTCGAGAGCGGCGCAATCTCGGCGCGCGTCACGCCGAATCCGAAACCGGAGACTTTCGCGGTCGAAGTGGGCGGCACACGCGTCGCGGTGCATGGGACTGCGTTTCGCGTCGAGCGCGTCGATGATCGCGTCTTGGTCGAAGTGACCGAAGGCGTCGTCGCGGTCGAACCCACTTCGACACATTCCGATCCCTCGTTCCTGTTGCGCCGCGGCTCGCGCGGCAACTTCGGGCTCGACGGGCGCACCGGCAGCGTCGAAGGCAACGCCTCGGTGGTCGTGCGCGATAGCGGGCGCAAATCGCGGCGCGAAATCGCACGCACCGCTCGGCCGAGCGCAGCGAAACCGGAAACGGCGATGCCCGCGCCGAGCGCGAGCGCAAGTCCGGAGCCCGCGGCGGCGCCTGTCGAAGCCGCGCCGTTGCAACAAGAACCGTCGATCTCGGACATCGAAAGCGGCGTCAGCAGCGCGGTGGATTTGATGAACCAGTGCTTCCAAGAGAAGACGCAGTCGAGCAGCACCGTCAGCGTAAGCACCGGCATGACCTTGAGCATCGCTGGAGACGGCTCGGTGCAGAGTGTGACGTTCGAGCCGCCGCTCGCGCCCGCGGTCGAAGACTGCGGAGTCGCTGGGCTCCGCAATCTGACTTTCGCGCGCTCAGTCGAAGGCGCGACGTTCACGCGCGTGCTCGAGCTGAAGCATTAGGAGCGGGCGCGCGAGCTTCGCGCGATTCCGAAGCGCGCCACCTCGAACCCTGAGCGCATCATTGTTCGCGGCGCAACACGATCGCGCGGCTATCGCCGACCATGAAGCGGATGTTGCGCTCGTCGTCGAGCTTGAAATTCGCTTTGTCGACCGTGCCGTCCGCGCGCGAAACGGCGAGCTCGACGTCATTTTCGTGCACGCTCGCAACTTGGTATTTGCCGGTGCGTGGCTCTTCGGCGGGCACCGCGACGGTCAGGTGCGAACCCGAGAATTCGAGGCTGAGCCCGCGCGCCCAACCGGTTGCGGTCGCGACGTCCTTCGAGTCGAAGTTTTCGACACTCTCGCCGAGCCACCGCCCTTCGAGTTTGTGCTGAATCGGATTGCCGCATCCGCTCGAGAACAGCGCACTGACAGCCAACAGACTGAGGCACGTCAGACGGCCGCGCTTCCGGGCAAAGGAGAAAAAGCTCACCAATTCTTCGAGGTTCGGGGCTTGCGTTGGCATCACGATCGAATGGTAAGACACCGACATACACACGCCCACATTTCAGCAAAATGCCGGCCTGCGGGCCGCCTGAAGCGGCCCTGGCGCGCGTGCCCCAAAACCTCGCTCATTCCTGCTTCGGACGAAGCACCTGGGCGCACGCACCCGCAGGAAAGCGCGTCGAGCTGAGGAGCTCGAAGGCCTGTGGCTTCGCTAAATCCGTGAACAGGCCCTCACCGCGACCGAGCGCCACCGGGTGAACAATCAGCCAATACTCGTCGATCAACCCGGATTTCACGAGGCTGCGCGCGAACGCAATGCCGCCGTGGGCGATGATGTCCTTGCCCGGCTCGGCCTTCAGCCGCGCGATCTCTTGCGCGAGATCGCCGGACGCAACACGCGGCTCCCGCCAAGACGCGAGCTGCTTTTCGTCGATTGGCATGGCGCGTTTGGCGTCCGCGAGCGCCTGCGTCGAGCTGCTCGGGGCCGGCGCTTTGCCCGACCTCGAGAACACGACCTTCGGGATCTCGTTCATGCACGCAGCGAGGATGTCCGTCGACTTGGGCCAGTACGCAGCCATGTCCGCGTACGTGCGGCTGCCCATGATGTGCACGCCACCTAGCCACATGTGATCCGAGATCCATTGCTTCGCCTGTTCGTCCGACGAGCGGAAGATGTGTGCGAGTTCGCCCTTCGGGCCAGCCATGAATCCATCGAGCGAAAGCGTCATGCGGAGAATCAGCTTTTTCATGTTTTGCCCTTTCTCACTCGGGCGACGAACGAGTGAGCTCGAGATCGACAAAGCCCGAAAATAAATCGCCGAGCTGCCGACCTACACGCATTCACCGTGCCGAAGCGCGGTTACTGGCAGCAGCGCAGACCCAAGCTGTAGTCGAAATATTGGCGCGGGTGAGTGCTCACTTTGGAGTCACAACCCTCGCGCGTGGAGCGCGAGTAGAAACCGCCGAGGAACGCGCCGATCGGCGCGTCGACCCATTCGTCGAGGTTGCCGACCATGTCGTAAATCGCGTCCGCGCCCCAGATGCTCTTGCAGCTTTCGCTCGCGCCGGTTTTGCGAAGCAGTGGACCTGCGCTGCCTTCGACTAAATTGAGCCGCGGATCGAGGTGACCAGTCGACATGTCGCCGTGCAGGATTTGCGCAGGGTGCGCTTCGCGGAAGACGTTGCAGCGCCCCTCTTCGTAGCGATCGCCGTAAGGGAATTTTTGTTGGGTGTCGCCGCGGCAAGCGAAGATCCATTCTTGTTCGGTGCAGAGCCGCTTGCCCGCATTGCGGCACGCGAGCTCGGCGAGGTTGCCGCTCAGATAACCGTTTGGCGTCACGCCTTCGTGCGACTCGGCGCGCGGCTCGAAATCCTCACTCAGCTCGAAATCGGGCGGCAGCGGCACGGCGAGCCGGTCGCCGCGCGCGCGGCTCGACCATTCTTTGAACGAGCTCGCGGCTTGGGCGCGCGTCGGGTGATAGTACGGCGAAAGGCGGCGCCCGTTCTTCGCGTCGACGAGCACGTCTTCGTAGCGATCGATGCAAAAGCGACCGCGCACGTCCACCATTTCGGGCGGGCAGCGTGCGCTCGGTGCGCCGGGCAAGAGCGAAGACGGCGGCGCGGCGCCGAATTGCACGATGTCGCCGCCGTCGGGGAGATAGAGCAACGCGGGCCGGCCCGCGTCGTTCAACGGCGAGGCGCTCGCGCCCGGCGCAGCGTCGGTTTGCGCCTGCGCTGACGAACTCGGTCGTTCACGGTCGTTTGGCTCTGCCGTCCGCGAACAGCAGGGCAACCCAAATAAAAAAATGAACCCCGAGCACGCTCGAACGAAACGATCCGCGATCCGCGGCCCGCGTTCTGCTTTCCGCGCTCCGCGGCGGCACTTCACTTGCCGCGGTAGACGATCAGACCGTGCGACAAATCGTACGGCGAAACCGCGACGCGCACGCGATCACCCGGCAACACACGGATGTGATGGCGGCGCATGCGCCCGGAGAGCTGGGCGCGGACGATCGCGCCGCCCTGGTCGACCTTGATGTTGTATTGACCGCCGCCGAGAGCGTCTTGAATCACGCCCTCCATTTCGAGGAGATCGCCCTTACTCATGTGTTACGACTCATTCGGTCCTTTACGGCCGCGCAACCTGACACAGCCTGCCCGCTAATGCAACAGCACTCAATCCGCCTCGAACCGCGCTCGCACCAGTGATTTGCCGTGTTTTCTGGCACCTTTCCCGCAACCCTATTCGACTACAACGGCGTGCTCGCGAACGACGAGACCGTCCACCTGGCCGCATTTCAAGAAGCGCTCCGGCCGCTCGGCGTGACGCTCAGCGAAGCCGACTATTGGGCGAAGTATTTGGGCTTCGACGATGTCGGCGCGTTCGACGCGATCTTGCGCGACGCGGGCCGCGAATCGGACACGGCGTTCATCGCCGAATTGGTCGAAGCCAAACGTCCGCTTTATCGCGCGCGCGCCGAAGCATCACTATCGCTCTTCGCCGGCGCGGCCGCGTTGATTCGCCGGCGCGCGGCGTTCGGTCCGGTCGGCATCGTGTCCGGCGCGCTGCGCGATGAAATCGATCTGGGCGTGGCCGCGCTCGGCGTCGGCGACGTGATCGTCGAAATCGTCGCGGCCGAAGACACGCGCGCATCGAAACCCGATCCGCACGGCTATTTGCTCGGCATCGAAGCGCTCGCCAAATTGATCCCGCGCGCCGAAGCCGAACGCGCGCTCGTGATCGAAGACTCGCTCGCCGGCATCGAAGCGGCGAAGGCCGCCAAATTGCCGTGCGTCGCGGTCGGGCACAGCTACGCCGCGGTCGAACTCGTGCAAGCCGGCGCGGACTTGGTCGTCCTCGATCTGAACAGCATCGACGAAGCGACGCTCGCCGAACTGTATCGAAAGCTCTATGGCTGAGCTCGGCCGCGCGCTCACCATCGCGAGCTTGCTCGGCTGGTGCGCGCTCGGCGCCGATCAACGCGCCGTCGCGCAAGAATCGCCGCGGGATTTTTTGGGGGGCGTGGGCAAAAGTGCTGGCGAGGGCAAGCACAGCTCGTCGCTCCTCTCACTCGGCAGTGACGCATGGCAACGCGCGGGCACAGGCTTAATCCGCGGCGTCACGATCGGCCCGATCGAAAGCTCGCTACATCCGAACAAAGGCTACGGCAGCGCAGCCTACGAGCGCACACTCGCCGAAAGCCAGCGACTCGGCGCGAATTGGATCTCGCTCACGGTGTTTTCGCGCATGCTCGACCTGCACTCGACCGGCATTTCGCTGAGCTTTGAAGCGCCGTTCACGGAAAATCGCGCCGCGCTCGTGCGCGCGGTGAAGCAGGCACATGCGCGCGGGCTGCGCGTCCTGCTCGTGCCGCACTTGTGGGTCGAAAGCGGCGAATGGCGCGGCGAAATCGATCCCGGCTCCGACGCAGCCTGGGCCGCCTGGGCCAAAAACTATCGCGCCTTTTTATTGACCTGGGCGAACATCGCGCGCGAAGCGCGAGTCGACATGCTCTCGGTCGGCGTCGAACTGCGCAGCTGGCTCACGACGACGCACGCCGTCTCCTTCTCGCCGATCATCGACGACGTGCGCCGCGCCTATCCCGGACTTTTGACCTACGCCGGCAATTGGGACGACATCGAGCAAACCGTGATTTTGGGTCAGCTCGACGTGATCGGCTTGAACGCGTTCTTCCCACTCGCCGAAAAAGACGACGCGAGCTTCGCCGAGCTTTCCGCCGGCGGGCGGCGCGTGAAAGATCACCTGAAACAGCTCGCCGAAGCCTGGCAAAAGCCGATCTTCTTCAACGAGTTCGGTTACACCACGCGCGCGAACACCGCGATCAAGCCCTGGGAATGGCCAGACAAGATGAGCCACGTCGCGCCGGATCAAGGCGCGCAAGCGGAGGCCTATCGCGCATTGCTCTCGGCTTTCGTCGATGAGCCGTGGTTCGCGGGATTTTTCATGTGGCGTCTCTACGCCGATCCGGACGACATGTCGCAGGAAGCCGAGTGGGGCTTTTCACCGCGCGGCAAGCAAGCCGAGCTCGTGCTGCGCGACGCATTCCACGCGCGCTGGGCCGGCGACGATGATGCCGAGCTCGGTGAAGCCCTGTGGCGCGATGCGGCCAGCGGCATCGGCCGATTTTAGAATTAGAAAATGTCGTCTGGGCGCGTCGCGTGCGGCAAATCCAAATTCAAAACAGACACTGCCGCAGCTCCGCCTTCGAGATACTGATAGCGCGCCAGGTTCCCGAGCACGCGATCGACGTACGCGCGCGTTTCTTCGAACGGAATGCGCGCGACGAACACGTCCATGCCGATTTTTTCGGGGGCACTGAGCCAGCGAAACACGGCGTCGGGACCGGCGTTGTACGCTGCAGCGACGAGCGCCAAATTGCCCGAGAAATAGCCGCTCAATTGCGCCAGGTAGCGCGCGCCATAACGAATGTTTCCGTCCGGAGTGAGTAACTCGGACTCTTGAAACGGCTGGTGCAAGCCATCCGCGACGCGACGCGCGGTCGGCGCGATTAGTTGCAGCAAGCCGAACGCCTTGGCCGGCGAAGTCGCGCTCGGATCGAACGCGCTCTCCTGGCGCATCACGGCATAGATCAAGGAAGGGCTGAGTTTTTCGCGCGCCGCCGCGGGCGCCACGAGCTCGAGGTACGGACTCGGATAAAGACAGCGCCAGGCCCAGCCGTTGCCTCCATTCGGCGCCGCGTCGAGCGCTTCGCCGCGCACCGCGTCTTGGCCCAAACGATATCGCCGTTCCGCGACGCCGAGCACGCCGTAGCTCTCGCACAATGCTTCCGTGCCGCGCGGCGCAAACTCGCGACTCACGCGCGACTCTTGCCGCGCCAACTCGCGCTCCGCGTCGCGCGACAAACCGAGGCGATTCAACAGCGCCACGTCTTCGGGCAAGCCGAGCGCGAGCGCGGGTTTTGCCGCGCTTTTCGCGTCTGTAATCAAGGGGGGCAATTCGGCACCGACCAAGCTCAAGCGCGCTCGCGCCGCGAGCCCGAAGAACGACAACGGTTCGTCTCGCGCGACTTGCTCGAACGCGGCCACGGCTTTCGCTTTTTGATTCGCCAGCCCGAGCGAGAGCGCTGCCAAGTAATGAAGTCGCGCCTTCGCACGCCGCTCGCTGGCGTGGTCGGCGAGTCGCTCGAAGCTCAACGCGGCGGCGGCGGGCTGATCCGTCTCGAGCGCGCACAGCGCGCGTTCATAGCTTGCGTCACTGCCGAAGCGCGCAGCTCTGCCGAACTCGGCCAAGTACACGTCGTACAACGAGCGCGCTTTGTTGAAATCACCCGCGATGAAACGCAAGCGCGCGGACAAGTACTGGGCTTGCTCGGCCCACGCGGTCTTCGGAAATTGCCGAACCACGCGCTCGTAGCCCGCGATGGCGCGATCGTCTGCTTGCGCGCGAGAGAGCGAGCGCGCCGCGAAAAACAGCGATTTTACTGCGGTCACCGGATCTTCGCGCGCAGCGCGTTCGAACAGCGTAGCCGCCTTTTCGTAATCGGCGCGCGCGGCGTAGATCGCGAACGCGCGCAGATACGTCACGCGACCGACGGGCAGCGGCGCGCCGGGCGCGCTCTCCAGCGCGGACAGTTCGCTTTCAGTAGCAGCGATCCGCCCAGCTTCCGCGAACGCACTCGCGCGACCTTCACGCTCGCTCTTGCTCAGACGATTCACGCCGCCGGCGCGTTCGAGCGCTTCAGCCGCGCTGTCCGCCTCGGCGTGCAGCGGCGCGGAAAGCGCGAGCCAGCGATAATCGAGACGCGCGGTGACTTGGTCGTTCGCTGCTTCGGCGATTTGCGCGCGCAGGGCGCGAGCGCGCACTTCGGAGTCGCGCAGATGCTTGGATTTACCGATCCGCGAAAGCGCGCGCTCGACCGCGCTGCGCGCTTTGACCAACGAATTGGCCGATAAATAGGCCGAAGCCGCACAGAGCAAAGAATCCGTGTCCGCACGCTGATCGAAAAATTGCGCCGCGTCCGCGAACGGGCCAGCCCGAAGCTCGGCACGCGCGCGGGCGAGTGCGATTTCGTTCGCCAGCGCGGGCAACGCGTGCTCGAGCGAATCCAAGTCGCGGACGGCGGTTTCCGCGTCGCCCAGTTCGTGAGTGACGCGCGCGTGCACGAAGCGCCACTCGGGTTTCGCTCGTTCGTTCTCGGGCAACGCCTCGAGCGCAGCGCGCGCGTCCGACCAACGTTCGGCGCGCACGAGCGCGGGGTAGCCAGAGGTCGGAACGGGCGCGATGGGCACGAGTGGCACGCTCGGACTCGCCGCAGGCGCACCGTGCGCGAGCGCCGGATCGAGCGATTTCGAACCGTGCGCGCCGCGATTGCACGCGACGGAGAGCGCGGCGCAGAGCAAAAAACCCCTCAAAATCCCCAATGGTATTCCGCCCGCAGCATCGGCGTGAAGGTTTCGCCTTCGTTCGGTGTGCTGAGGCGCAAGTCACTGCGCAGCGAGAGACCGAGCCCAAACTCGCGCGACACCGCGTAGTCGAGCCCGAGCACGAGCGCGGCGATCGCGTCATCGCGATGAAACGGCTCACCGATTGGCAACGTGCCGCCGATGTGACTGTAGCCGACGAGCAGCGCGGCGTACGGAATCCACTGCAGCACATCGAGCTTGTACGAGAGCCCGGCTGCGAGCGAGAGCGGCTCGGCGTGCGCGACGGAAAAGCGCGCGTCCGGCTGATAGCCTTGCGCTGACCCGAGCAACTCGAGCTTCAAATCGAAGACGTCCGAAATGCCGTACGCGCCGTTCACGCCGAGCGCAGGACCGAGCGAATAATCGCGCGGATATGCGGTCACGCCGAGCCCGCCGCCGAGGTGCCACTCGCGTTCGAAGGCGTGCGCGGAACTCGAACAGAAAAACCCGGCCAGAGCACAAGCCAGAGAAAAAACGAGCGCGCGCGTCATCGGCGTTCGCAGTCTAGCGCGAGACGTTGACGCCTTTGCTTGGTTTTTTTGGGGTTTCCCTGCGCGACGCGGTGCGAAATTGATCGGAGGCAATCAGAGCATGCTCACCGGATCGACGTCGATCGCCATGCGCACGCTGCGCTGCACGCTGGCCCGCGCCACGGCGAGCAGCGCTTCGCGGAGCGGCTTGCGATCGACGGCGCGCAACAGGAAGCGATAGCGATAACGATTGCGCAGGCGCGCGAGCGGCGCCGGCGCTGGGCCGAGCAACTCCACGCCGCTCGGCGCCGAAGCGCGCGCGATCGCCGCGACGCGCTCGCTTTCGCTGCGCGCATGCCCTTCGTCGACCGCATCGAAGCGCACCAAGGCGAGCCGCGAAAACGGCGGATAGCGCAGCTCCTCGCGCGCGCGCAGCTCTTGTTCGATGAAGCCGGGCACGTCGTGACGCAGCGCGAACGCAATCGCCGGATGCTCGGGCTGACGAGTCTGAATCAAGACGCGACCGGGCGTGTCACCGCGGCCCGCGCGCCCTGCGACTTGCACGAGCAAGTGAAAGCTGCGCTCGGCCGCACGAAAATCAGGCAAAGATAGCGCCGCGTCCGCGTTCAGCACGCCGACCAAGGTGACGCCGGGCAAATCGTGGCCTTTGGTCACCATTTGCGTGCCGACCAAAATGTCCACTTCGCGCGCGCGCATGCGCTCCAAAATACGCTCGCTCTTCGCGCCCGCGGCAACGTCGCGATCGAGCCGCGCGATGCGTGCGCTCGGGAACAGGCTGGCGAGCGTCGCTTCGATTCGTTCGGTGCCCGATCCTTCTTCCATCAGCTCTGGCGCTTTGCACTCCGCGCAGCGCTCGGGAACTGCGACCGAGTAGTCACAATAGTGACAGTGCAAGCGATCGCCACGCGAGCGATGTAGCGTCAACGAGACCGAGCAATTCGGGCACTCCAGCAATTTCCCGCAGGACCCGCAGATCAGGCTCGGCGAAAACCCGCGGCGATTGAGAAACAGAATCGTCTGTTCGCGCCGCTCGAGCGTCGCCTGGAGCGCGCGATAAAGCGATAAGCTGAGCAGACGATCTCCACCCGGACCCGGCCCGACGCGCCGCAAATCGACGACTTCGACTTCGGGCAACACCGCGTTCGCGCGCGCGCGCGCCGGCAATTTCAAGGTTTCCATGCGTCCAGCCTGCACGAGCGCAATGCTCGCCAAAGACGGCGTGGCCGAGCCGAGCACGCACACGGCTCCGGCGCGATGCGCGCGCAGCAGCGCCATGTCGCGCGCGTGATAGCGCACGCCTTCTTCTTGTTTGAACGAGCCGTCGTGCTCTTCGTCCACGCAGATCAAACCGAGAGCTTGCACAGGCGCGAACAACGCGGAGCGCGCACCGACCGCCACGCGCAGCTCGCCGCGCCGAAGCGCGCGCCACATCGAGTGCCGCTCGCGGTCGCTGAGCCCGCTGTGCAAAACCGCGATGCGATCGCCGAGCCGCGCGCGAAAGCGCGTGACGAGTTGCGGCGTGAGCGCGATTTCCGGCACCAATACGATCGCGCCGCGTTCGAGCTCGAGCGCGCGCGCGGCGATGCGCAGGTACACTTCGGTCTTGCCGGAGGCCGTCACGCCGTCGAGCAAGAACGCTTGTTTGCCACGATTTTCGAGCTCGAGCGTGATCCGCGCGACCGCTTTGGCCTGCGCTTCGGTGAGCTCGGGCGGCGTGTCGCGCTCGACCTTGACCAAGAACGGATCGGGCTGCGCTTCGACGCGCTCGACCGTGACCACACCGAGCGCGATCAGCTTTTTCACCGCGGCACGCGCGGTCGACCATTGTTTCGACAGCTCGCTCAGCGTGGTCGGACCTTCGGCGCGCAGGTGCTCGAGCAGGGCGAGCGCGTTGCCCTTCAGTTTCTCGGGCATCGCCGCGCCGGCGACGGCGCTGGCGCGCTCGATCATGCGCCCTACCGCGCCTTCGACCACGAACGACTCATTGCGCGATAGCGCCTCGGCCGCGGTGCGCTCGACCGCTGGCAGCGCGAGCTCGATCACTTCGCCGATCGGCGCGATGTAATAGCGCGCGAGTTCCTGCAAAAAGCTCAAGAGCTCGTCCGGCAACACCGGCTCGGAATCGACGACCGCGCGAAGCGGCTTCAGTTTCTCGGGCGGCACATCTGGCGCTTCGGTACCAACATCGAGCACGACGCCGAGCACACGCCGTTTGCCGAACTCACACAGCACGCGCGCGCCGCGCCGCACGCCCGCGGCGAGCTCGGCCGGCACCAGGTAACTGAACGCTTGCCCGAGCGGCACCGGAATCGCGACGCGCGCAAACGACTGTGCGGACTCTAGAGTCAAAGCAGTCGTATCAGTACACGGTTGTTTTGGGGGCGGGGTCCCAAAACCTGAGGGTGGGGCCCGCTCGATTCACTCGAGCGGGGCGGGAGCTGCGCTCCCGACGACTAGTGTCGCGTCTCAGAAGTAACAATCGTTTTGGGGTTGGGGCCCCAAAA
Organism: Polyangiaceae bacterium; assembly: GCA_036268695.1. GTDB lineage: Bacteria > Myxococcota_A > Polyangia > Polyangiales > Polyangiaceae > PMG-095. The sequence goes on along the minus strand of DATATR010000236.1, from coordinate 37 downwards.
CCTGAGGGTGGGGCCCCGCTCGATTCACTCGAGCGGG
>DATATR010000235.1:0-4947 GCA_036268695.1 Polyangiaceae bacterium | reverse complement strand
GTGCTTGCTCGGCCGAAGTGCCTTCGAACGCGATGCTGATCGTGTCTCCACCCGGCGCTTTGAACTCGATGTGTTTCTTCAATTCCTCGATCGCTTCGGATGCGCCGAGCTTGGCGCGCACGTCGGGGTAAAGATTGAATTGACCGATGATGCGCGTGAGCGTCGCGCGCGAGAGCAAGAGCTCTTTCAAACGCAGCGTCACCGTGCGCGCGGTACCGGCCTCGCTGTCTTCGCTCGAGCCGCCTTTTTCGCTGTAGAAAATCACGGTCTCCGAGCGATAGCGAGGAGTGCGCAAATGCAAGAATACGGCGCACGCGGCCGCGCCGAGCACGAGCGTGATCAACGGCATGCGCCAGAACCCGAGCGCACGCCGCAGAAACGCGAGCGCGCGAGAGAGCTGCTCGCGAGCATCCGGCTCTGCGGAGCTGTGCCAAGGTTGTTTTTCGTGCTCTCTCATGCTTGGCCTCGTTTCGGCTCGAACGCTCCGATCGCCATCGCGAGGAGCGGGACACCGATGATGAAGGAAGAACCTGCAATCAAGATCCTGAGCTCGAGCTGCTCTTTGCCGCTCGGCACGCTCGCCTCGTCCACGACTTCGAACTCGAGCCCGCTCCCGTTGCGAGCCATCGCGGCGCTCAAATCCAGCGAGTCCGAACGTCGCTCCGCGGCCCGCACTCGACGTTCGAGCGAGTCGAGCGAGCCCACGAGCCCGACCAGCTTGACTTGCAGCTTCGGATCGGGCCTTTGCTGTAGCTTGCTCTCGGTGCTGAAGATTTGTTGGTTTCGCTCGAGCAAGGCGCGCTCGGCGCTGTCCCGGGTGAAATCGGCTACACCCGCGACATCGAGTGACTGCTGGCGCCAAAGCTCGAGCTCGCGCTGCACGATGAGCTGACCCAGATCGCGCGTGACGGCGAGCGCAACCTGGGGATCCTTTGCATGATAGCTCACAGCGAGCCGCGCCGAACGCGGCAAGTCTTTGGGCAGGCGATCCTCGACGAAATAGTTTTGATACGCCTCCACGGTGATGTCTTCGCGAAACGAGTCGAGCGCCGCGCGCGCGTTTTGACGCATCAATTTCGGATACAAGTGATGCCGGCGCATCAACTCGTACAGCGGCTCGCTCGTGAAGATGGCTTGCCGCACGTATTCGGCGATGTGGCCCGTCATGCGCGCGGCGCCAGCAGGCTCACGCTCGGTCTCGACCACACGCATCACGAAGCGCGGCGCATAGTCACGCTTCGCGAAGAAGACGCCGGCCACGAACAAAAGCGCAAGCAGCACCACACCGAGCGCCATCAGCCAGCGCCGACGCAGGCCCGCGCGGAACAGCTCGCCCGCTTGATCGAGCGAGGCGAGCATGCCGACCTCTTCATCGAGCCAGGGCTGCCGCATCGCAGTTTCCTTCGATCGCGTCCAAGACTTCTTGGCGCGCGTGTTCCCAGACCGGTTCTTCGATCGACCAGCTCGCTTTGCCGCGTGCCTCGCCGAGCGCGCGCGGCACCATCTCGCGCTCGATGCGCGCGCTGATCTCGGCGCCGCCGCAAGCATCGAGCTCGCGCAGCAGCAAACGATCTTCGAGGCCCCGCCGCAGCTCTTTCAGTCGCAGCGACGGGAGCACGCCCGGATAAGCCAAAACTCCGTCGCCGTTGCCGAAGTCGCTGCCGCCGCGCGAACGCTCGTCGAACGTCAGCGGATCGCGGAGCACGTCCGTCGGGCCGCCGTGGTTGTAGCGATCGCTGAAATAGAGGCCCTGCCAGGCGTACCAAAGCTCGACTCGGTAGCGCTCGGCGATCCAACCCCAAGTTCGGAGCGCGACGCCGTCCGTGTCCAAGATCATGCTACCGGCCGCGGGCGGACGGCCGTTGTAAGTCCAGAAACGCTCGCCGCTCGGCTCGCGCTCGCGCGCCGTACGCGCGAAGTTTGCGGGCGAAAGAAATACGTCCATCGCGTCGCCGTAGCTTCGTTCGGCGAAATCGGTGACGCCGCGTAGAAAGTTCGGACGACCGCCGCCCGCGTTGCCGATCACTTCGGCGATGTGCCGCGCGCGCGCTTTTTGCGCCGAGCCCTTCGGTTCATCGACTGGGATCGCGAACGGAGTGACGCCGCTGCCCCGAAACAAGTCGAGCCAAGCGTGCACGTCGCGCTCGATCGCCTGATCGCTCGATGTGTCGACCGCGACGGGCCAATATTTCACGTCGTGCATCAAGGCGCGACGCGCGGGAAAACGCGCTGGTTCGAGATCGGCCGCGAGGAACGCGCCGTGCGCGCGGAAAAGCTGTTCGTACGCGGTCTCGCGCGCGACGAGCTCCGGACTGTCTGCATCCGGCAAACCCGAGACGCGCGCGATGTCGCTCGGCAAATAGAAGACCCAAACCAACGGATCTTGCCGCAAGTCGATGCGCGCCGGGCTCACGTCGAGTAACACCGGCATGCTGAGGCCCGAGGCCGAGAGCTCGCCGCGATATTGACCGGGCTTTGCAGTTCGAGGAATCGCGAGATCGAAGTATGCGAGCTCGGTCGCGTCGATCGCGCCTGATTTCGGCACGAGCACGTCTGGATACGAACCGCGTCCACGGCTCGGGCCGTACATGTCGGTCGAGGGCTCGGTCACGTCGAGGAAGCCGACCGAAAAACCGCTCACCTGCGCCGCTTCGCCGGGCAGCTCGAGCCGCACTTCGCGACGCCGTCCGTCCGAGATCCGAAGCTGGAGGCCGAGTGTTTCGCCGCGTGCGCCGCGCAGATGCACGACCTTGCCGTCGAAGATCGCGGACTTTGCCGGCGAAGGTTCGCCGCGCTTCAGGCGCGTCGATTCACCCAGCACCTGCACGCTCGGCGACGGCTTGCACGCGCTGGCTGCAACGAGCGCGCTAGCCAAGCAGCTCACCCACCGTGACCAATTCATGGCCCGCCTTCCGAAGCGCCCCGACGATCGCCGGGAGCGCGTCCATCGTCCAGCTTTGTCCTTCGTGCAAGAGCACGATTTCGCCGGCTCGCGCGCTTTGCTCGTTGAAAGTTCGTTCCACGAGCGCAGTTTCCTTGTTGCACCAGTCGTTGGAGTTGAACGACCAGAGTACGGTCGTGAACCCTTTCTGCATGCAGGTCAGCATCGAGCGCATCGAGACCGAACCATGCGGTGGCCGCACCAGCGAACGACCATTTTTTTTGGGCGGCAACAGCGCTTCGGTGCGCGCGAGCTCAGCGCCGAGCTCGGCGTGCGATAGCTTGGTGAAGCGGCGATGCGTATAGCCATGGCCCGCAAGCTCGTGGCCCTGATCGGCAATCTCGCGAACCAGCTCCGGATGGCGCGCGCAGGCCTGACCGATGACGAAGAACGTCGCGCGCACGCCGAGCCGCTGCAACACCGCGAGGTAGCCGGGCGTGAGCTGCATCGGACCATCGTCGAACGTGAGCGCGACACGCCCCGGCGCGTGGCGCGGCAGGCGCTGCGCTTCCGGTCCGCGCCACACGACGAGCGAACTCGGCAAGATCGCCTGCGCTAACGCGCGCACGCCGCGCCGGCTGCCGGCCCTGAGCTCCGGCTCCAGCTCTTCGAGCGCACTACGAGCTTCGGCAATCGCGCCCACGTCACGCCGCCTCTCGGGTAGCTCGGCTTTGTAGCGCCGAGAGCAAGCTTTGGTGCAGAAGGCGCGCACTGCCGTCCCAATCGGGTCGATCCAGCTGCGCGGAGATCGCGCTTGGCTCATAGCTCTCGGTCAGGATCGTCTCGAGCGCACCTTCGAGCGCACCGAGATCGCGCGGCGGGACCAAGATCCCGAGCTCTGCGCTGAGCACTTCGGGAATGCCACCCACGCGCGTCGCGACCACGCGCCGTCCGCTCGCGAGCGCTTCGAGCACGACGTTCGGCATGCCTTCGTTCCAGCTCGGCAACGCCAGCGCGTCGCATGCGGCGAGCCACGTCGGGATGCGATCGTGTGATTGCGCGCCGACGAATGAAATCGTGTCGCTCAGTTCTTGGCCGAGTTTCTTGCAGCTTTCGAGCTCCGCGCCGTCGCCGACCAGGATCAAGCGCGCGTTCGGCAAGCGTGGCTCGGCGGCGGCATACGCGCGCACCAAATCGAACGCGCCTTTCGCCTGCGTCACGTGGCCGATGTAGAGCAAAATCGGACCTGCGAGCGGCAGCCCGAGCTCGCGGCGCGCCTCGGCCCGATCGCGCGGCTTGAATTTGTTGCGATCGATGCCGTTCGGCACGAGGTCGATGCGCTCGCGCGGGACGCCGAGCGCCGCCGCGGCCTCGACCAGCGCGCCGCTCACCGCAACGACGCGCTCGGCGCGCGGCAACGCCCACTTCAAACAACGCCGTGGCCCGGACCACTTCGCGACCACGTTCATGTCCGAGCCGTGCAACTTGATCACCGCCGGCACGCCGAGTGTTTGCGCGAGCACGACCGCGGCAAACCCATCCGGGTACGCCCACGATCCGAGCACGACGTCGATCCGACCAGCGTAGGACAGCGCCGCCGGCGCGAGCGAGGCCGCGTACAGCGGACCCGCGACGCCATGGCCGATTTTCGGTAGAAATACGTAGCGCGGATGCTTCACACGCAAGCCGTCGATCGATTCGCTCTCCGGTACGTTCGAAAGCGTTGCCACGCTCGACCAACGGCGAAACGCGCCTGCAGCAGGAAACCACGGGATCGTCGCCAGCACTTCGACGTCGCACAAGCGCGAGAGCGCAGCGAACTGTCGGCGGTTGAACGGCGAAGACAGCGGCTCCGCCTGGTTCGGGAAAATCTTGGTTACGATCAGGACACGCATCGTCAAGCAACCCGGTCCAAGTCGATGCTCGGCGTCGCGCGACCCGAAGCCAGGACCTGCAAGCTAAGAAGAGTCATGTCGTCGGGGTGGCGATAGCGGGCTTGCACCTCGACGTTCTCGAGCAAAAAGCCGTGCACGCCGCCGTTGCCCGCGGGCGCTTCGGCGACGAGC
>DATATR010000234.1:0-20517 GCA_036268695.1 Polyangiaceae bacterium | reverse complement strand
CGTAGGCGGCGATCAGCGCCGTGCGGAGCTCGCTGAGCGTGGGCTGGTCGCCTTGCCTGATTTGATCTTCGATCAGCACGACTGCCACGCGCTTGCCGTCTTCGAGTTTGCCGATGGCGTTGACGCCCTTCTCGGCGCGGCGGATGCCCCAGGGCGGTTCTTCGGTCATAGAAGCTTCGGCAATCAAGTAGCTGACTGACGGATTCCAACCCGGAAAATCGATCCCGGCTTGCTTGCGGATCAGGCTGCGACCGCCGTCGCAACCGACGAGGTATTGCGCGCGCAGCGAGCGGCCGCCCGCGACCTCGACCTCGACCTCGACCTCGACGCTCGTGTCGTCTTGGGCAAAACCGCTCACCTCACACCCGCGGTAGATCGGCACCGCGAGCTCCGAGACCCAATCCGCCAAGATCTGCTCGGTGCGGCTCTGCGAGATCCCGAGTAGGTAGTTGTGGCGAGTCGGGAAGTCGCTGAGGTCGAGCCGAGTCTGCGCGAAGCCGACGGCTGGGTGCCGTTGCCCTTCCGCAACGAAGCGCTCTGCGATTCCTCGCTGGTCGAGGATCTCGATCGTGCGGGAGAGCAAACCGCGTGAGCGCGAGCCCTCGAGAGCTTGGTTTTGGCGTCGCTCGACGATGGCGACATCGATCTGCGCGAGCGCCAGCTCGGCCGCCAACATGAGGCCAGTCGGACCTCCTCCAACGATCACCACGGCATGTTGTTTCACCGCCGCACCGCATTCGGATTCGTCATTCGCTCGAGCCTCGTTGTTGTCGGCTGTCGTTCACGGTTGACGACTGTGCGGTACGACCCGGGGCTTGCGGCAAGCCCCCACGTCTGGCATATGTTGGAAGTGGAGGGGGTCGGGGATCGTCGTGGCGTGATTTTTGGTTGGCGCGCGGGCGCCCCACGCCTCGCGCGGATAAAGCTAACTCGCGCTCTTCTGATAAGTCCCGATCAGCTGGCCGGTGCCAATCACGTGGCCTTGAATGGCTTGCTCGATGTCCTTTTCTTTCGAACCATCGAGTGCCGGTAGCACGCTGTCGAGCGCATAGAGTTTGAAGAAGTAGCGATGATTGCCCTTGGGCGGACAAGGGCCCATGTAGTTCGGATCGCCTTTTTCGTTCTCTGCTTGATGGGCGGAGCTCGGTAGATCCGCGCCGCCCTCGGCGATGGCCGTGGTGGTTGCCGGCAAATCGTAGACGACCCAATGCGTGACGACTTTGGTCGGCGCGGCCGGATCGGGTGCGTCGGGGTCCTGGACGATCAGCGCGAAGCTCTTCGTGTCCGGCGGCGCACCGCTCCAGGCGAGTGGCGGCGAGATGTTTTGACCTTCGCACGAGTATTTGCTGGGCAGCGCTCCATTCGCTGTGAACGCAGTCGAGCTCAGCGTGAGTTTCACTTGCGGCGTGCTGCCATTGCCGCTGCCGCTGCTCACCGTATTCGCGCCAGCAGGCGCGCTCGCTGCGCCGCCTTGATCGTGGCACGCGAAAGTGAACGGCAACGCGAAGAAGAACCCGAAGAGTGCAATCTTTCGCATGCGAGCATGCTAGCCCGCGGGTTTTGTCGGGCAATACGCAATTTCGCTACAGCGCCGCAATGCGGTGCTCGAAGTGCCCCGATTGACGAATCAGAATCACCCAGAAAAATCACGCCACGCCGGCAAACCCGACACGAACGCGGGAAAGCTTTTGCGGAGCGCGGTTTGCATCTCTCGATTCAAGTTGTGACCGGCGTGCGCGTCGCCGCTGATGAAGAGCTCGATGCCGGCCCGGTCGAAGTTTTTCTTGTCGAGCGCGGCGTTGCGAAAGCAACCTGCGGTTCCGCAAACGAGCATCACGCGCGTCGTGCCGGCGTCGCGCAGCTGCCGAAGAAAGGCTCGGTCTCCGGACAGCGCATAGCCTCCTTCCGCCAGCGCGGCGGCGGAAAATCGCTGCGGTTCCGCCAGCAGCGTGGGGCCGGCGAGCGTCGCGCCTTGGCTGAATCCAAGGTAAATTACCGGCCCGGGCGCGACGTATTCAGCGTAGCGGCTGCGCACGGCGAGCAGTGCCTCGCGCACACTCCGCTCGATTGTTCGCGCTGAATCCCAGGCGAAACGCGTGCTGTCGAACTTCAAACCTTGCGGACACACGACGAAGGCATAGGCGTTCGTCGCCAAGCGCCAGCCGCCGCACGCCCACTCGGCGCGATCGCCCGCGCCATGCACGGCGACCAAAAGCGGACGCGGCTCGCGCGCTCCAATCGGAGGCGCGACATAAGCGAGCTTCCCATTGGGCAACTGCAATGGTTCGAGCCAAGCACCGGCGAGCGGCGCGAGTCGAGCTTCCGGTGCAGCGCCTGCGTGAGCGTCGCGCGTGACGCGATGGTCGTCGGCTCGAGCTCGGGTCAACGCGAGCAAAAATGCCGCGCTCAACCACGTTGTGCGAACTTGCATGGACTATCCATTAGATATTAGCGGCGGTTTGCGGAACATCAATCGTCGAGGCGGGAATGTGTTCACGGCAAGAAAGCCGAAAACAGGGATCACCGATATGTTGCGATGAATGCATGGAGAACGCGAGCGGCTGATCTATGCCTACGGGCATGCGGCTCTTACCCAAGGTGACTCATTTTTTTGACGAACTCGAACAGCACTCGCAGCTGATCGTGAAGAGCGGGCAGCTCTTGTTCGATGCTTGTGGTCAAGCGGACATGGCGCAGGCTGCGCGTGAGATCAAACAATTCGAGAGCCAGTGCGACGATCTCGCGCGCTCCATCATCCTCGAGCTTCACAAGACGTTCATCACTCCGCTCGATCGCCTCGATACACACGACCTGATCGCGCGCCTCGACGACGTGATGGACGCGATCGAGCAATCGGCTTATTGCCTGAGCCGCTACAAAAACGGGCATTTCCCGGCTGAGGTGCGCCAGCTCGTCGAGCTCGCTCGCGACGCGTCGACTAAACTGTGCGAAGCGATTCGGCTGCTGCGCGATCTCAAGTCAGGGGAACGCATTCTGAGTTTGTGCGGCGAACTGCGCGGGCTCGAGACGCGCTCGGACGAAATCTCGCGCGATGTCGTCGCGCGCTTGTTCGACGACGTTCAAGACGCGCGTGAGTTGCTGAAGTGGAAAGAAATCTACGAGACACTCGAGGTGATCACCGATCGCTCGAACGACGTAGCTGACGTACTCGAGAACATCGTGCTGGATAACGCCTGATGACGACCCTCTACATTATTGTCGGCATTGCGCTCGCGTTCGACTTCTGCAACGGATTTCACGACGCCGCCAACTCGATCGCCACGGTCGTGGCCACGCACGTGCTCAAGCCACATTGGGCCGTGATTTGGACGGCGTTCTTCAACTTCGTCGCATTCTTGCTCTTCCCGCTGCACGTCGCGCGCACGATGGGTGAAGGCATCGTCGATCCGCGAGTCGTGAGCGACGCGGTCATCGCCGGAGCGCTCGCCGGCGCAATCGGTTGGGATCTGATCACTTGGTGGCTCGCAATGCCGACCAGCTCGTCACACGCACTCGTGGGCGGCTTGATTGGCGCGGGTGTCGCCAAAGCCGGCTGGTCGGTGTTGAAGCTCAAGAAGATCTTCGTCATCGCCGCGTTCATCGTGGCATCGCCGATCATTGGGCTCGTGCTCTCGGGTGGTTTGATGGTGCTAATGGCTTGGCTGCTCAAACGCAGGACTCCGGCGGGCGTGACGCGCTGGTTTCGCCGTTTGCAGCTTCTTTCCGCGGCCGGCGTGAGCCTCGGTCACGGCGGCAACGACGCGCAAAAGACCATGGGCATCATCTTCGCTCTACTCATTTCGCATCGCGTGCTCGTCGCGAGCTCGACCATTCCACTCTGGGTGGTGCTCGCGTGTCACGCGACGATGGGCCTCGGAACGCTGGCCGGCGGCTGGCGCATCGTGCGCACGATGGGCATGCGGCTGACGAAGCTCAAGCCTTATCACGGCTTCTGCGCGGAGACCGGCGGAGCGACCTCGCTCTTCATCGCGACTGCGCTCGGTATCCCGGTCTCGACCACGCACACGATCGCTGGCGGTATCGTGGGCGTCGGTACCGTGACACACGCGAATACACTGAACTGGAACATCGCGCTCAAAGTCGTTTGGGCGTGGCTGCTCACGATACAATGCGCGGCGCTGATCGCGGCGCTGGCTTATTTGGCCGTGCGCGCGCTCGGCCTCGCAGGTTAGCCGATGACGCAAATCGAACGGCTGTCTCAGCAAATCGTCGAGCTGCGCGCGGCCGCGCTGGCACACGAAGCGCGGCTCGGCCCCGAGCTCGAGCCTGTTCACGCGCACTTCCAGCGCGGCGCGCGAAATCTCGCTCACTACATCGCCGCCCGGCGCGTCGATTTGCGGCCGCTGCAGCGCGAGCTCGCGACGCTCGGGTTGAGCTCGCTCGGCCGGATGGAGAAATGCGTGCTGCCGACGTTCGATGCGGTGGCACACGCGCTCCGAGCTCTCGTCTCGGGTGCCGAAGCGCAAGCTCCGCCCGCAATCGATTTCGACACGCCGGAGGCCGAGCTCGAGCGCAACGCCAGCGCGCTGCTCGGTTCGACCGGCGAAGTTCCGAGCACGCGCATCATGATCACCCTGGCCGATGATGCTGACGCCGACGCGATCGCGCGCTTGCTCGAGGCCGGCGCGCAAGTAGCACGGATCAACTGCGCAAAGGGCGATCGCAAGAGCTGGTCCAAGTTGGCCGACCAGGTGCGCACTGCCGAACGCCAGACTTCGCGATCGTGCCGCATTTTGTGCGATCTGCCGGGGCCGAACCCGCGCACGTGTGCGCTCGGCGCGCACGAAGACGACGGCGCAGGCCATGTCGAGCTCGGAGATTCGTTGTTTTTGTTGCGCGACAAGGCCGTCAAGAAGCGGCTCTCGAAGCACGAACGAAGGCACGTGGCGCTCGGCGTCACATTGCCGCAAGTGTTGTCCGAAGTGAAGCCGGGGCAACGAGTGTTCTACGACGATTCGGCCTTGATCGGCAAAGTGGTGCACGCGAGCGGCGATCAGCTCGAGCTCGAAGTGACGTTCGTACAAAAGCCAGAGCTCAAAATCAAATACGGTAAGACCCTGAATTTTCCGGATACCGAGCTCGCGCTCGACTCGCTCACGCAAGCGGATTTGGCAGCGCTCGATTTCATCGTGACGCGCGCTGATGCAGTCGGCTTCTCGTTCGTGCGCAGCCCTGAGGACGTGGTGCGACTGCAGGCTGAGCTCCGAGCGCGTGCGGCGACCGCGCTCGGGATCGTGCTCAAGATCGAGACGCCGCGCGCATTCCGCTCTTTGCCGCGACTATTGCTGCAGGCGATGCAAAGCCCGCATGTCGGCGTGATGGTGGCGCGCGGAGACATGGCCGTCGAGCTCGGTTTCGTCGGCCTGGCGGAAGCACAAGAGGAAATCCTCTGGCTCTGCGAAGCCGCGCTCGTGCCCGTGATCTGGGCCACGCAGGTGCTCGAGTCACTCAATAAGTCGGGTGTGCCGTCGCGCGCGGAGGTGACGGATGCCGCGATGAGTGCGCGCGCCGAATGCGTGATGCTCAATCGCGGACCGCAGCAACGGCGGGCGGTCGAGTTTCTGCGCGAAATCCTGGCGCGGACCGGCGAACACCACCAAAAAAAGCGCGACCTACTCAAAAAGCTCGAGATGTGTGAGTGAATTCAGCGCAAAATTGTCTCGTCGGAACGGCATCATGGTTGCAACGCGCGTTCGAGATGGCTCAATTGTTTCCCGCCTGCAGTGCTTCGTCGCGGCAAGCTTCGAGCGGCTTGGATGAGTTTCATCGGCGACTCGCGGCGTCGCATGCCGCGCGGTTGTCTCCCGCGAATGGCGCGCTCGATTGGGAACGCGCGCTGGCGGAAGAGTTCGCGGTTCGGCGCATGGAACATGAATTCGTCGAAGCGGAGCGCGCGGCGATCGCGCAGCAGCTTCGCGATGTGCCGTCGAAGCCGAAGGCATTCGTGCACTGGTTCGAGGCCTTGAAGGAAAACGGGCCCGGCCAGGGGGACGCGCTCTTTCCGTGGCTCGCGGAGCGGGCTTCGTTCGAGGAGATGTGTTGGTTCTTGAGCCAGGAAATGGCGGGCGAAGCCGGATTCGACGACTTGGTGGCGCTCAGCCAGGTCAAGCTCTCGGTGAGACCAAAGCTCGAGCTAGCGCGCAACTATTGGGACGAAATGGGGCAAGGGAACGAGAGCGGCATGCACGGGCCGATGCTGGCGCAACTTGCGACAGCGCTCGCGATCGGGAGGCGCGACGACACAGTTTGGGAGTCGCTTGCACTCGGGAACCTGATGGTCGCGCTCGCAACGGCGCGTCACTACGCATATCAGTCCATTGGAGCATTGGGTGTGATCGAACTCACCGCGCCCGGGCGCGCCGAACTCGTCAACGCCGGTCTGAGGCGCCTCGGGATCGGAGGCGCCGCTCGCCGCTATTTCGCGCTGCACGCCACGCTCGATATCCGCCACTCGCAGGCGTGGAATCGGGAGGTCCTCGAGCCGCTCGTGGCGAGCGATCCGGAATTGGCCGCGCCGCTCGCCGAAGGTGCCGTGTTGCGCTTGCGCGCAGGCGCACGCTGTTTCGAGCGTTACCGCGCGATCCTTTGGTCGAACGCGGACGATCCGCCGCCAAGTGGCGACCGTTTGGTCGGGCTCGGCTGAGCGGTCGCGACTCGTGCTCGATCTGACCGAGCGACGCGAACTTCGCGGTGATTCCGCGCACGCGGAGGGTACGGGCTTTGCAGCGACGCGCAGCCATGAAAGCCACCGATCTGCTGAAGCAACAACATCGCGCGGTCGAAGCCCTGTTCGCCAAAATCGAAGCGGGTGAGCCGAGCGCGCTGTCGGATCTCGCAAGCGCGCTGGCCGCGCACATGACGATCGAGCACAAGCTCTTTTATCCGGCCGCGCTCGAAGTGGACGAGGAGCTCGTGCTGGAGAGCTTCGAAGAGCATTCTGTCGCTGAATATGCCTTGAAACGCGCGCTCGCCGATGATCCCGAAGATGACTCGTTCGACGCGCGCGTGACCGTGCTCAAAGAGCTGATCGAGCACCACGTGAAGGAAGAAGAAGGCGACCTGTTCCCGCAAGTCGAAAAAGCCATGTCCAAGGACGAACTCGAAGCGCTCGGCGAGAAGATGGAGAAACGCTTCGACGACGCGCTCAAGCGCGGTTACGCCGCGCTCTTGCCCCAAACGTACGAGCAGACGGCCGCGGATTTGTCGCGCGAGCAGGAAGAGGCTGCTGAATAGCTATTTACCGGCGTGGGCTGTGCTGGCCGGCGCCGAGGCTGGTCGCGGCTCGTCTCGAACGAGCGCGACCGCCTTTTCGTCCGGCACGATCTTGGAGCCGAACATCCTCGCGTACACTTCGGTGAACTCAGCGCCGATCAGCAGCACCTGCGCCGAGTAGTAGACCCAAATCACCAAAGCCACGATCGAGCCCGCCGCGCCATACGCGGACGACACGCCAGCGCTTCCGAGATAAAGGCCGAGCAAGAATTTGCCGAGCGTAAATAGGGCTGCTGTCACCGCCGCGCCGACCCAGACGTCGTGCCAGCGAATCTTTGCGTCGGGGACTGCCTTGAACATCACGGCAAAGAGCGCAGTGACGACCGCGAGCGAAATCAAAAAGTTGAGCACTTGCCAGAGTGGGGCTCCGCCAGGGAGCGAGTGCGAGAAGATTTGACCGAGCCAAGTCAGCGCCGCGCTGACCATCAACGAAACGAGCAGCAGAAAGGCCACACCGACGACCAACGTGAAGGAGAAGAATCGGTCCTTCACCAGCCCCCAAATTCCACGCCCGGGTTTCGGCGCAACTTGCCAGACCGTGTTCAGCGCGGATTGCAGCTCACCAAATACACCTGACGCGCCGAACAACAATACGAGGACGCCGACGATCACGCTGACAATGCCCGAGCCGGGCGAGTGCGCGTTCTTCGCGATCGCTTTCACGGCGGCGTCTGCTCCGCCGCCGACGACGCTCGCCAACTCACCACCGATGTGCGCGCGAGCCGTGTCTTGGCCGAAAGCCAGACCGGCAATGGCGACGGTCAGGATGATCAGCGGCGCGATTGAAAGCAGCGTGTAGTACGCGAGGGAAGCGGCGAGTCGATTGACGTTGTCCTCGTCCCAACCATTCGCGGTCTCTTTGAGCACTTTGACGAAAGCATTGTCCTTGAGGGAAGTCATCGCGTCTAAGATTGCAACTTCCGTACTCCGAGCGATGAGCGCGGAGTGGCAATGGCGCTCAGCGACCGAATCCCGCGAACGGGTTCGCGACGTGCGAGAGCGCCTCGAGCGTGCCTGAATGTCACGGCTCGCTCACTATCACTGCTGTTTGGCTCGATCAGCGAGCGATTGAAGTCGATGTACGGCTTTGCGCCGGCTGCTCCGAGCACACGCGAGTGAGGCATTTGTTCGAACACGTGTCGTCGCGACTGGCGCATTGTGGCGGCTTTGTGCGATGAAGCGCGTAGCGCGCGCTGCGCGCAGTGAATATCATTAAACGGTGACGGAATCGAAAACCGAGCAGCCCAACACTGATCAGATGCTCGAGCACGCGGACGAGCCCCTTCGTCGTCTCGTCGACCAAGTTACCGACTACGCGATTTTTTTGCTTGACCCAGAAGGTCATATCGCGAGCTGGAACGCGGGTGCAGCACGGATCAAGGGATACACGTTCGAGGAGATCATCAACCAACACTTTTCGGTGTTCTACCGCCCCGAGGATCGCTGGCGCTGCGCGGTCGAACTCGAGATGGCGGCGCGCGATGGCCGAGTCGAGGATGTCGGCTGGCGCGTGCGCAAGGACGGCACGCTATTCTGGGCGGACGTCGTCATCACGTGCCTGCGCGACTCGGCTGGGCAAATCGTCGGCTACGGCAAGGTCACACGCGATCTCAGCGAACGACAGCGCGCGGAGGAATCGCTCCGTCAGGCCGAGGAACGCTTTCGCTTGCTCGTCGAATCAGTGAAAGATTACGCCATTTTCATGCTCGACCCGGGCGGTCACGTCACGACCTGGAATGCTGGAGCCGAGCGGATCAAAGGCTATCGAGCAGGCGAGATACTGGGCAAACACTTCTCCACATTTTATCCGAAAGAGGACGTCGCGGCAGGCAAGTGCGAAATGGAGCTCGAGGTTGCTGCGCGCGAAGGGCGCTTCGAGGATGAGGGCTGGCGTCTACGCAAAGACGGCAGCTCGTTTTGGGCCAACGTAGTCATTACGGCCGTGCATGACGCCTCGGGAGCGCTGATCGGCTTTGCGAAGGTGACGCGCGATCTGACCGAGCGCCGCGCCGCGGAAGAGGAGCGGCTGCGCCTCGGGCGGCTCGCGCAAGAGCGGGTGCAAGCGCTCGGGGAACTCTCCGAGGCCTTGACGTTCGCGCTGTCGATCGACGACGTGGCGCGAGTCGTGATCCAAAACGGAATTCAGCTGGCGCGCGGCGATACCTGCACTTTGTACCTGCTCGACGAGAAAACCAAGACACTCGAGTTGCTCGCCGAACGCGGCTGTAATCCCGAGATCGTGGATCGCATTCGACAGATCACGCCCGATGCCGCGGACCCGGTTTATCCGGTCGGCACGGGGGAACGGGCTGAGCTGTGGGTCGAGACCGAAGCAGAGTACCGCGCGCTCTATCCGGCGTTTGCTGCGGACCAAGTTCCCGGCTCGGGCGTGCAGGCCTTCGGCTGCGTGCCGCTCGTCGCGGAAGGTAAAACCATCGGCATGCTCGGCGTCGGCTACCGCGAAGCCCGAGATTTTTCGAAGGACGAACGCGAGTTCGTGGCCACGGTCGCTCAGCAGTGTGCTCAAGCCATCGCGCGCGCGCGGCGGGTCGAAGGGGAGCGTGAAGCGGCCGCGCTCGTCGACCATTTGCGGGCATCGCTGCTCACCACGCTGCACAGCATCGGGGACGCGCTGATCGCGACCGACTCGGACGGCAGCATCTCGCTGATGAATGACGTAGCCGAAACGCTCACCGGTTGGTCGGAGAGCGACGCGCGCGGAAAATCACTGCCGGAGGTGTTTCACATCATCAACGAGCACACGCGCAATATTGCCGAAAATCCGGTGGCGAGGGTTTTGGCCACGGGCGGCATCGTCGGTCTGGCCAACCATACGGTGCTGCTCGCACGCGACGGTCGCGAGGTTCCGATCGATGACAGCGGCGCGCCGATTCGCACCCGCGACGGCAAGATCGAGGGTGTGGTGTTGGTCTTTCGCGATGTCAGCACGCGCAAGCGCGAGGAGGCGCGGCGCGCGTTTCTGGCCGACGCGACTGCAGCCCTCGGCCGCTCGCTCGACTACGAACAGACCGTGGCGCACGTAGCGCAGCTTTGTGTACCGGAGCTCGCCGATTGGTGCACCGTCGACTTGCTCAAGGACGGCGAGCGATTGCCGGCGCGTCTAGCCGTGGCGCACGTGGACCCAGGGAAGATCAAGCTCGCGCAAGAGCTCGCGGAGCGCTATCCGCCCGATCCGAATCACGCATCGGCTGTAATGAGCGTGCTGCAGACGGGTCGATCGCTGCTTTACCCGGAAATCCCGGACCAGCTATTGGTTGCCGGCGCGAGGGACGCAGAGCAGTTGCGGATCGCGCGGGAACTCGAGTTGAGATCGGCGATGATCGTTCCCTTGATTGCGCGCGGAAAGGTGCTCGGCGCGATGACCTTCGTGTACGCCGAGTCGGCGCGCCACTACAGCGCGGACGATCTCGATTACGCCGAGCAACTGGCACTGCGCTGCGCGGCGGCGATCGACAATGCGCGGCTGTTCGCCTCCGAGCAGCGCTCGCGCCGCGCGGCGGAGATTGCAAATCGGGCGAAGGACGAGTTTCTAGCCGTCGTGAGCCACGAGCTGCGTACGCCGCTCAATGCGATCATGGGCTGGGCCAAGCTGCTCGTGGCCGGCCAGGTCGACCAGGCGCGACAGCGAAATGCGCTCGAGACGGTCGAACGAAATGCCGTTGCGATGGCGCAATTGGTCGAAGATTTACTCGACATGTCCCGCGTCGTCAGCGGCAAATTGCGGCTCGAAGTGCAGCAAGTGAACCTCGCTCAAGTCACCAGCGCGGCGATTGAATCGGTGCGACCCGCGGCGGCAGCGCGCGGCGTGGAGCTCACTTCCTCGTTGGACGGCACTGCGGGGCCAGTGTTGGGCGATCCGACGCGGCTTCAGCAAGTGATCTGGAATTTGCTCAGCAACGCCGTCAAGTTCACGTCGAGGGACGGCGGCGTTCGCATCGTCTTGCGGCGAGTGGATTTCTCGGTCGAGATTTCGGTTGCGGATACCGGCAAGGGCATTGCTCCGAGTTTTTTGCCGCACGTGTTCGAAGCGTTTCGCCAACAAGACGCGAGCTCCAAGCGTTCGCTCGGTGGCCTCGGACTTGGTTTGGCAATCACGCGGCAACTGGTCGAGCTTCACGGCGGCACGATCGTGGCCGAGAGCGACGGCGAAGGTTGCGGCGCAAAGTTCGTCGTTACCTTGCCAATCGCCAGCGTGAGCTCGCCGCGCTGGGCACTCGCCGGCACTGAATCGAAGCGAGGCAGCTCCGAACGGCCGGAGCACCTGCGCGGCCTGCGCGTCCTCGTGATCGACGACGAGATGGACACACGAAATCTGGTCGGCGCGATCTTGGAAGAATGTGGTTGCCGAGTAGCGCTCGCTGCCAGCGTTTCGGAAGCGATGGACGCGCTAACCGAGGAGCTTCCCGATCTCGTCATCTCCGATGTTGGAATGCCCGGGGAAGATGGCTACGACTTCATCCGCAAGCTGCGCGCGTTGCCGCGCGATCGCGGCGGCGATCTACCCGCTGCAGCGCTCACCGCGTATGCGAGCGCCGAGGACCGAGGCCGCCTTTTGAACGCTGGCTACTCGATCCATGTTGCGAAGCCCGTCGATCCGGCAGAGCTCCTGGCGGTCGTTGGCACACTCGGCCGGTTCGCGCGCAGAGCCGATTGAATCTGCGCGGGCGAAGTGCGGACTAGCGATCAGCGGCGCCCGCGCGCGGCGCCACTCGTTCGCGCCGCGGGGCGCGCAGCAACGTGGCTCGCTGCGGGCCGTTCGTAGGTTCGACGAGCGGGTGGTGAAGCGGCGCGGCGGCTAGCGAGCGCGGGCGGTTCCTGGTCGTAGTGGGACCAACGGTTGCCATCGCGATAGTACCAATGGTTGTTATACCAATAGGTGGCGCGGCCGTTGAAGTAGACGGGTTCAGTCGTGGCGATGTACGCATCCGACGGGTAATCGTCATAGTCGCCGGCGGGGTAACCCGCGTCGACGCCCACCGAGCACGCGGAACTAGCCAGCGCGAGTGCGCCGAGCAGGCACGCGAACGCGACTTTCGCGTGGGGAGAGTTGCGCTGTTGGCTCATGTTGCCCCCTGGGCTTCTGCGCTCGGGTTATGGCCGGCGTGTTCGCGCAGGTGTTGCGCGAGCGTCGCGCGCTGTTCGGCGCTGAGCACCGGACTTGCGGCCTCGATGAAATGCGCGAGGTGTGCGGCGCCCCAGCTCGCGAGGTGCGCGTTGAGTTTGCTCGTGCCGCTGAGCGATTTGGCGTCGAACTTATCGCTCTCGAAGGCATCGCCGAAGGCGTGGAGTTCGGTCGTGGCTTCCTGCGCATCGACGCGCGGCACGCCTTTCATGCTCTCGCTCATGGTTTGACGGATGCGATTGGTTTGTTCTGGAGTCAGGCCGAGATTAGCCGTCAGCGTCGCGAGGTGGCCTTTTTCAGCGTGCTCCGTCGCGCTCGCTTCGGCGTTGGCGCGTTGCCAAACCGCCCAGTGTGCCTCGACTTTGTCGACCAGCGCCGCGCGTTCGGGCGGCGTGAGCACGTTATGCAGCTCGTTCAAGGCGTCGCTCGAAGCGTCGTGCGCGGCGGCCGCGGCGGTGGCGAGTTGGCTCACCTCGCTGTCCACCTTGCTCGTATCGATGTTGCCGGCGTCGAGCCCATCGGCCAATGTCGCGACCAGGCTTTGATCCGCCGCAAGCGCGGGTTGCATGTGTGTGTGTAGATCCTGGCGGATCTTTTCGACCGCGGCGCGTTCGTTTTGGGGCAAGCCGAGCGTGTCGAGGCTCATCGCGATGAACAGCGTGACGCCGCCATGGTGATGAAAGCGATGATGCTCGAGCAGCCCCGATGCCTCGTCGTCATCGGCGGCGGATTGAGCGGCGTTTGCGCTCGTGGGAGGAGGCGCGGCGGCGTGTTGACTCGCGCACGCGTTCGCGCCGAGCGCACTCGCGAGTGCGATCAGCGCGACCACGCGTCGCCCGAGCGGAAGATGGAGGATTGCCATGGGCTTCGGATCTGCGCTCAGTCGCCCTCGCTTGCAAGCGACGCGCACCCCAATCACGGATCGCAATTGCGCCACAGCATGGGGACGCGTCGAGGAACCAGCTATCTCCTCGCTGTGAATGAATTGCGTCCGTTCGTAACCGAACGTGAGTTTCCAAATGATACAGACGTGAAAACGCTTACAGCCCGAGCTTGTCGCTCAAGAATCTCGAGACTTGATCGAGCGCGATGCGCTCTTGGCCGCCGGTGTCGCGATCGCGCACGGTGACGGTTTGGTTTTGGAGCGTGTCGCCGTCGATCGTGAAGCAGTACGGTGTGCCGGCTTCGTCCATCCGCGCGTAGCGTTTGCCGATCGTGCCCTTTGCGTCGTGTTCGATGAAGCCGCGGCGCCAGAATTTGCTGACGAGCTCGCGGTGTAACTTCTCGCTGACCTCGGGCATGCCGTCTTTGTTCACGAGCGGGAACACGCCGGCTTTGGTCGGCGCGAGCCGCGGGTGCAGCTTCAAGAACTCCGGGCTCGGACGAGCCGCGTCCTCGGAATAAGCCTCGCACAGCACGGCCAAAACCCCGCGATCGAGGCCGGCAGCGGGCTCGATCACGTCAGGCAAATAGCGCTCGCCTTTGCGCGCGCCGTTCGGCAGCACTTCGCCGCGCTCGTTGTCGAAGTATTCGAGCTTGGTCCGTGAATACTCTTGGTGGCGCTTCAAATCGAAGTTCGAGCGATGCGCGATGCCTTCGAGCTCGCCGAACTCCGGGTAGGTGAACGGGAAGCGGTATTCGATATCGCTCGTGCCCGCGCCGTCTTTGGCGTAGTGCGCGAGCTCGTCTCGATCGTGTTCGCGAAGGCGCAGGTTTTCTCCCGCGAGCCCCAAGCTTTGCCACCAGCTCATTCGGTAATCGCGCCAGAATGCGTACCATTCGGCGGCGTTTTCCGCATGGCAGAAGAACTCGAGTTCCATCTGCTCGAACTCGCGCGAGCGGAAAGTGTAGTTGCGTGGTGTGACTTCGTTGCGAAAGGATTTGCCGGTGCCGCCGATGCCGAACGGCACTTTGACGCGCGTGGTGTCGACCACATTCTTGAACTGAACGAACACACCTTGCGCCGTTTCCGGCCGTAAATAAGCCACGGCATCGTCCGTCGCCGTCGCGCCGATGTACGTCTTGAACATCATGTTGAAGGCGCGCGGCGTGGTGAGCGAGCCCGTCTTTTCCGCGTCGGGCGCGAGCACGCGCGGCCAGAGCGCCTCGGGAATGCTCGATAGGAGCACCACGCTGAGCTCCGAATGAGCCTTTTCTGCCTTCTTCTTTTGCTTCGCCTCGCTCGGCGTATCACTCATGAACGCGAAGAAGGGCTTGCCCTCGTCGGTCTCGGTGAGCCTCGGGCTCGTGCCTTCCGTGGTTGGACCGGAAAACTGCGCGAGCAGGGGCACGGACCAACTCGGCACGTAGACCTGCAGGTGATCGTAGCGATAGCGTGCTTTGGTCTCGCGACAATCCACCATCGGGTCGTTGAACCCGGCGACATGCCCGCTCGCTTCCCACACTCGCGGATGCTGAATGATGCACGTGTCGAGCGGAACGGTCTGCACGGGCTCACCATTCGGGCCGAGCTTCCCGCCGCACGGATTCATGATCATGTCTTCCCACCAGGCTTCGCGCAGGTTCTTTTTCAGCTGCGCTCCGAGCGGACCGTAGTCCCAGAAGCCGTTGATGCCGCCGTAGATCTCCGAGGCTTGATAAATGTATCCGCGTCGCTTGCTCAGAGCGACAATCCGTTCCATCGACTTTCGCGTATCCGACATCGTGACCTCGGGCGGACCGTATCTCTCATCGCGCCGCTCGCCAAATACATCTCGCTTCGGCCCGACGCCAACGCGCGGACCGCATCCGTATCGAGCCGGAGTCAGCGCAGGATCTGCGAATTGACGACTTGAGCCGGCTGCTTCGCGAGCACATAGAAGCCCGGAAGATCCGCGGTCTCGAACGTGCCGCGCGGATTATTTTGGGTGAGCGAGTCGGTGATCGTGATTGAACCAGACCGGTCGTTGCTGACGAAGAAGACCGCGCTGCCGCCTTCATTTGCGGTGTTGTTTTCGAGCAGGCTACTCGTGATGTTCAGCACGATTTCGTTGCCATCGTTGTAGATCGCGCCGCCGTTGCCACCCATGCCGCTGTTGGCGCCGTGACCCACCGCCGTGTTTTCGGAGAACAGTGAATTGAGGATGTTCCACGAGACCCCGATGCTGCTGAGCGCGCCGCCGTTTGCACACGAGTTGCCGAAGCCGGGCTTGCCGCCAAAGGTGCTATTGACGATCCAAACTGGGCGCGCCGGGCCAGCTCCCGTCGCGACGAGGTAGTCGAGTTTGCGGATCGCGCCGCCTCCGAGGTCGGAGCCGAGACTGTCGCAGATGTTGTTGAAGAAGCGCGAATTCACGACCTTGAGACTGCCGCCTTGCGCGTGGATTGCGCCGCCTCCAGCGCCGTTGTTCGTGCCATCGGGGATGCCGGTCGCATTGCCGTCGATGAACGTGATGTTTTGCACCACGAGCTGTACGCCCGGGTTGGTGTTGCAATCGCCGGGGCCGGGTGGATAGACCTGCGCCTTGTCGCACGTGGCCATGTAGAGGATGCGGACTTTGCCGCCGCCACTCAGCGTCACCTTGTTCCCGCCGTCGATCACGAGCTTCGTGCCTTTGTCGTTGAACACCTTCGCTGTCGAAGTGAGCACGATCGTCACCGGGTCCGGCCCGCAATTGAACGTGATGATGCCGCCTTGCGCGACCGCGCTGACGAACGCATCGCCGGTGCAACTCTCGGGCGTGCCGTCGCCAACCACGTTGACCGATGACGACACGTCCTCGGCTTGACCGTCCGCGGGGACCGTCGCGTGGCCATCCGGATAGCCCGCGGCAGGGCCGTCCGCTGGATTGGTCGGTGAACTGCCGCTGCCCGACGCTCCGTTGCTATCGCCCGCCGATCCGGCGTTGGATGCACCGGCCGAAGTTCCGCTCGACGCACCGGCCGAAGTTCCACTCGACGCACCGACCGAAGTTCCGCCCGACGCACCGACCGAAGTTCCGCCCGACGACGAGGCTCCCGCGCTGTCGATCGAACCCGCTGGCTTGGCGTCGGAGCTGCACGCGGCGAGCGCGCCGAGTGCGATGAATGCCGTGGCGAGAACGGCGCTGGAGTTCGGGGCCATTGTTTCACGCTATCGCGCCAGCTGCTGGCGCAGCAACGGCGCGGATCGGCTACGTCGACCGACAAGTCGCACCAGCGCGGATGAACGAGCGAGCTGCTTCGATCCGATTGCTGCTAGTTCGAGCGCAGACGCGCGATCTTCAAGAGCAAGTAGTCGCGCTCGGGGATGCTCGCCGTCTTCTCGGCGGCGGCCTCATAGTGGGCCAGGGCGGCCGTGATTTCGCCCGAACGCTCGAGCAAATGGGCGCGTACGGCAGCCAAGCGATAGTGATCTTTGATCCGCGGATCGCGATCGAGCTGTGCGAGCAACGCGAGCCCTTGGTCTGCGCCATGCGCCATTGCCACGGCGACGGCTCGATTCAGCAGCACCATCGGGTTGTCGGACATTCGCGCGAGCACGCTATAAAGCGCGGCGATTTGCGGCCAATCCGTGTCGCCCGCACGCGCGGCTTCGTCGTGCAGCGCGGCGATCGCGGCCTGCAAGAGATATGAACCGACCGCGCCGCGCTTGAGCGCAGAGCTCACGAGCTCCACACCTTCCACGATCGCTTTGCGATTCCAAAGCGAGCGATCCTGTTCGTCGAGCGGCACGATCTCACCGGCTTTGCCGGTTCGCGCGAGGCGACGCGCGTCCGTCAGGATCAGCAGCGCGAGCAAGCCGATCACTTCGCCGTTTTCCGGGAGTAGCTGATGCAGCGCGCGCGCCAGGCGGATTGCTTCACCCGAAAGATCCAGGCGCTGGTGGGTTTCTCCCGAGCTCGCCGCGTAGCCTTCGTTGAAGATCAAGTAGAGCACGTGAAGGACGGCGCCAAGGCGCTCATTTCGTTCAGCCAGCGGGGGCAGCACGAAGCCGATGCCGGAGCTCTTGATGCTCTGCTTGGCGCGGCTGATTCGCTGCGCCATCGTCGCTTCCGGCACCAGGAACGCGCTCGCGATTTCGGTCGTGCTGAGGCCTCCGACCGCGCGCAGCGTCAGCGCGATCGCGGACGGGCGCGTGAGCGCCGGATGACAGCACATGAAGAGGAGCACGAGCGCGTCGTCTTCTTGCACGTTGGCTTCGTCGGGCGGCGGCGCCATATTCTCCTCCGGCACTGTTTCGAGGACGAGCTTCGTTTCACGGCGGCGGCGCGCAGACTCGGATCGGACTTGGTCGCTGAGCTTTCGCGCAGCGACTCGGATCAGCCAGGCGCGCGGATCATCGGGCACCCCGCCGCGTGGCCACTGGAACGCGGCCGCCGCGAGCGCCTCTTGCACCGCGTCCTCGGCAGCACCGAAGTCGCCATAACGACGGACGATGGCACCGAGCACCTGCGGGGCAAGCTCGCGAAGCAGGAGCTCGCCGATCGTGCTCATCGCGGCGGCTCGACTCTACAATGAGTCGGGCGGCACGCTCATCACCTGGCGCACCTCGATCTTGATGCCGAGCGGTTTTCCACCCGGGCCCGGCGCAGTCGATGCTTTTCCCGCGATGGCATACGCGCGCTCCGCGCTTTCGACATCGACGATCCAATAGCCGACGAGGAATTCCTTGGACTCGGCGAACGGGCCGTCCGTGACTTCCGGAGCGCCGTCGCCGAGGGAGCGGACGACGCGTGCCTGCCCCGGAGGCGACAGGCCTTCCGCGCCAACGAGCTCGCCGCTTTCACGGAGCTCCGCGTTGAGGTCCTTCATGAACTGGATGTGAGCCCGGAACTCCTCGGGCTTCCATTGGTTGATCTGATACTCGCCGTTGGCGCGAGGCGCATGCATCATGAGCATGAATTTCATCTTCCGTTCTCCTTGTCGAAGCGTCACGCGCCGTCGAACGCAGCCTGCAGTTTTGCGAGATCCTGCGCGAAACTGAAGCTCGGGCCGCCGTTCAGCGCGATATACGTTTGCCCGAGGAGCTCGAATGTCACCGAAAGCACTGAGCCAGCGGGTTTTGGTCCTCCGTCCGGGTAATGCATCGTTTCTTTGATTTTGCCGCCGAAGAGCGAAGTGTAGAGCGCTGCCGCCTCTTCGGCCTGCCCATCATAAGTGAGGAAGGTCGTGATCGTGGTCGTCATGGTCGGTCTCCTTTTTTCCGCCGGGCCTGCCCAGCGTCACCCAGAGGTCGGAGCCGAAGCGCGACATTCGACATGGCCGCGGACGATTTTTCCGAGCGCGGAAATTCGTCGCGATTCAGCGTCCGGCTATTGGAACGGCAGTAGCACGCTCGAAGTGCTCGCCGCGAGCGTCGCGCTCGAGCACGACCGCGCCGGCTATTTAATCGTCTCGAGCTTGCACGCCGAGCTGCAACCATCGTCGCTGACGTTATTGCCGTCGTCGCAGGTCTCGCCGTCGTCCATTTGTACGATGCCGTCGCCGCAGCGCGGGCCGAGCACGCAGCCCGGCGCGCACGTGCCGTAGGCGCCGCTGTTCATGCCGTCATCGCATTGCTCGTGACCCGCTTGCACGACGCCGTCACCGCAGTACGGCCCGAGTTGGCAATTGGGCCCGCACGTGCCGTAAGCGCCAGTGTTCATGCCGTCGTCACAGGCTTCCTGGGGCATTTGCACGGTGCCGTCGCCGCAATGCGGACCGGGCACGCACTGCGTGCTGCAGCCGTCGTAGACCGTGTCGCTGTTCATCGCGCCGTTGTCGCAAGCCTCGCCGGCCGACACCACGCCATCGCCGCACTTGGCGGTGCAGGTGCTCGGTGCCAGTGTGAAGTTCGAGAGCGTGAGTTGGAAGGACGAGCCTTTGGTCTTGCGTTCAGCTTGAAATACGTCGATTTCGTAGACCTTGCCGCTGCTGAGCCCGTAAGTCGTGGCCGCTGCCGCGTTCAACGTGAACGAGCCCGGCAACGGCGGATGCCAACCGCCGAGGTCGAGCGCCAACTTGCGGTTCACGAACACCCAGACATCGTCGTCACCGACGAAGTTGAGCGTCGCGGGGTTGGCCGCGTCGTACTTGAACCAATAACGAACTTGCGTCGTGAAGTGAAAGTTGTGCAGCGCGCCGCCTGGTTCGGCTGCCCAGCCACCCATGTACACCGGGTCTGGGATTTGAGCCGTGTAGCGCGTCTCCGGGATCAAGCTCGCCCCCTTCGGGCTGTCGATCGGAAAGAAGACCGGATTGCCGTCGAGGTTCGTGACGTTCGCGACGCACAAGTCGTCGTTGCCCCAGGGCGTGCAGGGATTCATGCACACTTGGCCTGCGCCCACGGTGCACATCGCGCAGCTCGCGCCCGTGCCCGGATTCGCGCACCAAGTGATGTTCGTGTATGCCGGCCAGGGTTCGCCGTTCGCGCCCCAGCGATTGACGTACGGCCCGGCGCCGGTGCCGCTCTTGTCCCAAAGCACGATCGAACCGGGGAAGGTCGCGTTGTTCGGCGGAGCGCTGTGGTACCACTGGTTGAACGATGCGGCGCTGTGAATGAACCCGTTGCCGCTAGTCGGAGCCGCCAGCACGGGCACGCCGTCACTCCCGAGGGTGGTCGCGAGCAGGCCGGTGATCGCCGGTTGATTGTCGTAACCCGGCTCGAAGTCGGGGTTTCCGTCGGCGCCCTTGAGCGCGTCGGCCGCGTTGGCCGGGTCGTCGCTGGCCGCCAAATCTCGGAAGATGGCGGGCACGGTCAGCGTGCAGGTGCCGTTGGCCGCTTTCACACACGGATTGCTGGCGCAGGTGAAGCCCGACTCGATTTGACACGTGCTCGAGCAGCCATCGCCGTCGCGCAAATTGCCGTCGTCGCATTGCTCGTTCGCGCCGAGCACGATGCCGTCACCACAAGAAGACGTGCAGCCGCTGGTTCCCGTGCAGCTCGGCTCGAGTTGGCAGCTCGCGGAACAGCCGTCGAACGGAATCGCGTTGCCGTCGTCGCAGCTCTCGGCGCCTTCTTTGACTTTGTCGCCGCAGACGGTCGGCACGCACGTGCTCGGCGTGCCGCTGCACTTGAAGCCTTGTTCGATTTGACAGCGCGCGCTGCAGCCGTCCCCGGCGGTGTTGTTGCCGTCGTCGCAGCCTTCGTTCGAATCGGTCACGCCGTCGCCGCACGAGTG
>DATATR010000233.1:0-4853 GCA_036268695.1 Polyangiaceae bacterium | reverse complement strand
TTCGGTATTGCGTCGAACCAGCATGGAGTCGGGCTCGGTCAGCTCGCGCGAGCTGCGGCGGAGAGCATGCTGATTGCCAGCTGGAGCGCGGCATTCGCGGGCAACGCGCCGGCGGTATCGATTGAGATGTGTGTTTGCCTGCCGGATTCGAATTGCGATCGGCGTAAGCCCATGCCGGGCATGCTTCACGCGTTGCTGCGCCGGCATCGAGTGCCGCCACAACGCGCGCTCTATATCGGCGATCTAGCGATCGACGCGCTCGCGGCCGAACGCGCGGGCATGCGCTTTCAGTTCGCGCAGCGATTCTTCGAACCGAACAGCGCGCCGACTGATTCGCCCTAGTCGCACCGTGTTTTGCCGAGCAACGGAGGGCTGCATTCTGGCATTCGAGCGCTGCGACTGTCACGCGCTGGCGCATGTCGCGTCGATTTGCGCACTGCCACGGCACGGGGACTGCACAGCGTCCGGCGCGGCAGCACTCAGCGCTACCAAGGAAGCAGGAAGAAATGAATCGAATGGCAATGGTTACCGTCATCGCGACGCTCGCATGCTGCGCGTGCGGTGGATCCAACCCGCCGGCCAATGACGCGACTACGTCATCCGCCGATACGCAAGCGGGCAACATGGCGGGCTCGAGCGGCAACTCTGACTCCACCGCCGGCGGCAGTGGCGCTACCAACAACACGAACTCCATGAGCGGTGGCAACTCGAGCTCGATGACTGGCGGCAGCGGCGCGCATTGATCGGCGCGCCGTGATGCGACGCGAATTGCATGCTCGGAGAAAACTCGGAAAGAGCTGGTCGACATAGCGTCGACTTGCAAGAAAGGAATCACAGATGTCCCCCCAAACACGAGAGCTGGCGGTCGTTACTGGCGCATCTTCGGGAATCGGCTTGGAACTCGCGAAATGCTGCGCGATGAACGGCTTTGACTTGCTGATCGCAGCAGACGAACCCGAGATTTACGCGGCCGCAGAGAGCTTGCGGTCTTTCAACGTCGACGTCGATGCGATCGAAGCGGATCTCGCGACAGAACAAGGCGTCGATGCGCTGTACGCCGCGGCGCGCGGGCGGCCGGTCTCTGCTCTGCTCGCTAACGCGGGGCGCGGGCTGGGTCACGCCTTCCTGGAGCAGAATTTCGAGGCGGTGCGCCGCGTGATCGACACGAACGTCACCGGTACGATCTACGCGATCCAGCGCTTTGCGCGCGATATGAAGCAACGCGGCAGCGGTCGGATCCTGATTACCGGTTCGATTGCCGGCTTCATTCCGGGCACCTACCAAGCTGTCTACAACGGAACAAAGGCATTTCTCGATTCCTTCGCGTTCGCACTGCGCGCTGAACTCAAAGGCTCCGGAGTTGGCGTGACGTGCTTGATGCCAGGGCCAACGGAGACGGAGTTCTTCGCGCGCGCTGGGCTCGGCGACACGAAGGTCGGCACTGAAGAAAAGCAGCCTGCGGACGAAGTCGCGCGCACCGGCTTCGAAGCGATGATGCGCGGGGACGGCGAAGTCGTGGCCGGTTGGAAGAACAAGATCTTGGCGGCGCTCGCCCATGTTGCGCCGGCCGGCATGCTGGCCGAACAGCACCGCAAGACCGCCGAGCCAGGCTCAGCTTCGAGGCATTGAGAGATATGGCGTCCACTCGGCAGAGCAGCGCGGCTCGACAAAATATCAAAAAGGCCGCGCGAGCAGCGAAAAAGAAACACACGTTGAAGAAGCTGCCCAAGCAAACGCGGACCGCGCTCGGCAAACAAGCGAACAAGGTCAAACGCGAACGCGCGGCTAGCTGAACTGCACGCGGCAGCGGCGTGACACGCGCATATGCCTCAGGCGTGTCTGATTGTCACGCCGCCGGCCGCACCGCGCCTCTAGCCGAGGGAGGCACGCTCACATCTAAGATTGATTTCACGTACATCTCTGGCATCGCGATTGCACAACGCGGCGCGCGCGAAGCAGACAGGATAACTATTGTGAGCACCCGGCCAGATATCCCGAGCGCGAAGGCGCGTGCATTGGGAGCGACGCATCGGTAATGACCGACGCTACGAATGACCAACTCTTGGGCCGGCTACTCCCGCCCGCGAGTGATCCGCTCGCGCTGCCGGAAACGACGCAAAATACGGGCGAAACACCGATCGAACGGCGCTTGCACGAACTCTGGGACACGAAGCCCGGGTTCATTGGCTGGCTCTCGACGGTCGATCATAAGTTGATCGGCAAGCGCTACATCGTGACCGCGCTTTTGTTTTTGGTTGTGGGCGGTCTCGAAGCATTGGTCATGCGTTTGCAGCTTGCTCGCGCCGATCAACGCTTGGTGAGCGCGGAGGCGTACAACCAGATCTTCACGATGCACGGCGTGACCATGATCTTCTGGTACGCCTGGCCGATTCTATCCGGCTTTGCGAACTATCTTTTGCCGTTGATGCTCGGTGCGCGGGATATGGCGTTTCCGCGTCTCAATGCTTTTAGCTATTGGACCTTCTTGCTGTCGGGGCTGCTGCTTTATTCGTGCATCTTCTTTGGCAACGCGCCGCATGCCGGTTGGTTTGCTTATGTGCCGTACGCGAATCACCAATTTTCGCCCGGTCTCGGCATGGATTTCTATGCTCTTTCGCTCATATTTCTCACGATCTCGAGCACGGCCGGCGCGATCAACTCGATTGTGACCATCCTGAGGCACCGCGCGATCGGCATGTCGATCAGCAAGATGCCGCTGTTCATGTACAGCACGCTCACTGCCTCGCTATCGATCGTGTTTTCGCTGCCCGCGCTGACTGCCGCGTGCGTGTTCCTCGAGCTCGATCGCAGGTGGCATTGTCATTTCTTCGATACCGCGCGCGGAGGCAGCGCGCTGCTCTGGCAGCAGCTGTTTTGGTTTTTCGGGCATCCGTGGGTGTACATCATCTTTTTGCCGGCGACGGGCATGGTGTCGATGATTTTGCCCGTGTTCGCCCGGCGTCCGATCGTCGGCTATCCGTACGTCGCGCTCGCCACGGTGATGACTGGCGTGATCGGGTTCGGCGTCTGGGTTCATCACATGTTCGCGACCGGCATGTCGCACGCATCGATGAGCTTCTTCGCCGCCGCGAGCATGACGATTTCGATCTTCAGCGCAGTGCAGGTATTCTGCTGGATCGCGACGCTCTGGCGCGGCCGACCGGTGCTCACGGCCTCGATGTCGTTCGCGCTCGGGTTCATCGCCGCGCTCGTGATCGGCGGTATGAGCGGCATCGTCACCGCGGTCGTGCCGTTCGATTGGCAGGTACACGATACGTATTTCGTCGTGGCTCACCTGCACTATGTGCTGGTTGGCGCGAATGTGTTCCCGGTGTTCGCGGCGATCTATTACTGGTTTCCGAAAATCACCGGCCGGATGCTCGACGAGCGGCTCGGGAAACAGAGCTTTTGGCTGATGTTTCTCGGCTTCAATCTCACTTTCTTTCCGATGCACATCGCGGGTGCGCTCGGAATGCGCCGGCGCGTCTACACCTACAGCGCGTCGCACGGCTGGGAGCAATTGAATCTCTGGGCCAGCATCGGTGCGGCGGTTCTTGCGCTCGGGATTTTGATCAGTGTTTGGAATCTCTGGCGCTCGCTCGCATTCGGTGAGCGCGCCGCGAAAAATCCATGGTTCGCGGACACGCTCGAATGGGCGACGAGCTCCCCGCCCGCTTCGTTCGGCACGGTGCACTTGCCCACGGTTTCGACGCGACACCCTCTATGGGACGACCACGACGAGGACGAAGATCCGAACGACGCGCGCGTGCTCGACGGCTCGCGGGTGACGCTGTCCACGACCTGGCTCGACGCTCGCGCGACGTCACTGGCGAAGATGCCGGAAGATACGCTCGCTCCGCTGCTCGCCGCGTTGACGCTGACCGTGCTATTCGCAGGTTTGCTGGCCAAGGCACTCGTGCTCGCGGGTGCCGCCGGAATTTTGACCGGGCTTGTCGCCGGTATTTGGCTGTGGCCGGAGCCGGAGAAAACCGTGTCTCCCGCGCACGAGCCGCTCGTCACTGCGATCGACACGAGCCGCGGCAGTGTCGGCATGGCGCTCTTCATCGCAACCGAGGCCGCGCTGTTCTTTTCACTGTTCTTCTCTTACTTCTATCTCGGTCCGTATCCGAGTGAGCCCGCGCCAAAGCTCGAGCACGCGTTGATCTTGCTCTTCGTCCTATTGCTGAGCAGCCTGGTCTTGCACGGCGGAACAGTGCTGCTCGAGCGAGGCAAGGTGGCGCTTTCACGCATCGCCGTCGCGTGCACGATTTTGCTCGGTCTGATTTTCATGGCAATTCAGGTCGACGAGTATCGTGAGCACCTGAAGACGCTCACGCCGAACTCGAGCGCGTACGGCTCTATTTTTTACGCCATCACGTCCTTTCACGGCTTACACGTCGTGCTGGGGCTGCTGCTGCTCGGGTACGTGCTTGTTCTGCCGAAGATCGCGGCAGCCGATCAACCGCCGCATCGCGCTCTACGCAACGTTTCGCATTACTGGCATTTCGTCGACGTGATTTGGCTCTTGGTCGTGCTCATACTGTACGTGGCTCCACACTGGGGTCGCGGATGACCGGTGAAGCCGCGCCTCGGATCGAGCGGGTTTCCGCGCCGACGAACAAGCGCCTGCTCTGGATCCTGTTTATTGCGCCTGCGACTTGGGCCGTGCAGGAGGGACTCAGTACGTTCGTCGCGGTTCGCGCCTGCGATCTCGGCCGACCGGCGCTCGGGCGAGGCTTGATCATCGCGCTCGGTGTCGCCGCATTGGCGGTCACGCTCGGCACTTCGATTGCGGGTCACCGCGCACTACGGCGTGACAATTCCGGCGAACCGATCCGTCGCGTGGAAGGACG
>DATATR010000232.1:0-3442 GCA_036268695.1 Polyangiaceae bacterium | reverse complement strand
TCGACTACCGCCGCATCCACGAAGGCCGCGTGCTCGACGCGCGCGTCGGCGCTGACACCGTGACGCTCGCCTCTGGTCTAGAAAAAGCGGCAGAAATCCTGAGCAAGGCCGCGCCGGATTCGACCGCGGTCGTGCTCAGTGCCGAACACTCGAACGAGGACAACTTCGCGCTCCTCGCGCTGGCCAAAGCCTTTGGTTTTGGATCGGTTTACCAAAGCGGGCGCCCAGCAGGGCAGGGCGACGACATTTTGCGCCACCCCGACAAGAACCCGAACACGACGGGCATCGCCGCGCTCGGCAAGAGCGTCGGTTTGAAGACCTTCGTCGAGCTCGTCGAAGCGATCCGCGCGGGCAAAGCCAAGACCGTGATCGCGCTCGGCTCGGCGACCCCGTCCGCCGGCGGAGGCCAAGCGCTCGGCGACGTTTCGAACCTGATCGCGATCTCGACGCACGAAGGCCCGTTCGTGAGCAAAGCCAAAGTCGTACTGCCCGCAAGCAGCTGGGCCGAGTCGGACGGCACGTTCGTGAACGCCAAAGGCATCAGCCAAGTCAGCGAAAAAGCGATCAACCCGCAGGGCAATTCGAAGCCCGCGTTCCGGCTGATCGCAGACCTCGCGGCGCTCGCCGGCAAACCCCTCGGCTTCAAGAAACTCGCCGAATTGCGCGCGCAAATGGCACCCGCCGCCGCGCGCAGCGTTGCACCCGAAAGCGCGACGCTCGGAGCAGAATGATGCAACTTACGCTGATTGGCTTCTTGATCTTTTTCATCAAAGCCTTCGTAGTCGTGATGTTCGCGATGAACGTCGCGGTGATCCTCACCTGGGCCGATCGCCGCCAAGGCGCGATGATTCAAGATCGCGTCGGCCCGAATCGCGCGGTCGCTTGGATTCCGACCGTCGTCGCGCAAGCGCTGGCCGTGATGCCCGCGCTCGCGGTGGTCGCGCTGATCGGCTTCATCGTCGTGAAGCTCGAGCCGCCGCCGGAAGTGCGCGGCCAGCGCGCGATGCTGTTCAGCCAGCTCGGCATTCTGTTCACTTGGCTGACCGGCGTCGCGATTGCGGGCAAAGTGCAGACGCGCGGCGTGACCAGCAGCTTCGATGCTTGGATTTATTCGCTCGGCGATCCGCGTCGGATTTTCTACGCGGGCTTGTTTGCGCACTTCGCGGCGCTCTTCGTCGGCATCACCCTGAGCGATTCGACTTTCGGCGAGCAGATCCGCGACATCGGTTATGGGGGCGGTGCTGGCTTGCTCATCTTCGCGATTCTGGCCGGCGCGTTTTACGCCGCGTTCAGCATCCGCAACGAGCCGCGCATCGGCTTGCGCCTCGCCGGCTTGCTTCACCCGGCCGCGGACGGCCTGAAGACGATCTGGAAGGAAGACTTCATCCCGCCGAACGCGGACAAATTCCTGCACAGTCTCGCGCCGTTCATCTCGTTCTTCCCGGCGCTGGTCGTGATGGGCGTGATCCCGTTCGGGGATACACTCTGCTTCGCGCTCAAAGACGGCCAGCTCGCGAGCTTGATGAGCTACGTGCCGCGGGACGGCGTGTGCGTCGAAGGCGCCGTCAAACTGCAGGTCATCGATTTGGACGTGGGCTTGCTCTACTTCTTCGCACTCGCCGGTACCGGCATCGTCGGCGCGGCGCTCGCGGGTTGGGCCAGCGACAACAAATACAGCCTCCTCGGCGGCGTGCGCGCCGCGAGCCAAATGGTTTCGTACGAGGTCACGCAGGGCCTCACGCTGGTCGGCGCGGTGATGATCTACGGCTCGCTCCGCGTCGATAAAATGATCGAATGGCAGCAGCAGCACGCCTGGGGCATCTTCGTGCAGCCGCTCGCGTTCTTCTTGTTTTTCACCGCCTCGGTTGCTGAATCGAAGCGCATCCCGTTCGACATCCCGGAAGGCGAGAGCGAAATCGTCGCAGGCTATTTCACCGAATACGCGGGCATGAAGTTCGCGATGTTCTTCTTCGCGGAGTACATCGCGGTCGTCACGTCCGCCGGCTTGATGTCGGCGATTTTCCTGGGCGGCTGGGATTTGCCGTTCGTTTATCGCGACGGCATTCACGTCGAAATCGGCGGCGCGGTGCTGTTCCAGCAAATGCTGCCGCACTTGGTCGTGATCTTGATCGGCGCGCTCGGCTTCATCATCAAGACGATCACACTGTGCTGGGTCCAATTGATGATTCGCTGGACTTTGCCGCGCTTCCGCTACGATCAACTGATGCGCCTCGGCTGGCGCAAGCTCTTGCCGGCGTCGCTCGGCAACGTGCTCGCGACCGGCTTGATCGTGCTCGCGATTTCGTCGGCGGGCGCGGCGACCGCGAGGTTCATGGATCTGCTCGGCGACTATTCACGCGCGTTCCTTGCGCTCGCCGGCATCGGCGGGTTCATCGCGTTCGTGGTGTTCTTGCTGAAGCCGGTGCACAAAAAGAAAATGCTGGCCTCGTCCTCGGCGCAATTCGCGGCCGCGGCCGGCGGCACGCGCAGCGTACGGATGGGAGCATGAAGAACGAAACCGCGCCGCTCGGCCCGAAGAAAGTCACCGGTGTTCCGGTCGCGCGCCCCGAGCGCAGCGCTTCGGTCCAAACCTACATTCCCGAAGTCGTCCGCGGCCTCGGCATCACGATGAAGCATTTCTTTCAGAACACGAAAGAGATGGCCTTCGGTCAACGCCCGGATCCCGCGCTCGAGAGCGTCGAAGATGGCATCAACACCGTCTCGTATCCCGAGCAAAAGCGGCCTTATCCCGCGCGTTTTCGCGGCGTGCACCGGCTCACCCAACGCGAAGACGGCTCACCGCGCTGCGTCGCGTGCCTGTGCTGCTCGACCGCGTGCCCCGCGCAATGCATCCACATCGAAGCCGGCGAATATCCGGAAGGCGATCCGCGTCGCGGCTACGAACGCTACCCGGCGCGCTTCGTGATCGACGAGCTGCGCTGCATCTTCTGCGGCTTCTGCGTCGAAGCCTGCCCCTGCGACGCAATTCGCATGGACACCGGCGTCCACGCCGCGCCCTACGATTCGCGCGAGCAGTTCATCTTCGAAAAAGACATCCTGCTCGGTTTCCCCGGTCGCGACGGCTCGCACCTCACGGCGAACCCGCGCCACGAACCCGGCGAAACCTCGCACCCCGGCGTCGATCGCCAAAAGCACCACTGAACCGCGGGCCTTCGAAGCGCGCGAACGAGGGGTTGCCCCCACCCGTCCGTGCTCGCTCCGCTGCGCGCGGCCGACCTCCCCCAAATCGCTCGCCTCGCGAGCTCAGGGGGAGGTGAGCCCGCGGGCTCGTTCGATTGCTCCTCGTGGCACGCGCGTGCGCCGCGCCGGGATCGAAGCACGCTGCGGCTGTGGGTCCGCGAACCGACTTTCCCAGTTGCAAATGCAACTGCGGATCGGCGTCGCAACGGACGGAATCGATTTCGCCTACCAAAGCTGCGGC
>DATATR010000231.1:0-23787 GCA_036268695.1 Polyangiaceae bacterium | reverse complement strand
ACGTCCGGGGCCGCTCGCGGTCGCGCGCGCTCGCCGCGAGCACCGCTCGAAAGAGCGCACGCTCACCACCCCCGCGCCCGCTGGCTTGTTCGTGCTTTGTCGCAATCGCGCGCAAGCCGATGCCGCGCTCGCGGCGTGCGCCGACGGCGTGTATCTGGATTTTCTGGAGCTCACCGGCACCGGCGTGGCGCTACGGGAGTTGCGCGAACAAGGTGCCTTCGTCGGCGTCGCCCCGCCGCGCATCCGCAAATCGGGTGAAGAAAAAATCGATCGCTACTTGGCGAGTCTTTTGCCAGACGCAGTGCTGGTGCGAAGCCTGGGCGCGCTGTTCGAACTCGAACCCAGCGCAGAACGGCTACAAATCGGGGATTTTTCGCTCAACGTGAGCAATCGATCGAGCGCGCGCGAAGTGCTCGGTCGTGGTCTCGCCGCGTTCACGCCGTCGTTCGATTTGGATTCAGCGAAACTCGTTGCGCTGCTTTCCGGCGAGCTCGCGCCGTACGCGGAAGTCGTGCTGCACCATCCGATGCCGCTCTTTCACATGGAACACTGCGTGTTCGCCGCGCTGCTGTCCGAAGGACGCGATCACCTGAGCTGCGGCCGCCCTTGCGAGCGCCAGCAATTGTCATTGCGCGATCGCGCCGGCATGGAACACCCGATCGAAGCCGATGTCGGCTGTCGAAATACGGTCTTTCATGCCTCGGCGCAGAGCGCGGCCGAGCTCGCGCTAGCGCTGTCGAGTGCCGGCGTGCGGCGCTTCCGGATCGAGCTCGTGCGCGAATCGGCTGAAGAGACGAGCCGCGTCGTCCGCGCGTATCGCGATTTGCTTGCAGGCCGGCAGAGTGGGCGCGAGGTCTTCAGCGCACTCCGTGCCGCGAGCGGCTATGGTGTCGTGCGTGGCTCGCTGCGCGTGCTCGGCAATTGAGTAGATTTCGCCAGCATTCCGCGGAGATCCAGCCGATTACATCGATGACGAATCGGTGTCAAATAGAAGGCGTTGTCTTGACGCGGGAGTGCCGAACGGTGAAGACGCGCGCCCATGGGACTACAGGCAGTCGTCCGCTGGCTCCTCCCGCGTGAGGACCACTTCTACGGATTTCTCGAGGACCAAGCGGCGGTCGCGCACGAAGCCGCACTCGCCGTCGCGCGCTTCAAGGATGAGAGCGTCAGCGCCGAGGACGTGCGCTCGGCGGTGCAAGAGCTCGAGCATCAGGGCGACCGGATCGCGCACGAGGTCGAAGAGTCGATCGCGCGTACCTTCGTCACGCCGATCGATCGCGAGGACCTGCAGAAGCTCTCACAAGAGCTCGACGACGTGCTCGACCTCATGAACGGCGCCGCGCGCGCCTCGGTGCTCTACGGCGTGGAGCGCCCGACCGAACCGATGGTGCGCTTGATTGACAAGCTCGTCGAATGCACCGACGTGTTGAAGAAGGCGCTGCCGCATTTGCGCGCGCACGAATACGCCGCATTGATCGAAGCGAGCCGCGAAGTGCGCAAGTTGGAAAAGGACGGGGACACCGTGTTCCGCACGGCCGTGAGCTCGCTGTTCAAGGATCAATCTATCGACGCGAAGCAGCTTTTGCGCGAGCGAGAAGTGCTGGAACATTTGGAAAATAGCATCGACCATTGCCAACGAGTGGGGTCGACGCTGGCGAACCTCGCGATCAAGCACGGCTGACGGATGCTGAGCCTGCTCATCGCCGTCGTCGTCGTGGCGATCATCTTCGATTACATCAACGGTTTTCACGATGCGGCGAACGCAATCGCGACCGTAGTTTCGACCGGGGTTTTGCCGCTGCGCACGGCGGTGATCGTCGCGGGTTGCTTCAACTTCATCGGCGCCATGGCGGGCACGGCCGTCGCCAAGACGATCGCGTCGGGCTTTGCGGATCCGGCGATCGTGACGCAGACCGTCGTGTTGGCTGCGCTGCTCGGGGCCTGTATTTGGAATCTGCTGACTTGGTGGTGGGGCATTCCATCGAGTTCGTCGCACGCGTTGATCGGCGGGCTCGCCGGCGCGGTCGTGGCTCACGCCGGCTTCGACGCGTTCAAATGGCGTGCCCTCACGCAAAAAGTGCTCGTGCCGCTCGTGCTCTCGCCGATGCTCGGGTTCATCGTCGCATTCTTCACCATGGTCGGGCTCACCTGGGTTGCGCGAAACTTCAAGCCGGGCACGGTGCGCGTCGCGTCGCGTCGACTGCAGCTGGTTTCGGCGTGCAGCATGGCATTTTCGCACGGCTCGAACGACGCGCAAAAGTCGATGGGCATCATCACGCTCGCGCTGGTCGCGTTCATGTCCGCGGGGCATGGCGGCATTCCATTTTGGATGCAGCCAAAAGGCATGGACGTGCCAGATTGGGTGATCGTGGTTTGCGCGACGGCGATCGCGTTCGGCACGATGGGCGGAGGCAAGCGCATCATCAAGACGATGGGCACGAAGATCATGCGCATTTCGCCGCTTCAAGGTTTCGCCTCGGAGACCGCCGGCACGCTCGTGATCTTGGGCGCGAGCCGGCTGGGCATTCCGGTTTCGACCACGCATTGCATCAATGCCTGCATCATGGGTGTCGGCGCGAGCAAGCGCGTGAGCGCGGTGCGCTGGGGCGTGGCATCCAACATTCTGCTCGCTTGGATCCTGACGCTGCCGCTCAGCGGCGCGGTTTCGTACCTCACGATGCTGATCATCAAAACCGCGTCGTGAGCGGTGTTTCTGCGGCGCGCGCGCCGACTCCGTCGCTTTCACGCCCGCTCAGGGTTTCACTTTAATGCGCTTAGGTGTAAGCCCGGCGCGTGGCGACCAAAAAAATCTCGTTCGATCCGGAAGCAAGTGGCGGTCGATTGCGTCAAATCGCGATCGCTATCGCGCTGCTAGTGGGGCTCGGCTTCTTGCTCGACGCGACGCTGATGCGCATCGACGCGGGGCATGTTGGCATCAAGGTGAAGCTCGCCGGTAGCGCGCGCGGCGTGCAGGACATTCCGGTCGTCACGGGTTGGGTGATGTACAACC
This sequence comes from Polyangiaceae bacterium, assembly GCA_036268695.1. Lineage (GTDB taxonomy): Bacteria > Myxococcota_A > Polyangia > Polyangiales > Polyangiaceae > PMG-095. Next base: position 20,777 of record DATATR010000231.1, on the reverse strand, counting down.
CGCTGACCGAGCAAATCGTGTCGTTTCCGATCAGCGTGCAGAACGTGGTCTGGACGTCTTCGACGAACGAGGGACGCGCGGTCGACGAATCGATCACGTTTTCTTCGCAAGAAGGCGTGAACGTCAATTCCGACGTCGGGCTCTCGTTTCATATCGATTCGGCGAAAGCGCCACATTTGTACTTGCGCTTCCGTCAGCCGGACGTGCTCGTTCTGGCCGACGGCTACGTGCGCAACGCCGTGCGCGAAGCCTTCAACGACATTGCCTCGCGCATGGCCGTGCAAGACATTTACGGCGCGGGCAAGGGCAAGCTCGTCGCGGACGTGACCGCGCGACTTCGCGACGTGCTCGGCGGCGACGGTTTCATCATCGATCAACTCACGATCAACGGCGCGTTGCGCTTGCCGGAGAACGTGGCGCAGGCCATCAACCGCGCGATGGAAGCGACGCAAAACGCGATTCAGGCCGAAAATCGCGTGCGCCAAGTGCGCGCGGAGGCAGAGCAAGCGATCGCGCAAGCGCACGGCGGTGCGGAAGCCGCGCGGCAGCGCGCCGAAGGCGAAGCCGACGCGATCTTGATCCGCGCGCGCGCGGACGCCAAATCGAACGAGATCATCCGCCTGTCGACCACGGGCACGGTGCTGCAGTACCGCGCCATCGAGCGCTGGGATGGCAAGCTGCCGATGATGCAGAGCGGAGACAAATTGCCGCTCTTGACCTTCGATACCTCGAAGCTCGCGCTCAATGACGCCGAGCGCGAAAAGAAGCTGGCTGAGCTTTTGGCCGAGGATAAAAGCGAGAACAAGGCCGTGCCGCCGCCGGGCGACGACACGAGCTCGAGCGCGAGCTCGAGCGCGAGGCCAGCGCCAGCTTCGTCGGCCGCGCCAGCTTCGCCTGCTGCGCCAGCCGAGCCTGCAAAGCAATGACTCGAGTTAGATTGCGTCGAGCACGTCGCGCACTTTGCGCGCGAGCGCGAGCGGCGTGAACGGCTTTTGCAGGAACGCGACGCTGTTCTCGAGGATGCGTCGTTCGACAACGGCGTTGTCGGTGTAACCCGACACGTACAAGACTTTGAGCTTTGGGTACGACTCGAGCAGGCGCTCGGCCAGCACTTGTCCGTTCATTTTCGGCATCACGACGTCGCTCAGCAGCAGCGTGATTTCGCCGCGATGTGCGCGCACCGCTTCCAGCGCCAAAGAGCCATTTTCGGCTTGGAGCACGGTATAGCCGAGCTTGGCGAGCAGGCGTGCCGCGAGCTTCCTGATCAACGGCTCGTCTTCGACCAGCAAGATGGTTTCGTCGCCGCCGGGCAAGGCTTCCGACTCGAGCACCCTTCAGAATAGCTCGCTCGGAGCGCGCGGACCAATGGCATCACCGTGACGAAGGCGATGTCACAGAGCGCGTCAGTTCAAGAACCCGAGCACGAGGTTGAACGCGAGCGCGAGTACGACCGTGTTGTACAGGAACGACAAGAGTGCGTGTGCGAGCACGGCGCGACGAATGTTTCGGCTCGTCACGGCCACATCCGAAGTTTGAAAGCACATCCCCAAGGTGAAGGCGAAATAGGCGAAATCCACGGCGTTTGGATCGAGTTTCCCGGGGAAGTCCAAGCCGCCTTCGCCTTCTTCGTCGTCCCGGTAATAAAGGTGTGCGTAGCGCAGAGTGTAAGCCGTGTGGGTGAGAGCCCATGCGCTCGCCACGGCCGTCAGGCACAGCCCAACCAAGATCGAAAACGCGGCTTCGCTCGGCGCGATGGTGTGCGCTTTGCGCATCACGAAACCGGCGGCGAATAGGCTGGCCGCACTGGCGAGCAGCACGATCGCCCAGACCAAGGTACGGCCTGGATCTTCCTTCGCGGCGTGCTTCCGCGTCTGCGTCGCGTCATCGCGGAAAATGCGCCACCAAGCGAGCGCGAGCAGGGTGAGCCCGGCTGCGTCCCAGCCGGATACGACGTGCACCGCCCAACCCAAACTCGGGATTCCGACGCGCGCCAGGCCACCGACCAGCGCGCCGAGCGACACGCTGACGAATAAACGACGGCCAGAGGTGCGCGGCGCGAGCGCCGCTGGGACTTGCGAGTTCGGCTCGGGCTCGATCGGTGCTTGCGCGAGGTCGCTCATGAAGCGTGCGCGAGTCTAGCGCGAGCCTTTGGCGCCGCTCTAGCCGCGCTTCGAGATTCGGGCAAAGCCCGCGCAAATCGCGCGTTTCTTTGGCTTCAACTCGCGGTCTCTTCGCGGATCAGCGCCGTCGCATCGAGGGCAACCGCGGCGCCGTGCACGACCGCCGCGACGCGCACTGCGTCGTGAATTTGATCTTCGCTCACGCCGTGCTCGAGTAGGGTTGCTTCGTGCGAGCGCACGCAGACCTCGCAGGCGTTCACCGCGCTCACGGCCAGCGAATAGAGCTCGAAGCTCGCGGCGCTAGTCGCGGGTTTGGCGAGCCGCTGCATCCGCAGACGCGCCGGCTTTTGCTCATAGCTCGGCTTTTCGACCAAATGCCGGAAGCGATAAAACACGTTGGTCATGCCCATCATCGCTGCGGCGGCGACCGCATCTTCCACGGTTTTTTCGCTCACTTCTGCGGGGCGCGACGCGATCAGCGCTTCGGCGAGGCGTCGCGAGCGGGCGGCCAGCGCCACGGCGATCGCTACGCCCCAGCGATCGGACGGCGCGAGCGTGCCTGAATCGAGCACTTGGCTCAGGTTCAAACGCAGATCTTTGGTGACCTCGGGAATTTCCGCGCGGATGGCTTCGAGTGCGCTCATGGTTTTCTCCTCGACGAACGAACTGAATCGATGAAAAAGCGCGGGTGCGCTTCGGAGCGCGTGGCGCCCCGAAGCGACTCCACGCGAAATCACAAGGTGGCTTCGCCCTTCTTCCAGTTGCAGGGGCAAAGCTCGTCGGTTTGCAGCGCGTCGAGCACGCGCAAGACTTCGTCCACGTTCCGGCCGACGCTCAGGTCGTTCACGCTGACGAAGCGAATGATGCCTTCGGGATCGACGATGAACGTCGCGCGCAAATCGATGCCGTCTTTGTGCAGGATGCCGAGCGAGGTCGACAGTTCGCGTTTGGTGTCGGCGAGCATCGGGAAAGGCAGATTCTTCAGGTCCGGATGGCTATTGCGCCAGGCCAAGTGCACGTAGTGCGTGTCGGTGCTGGCACCGAGCACTTGCGCGTCGCGCTCGCGGAATTCGGCGTTCTTCTTGCCGAACTCGGCGATCTCGGTCGGGCACACGAAGGTGAAATCCATCGGCCAGAAAAACACGACCAGCCATTTGCCTGGGTGGCTGTCGTTCGTGAGCGTCTTGAACTCCGACTTCGGCTCGAGGCTCACCACGCTATTGAGGTTGAATTGAGGAAAACGATCACCGACGGTCAACATGGGGTAACTCCTTTTAAACTGTGTATAACTATAGATTGTGTCTAATCAGAAAACGTAACGAAACAAGCTCTGTCGCGCTCGGCCGAGTCGCGTCAGCTGCGCTTCGGGCTGCGCGTTTTCTTGCCGCGCATCACGACTTGGTACTCGCGCACGTCGAACCCATTTAGTTGATGCACGCGGCGCACGTCGAGCGCATTCCACGGCACATCCACGATTTCGCCCGTGTCCTCGTCCAGGAAATGGTGATGCGGCTCGAGCTTCGGGTCGAACACGACCTTGCCCTCGGACAGCACCAGCTCGCGCAAGAGCCCCTTTTCCGTGAACAAGTTGAGCGTGTTGTAAACCGTCGCGCGCGACAGCATCGGGAAGCTGCGCTTCACCGCGGCCCAAACTTGGTCGGCCGACGGATGGTCGCTCGTGTAGAGCACGTAATCTGCCACCGCCACGCGCTGGGCGGAGGGCTGAATGCCGTGCTCCTCCAAAGCTTCTAGGGTTTCGCGCTTCACGAGTTTAGATTCGGTCTAAATGTGGAGCTCGTCAAGCTCAAGTTCAGAGATTTTTTTGATGGTCACGCGCCGCGCCGCGGCCGTCCAAGCCTTCGGCGTCGAGGTTCGAGCGCCGACTGGGCACGGCGAGTGGGCATTCCGTCGCGCCCTCGCGACGGGGCGGGGCACCAAGCGCGGAGGCAGCGAAACACCCTTCTGGGCTCGGTTCGCGACGGGGCTTCTGGGCTCGGTTTTCAAGTTGCAATTGCAACTTGAAAACCAGTTCGCGACGGGGCAGAGCGAGGCGAATTCCTGACCGTGCGCGACGTCAATGCGGCCGCGCGCGCCGCGGCCTGCTTTTTCAGGGTGAAACACCCGGAAGTGCGGCCGAGCGCCGTGCCGCACTGGTGCACGCGGGCTGCGGAGCGGCAGCCCACTCCAGCATCAGCGCACGACGACCGAGCTTTTGAACATGCCCATGCCGCACTGAAAGCCGAGCGTGCGCGTTTTGTCGGTCGGAACTTCGACGTCCACGGCTTGTTTCAGGGGCAAATCTTTGCTGATGCCGGCTTCGGGAAACACGACTTTGTCGGCGCAGGTGTTGTCGGTGGTGCGCGTGAAGCGCAGCGTCAATTTCGAGCCTTGTTTGGTTTCGACCGCGGCCGGCGTGAAGCCGCGCTCGTCCGCGATGACGGGGATGACTTGGTCACCGACGGCGATCACCGGCTTGGGTCCGCTGTCGTCTTTGTGGCAAGCGCTCGAAGCGAGCGCGAGTAGCAACGAGCCGAAGAACGCAGATCCGTGTCTCGACATGGCATCACCCGAGGCCAAGCTTTGCCCAAGACTCTTCGCTTGGCCACGACAAATATTGCTAGTGATTTCCGGCGCTACGGTGTAGTTCGCGCTGGGAAGCTCCGCCTGCGACGTGTCCGGATCGGCCGGACGAGGTGGGCAAAACGCGTGAACCATGGCGCCCACTCTGAGCGAATATCCGGGACCCGCACTGCCGATCGCGGATTTGCGCGACGCTTGGCTGGTACTTTCGAAGTCCGATCGCGCCGATGGCTTTCGGATTTTGAAGCGCGCGGACGCCGAAGAATTTTTCTTGAGTTTGAGCGCGGGCGACATGGCCGATCTGTTGCGCGCGCTGCCCGAAAAAGAGCGTCGCGTCTGGGTGCGGCTGCTCGCGCCGGACGACGCGGCGGACTTGCTGCAAAGCGCGCCGGCCGAGGATCGCGAAAAATTGATCGCTTGCCTCGACGATCCGACGCGCAAAGAAGTGACCGCGTTGATGGCCTACGCCGAAGACGAAGCCGGCGGCTTGATGAACCCGCGCTTCGCTCGCGTGCGCCCCGACATGACCGTCGATGAAGCGGTGAGTTACTTGCGCCGGCAAGCGCGCGAAAATCTCGAAACGATTTACTACGTGTACGTCGCGGACGAGCAGCAGCATCTGCTCGGCGTCGTTTCGTTTCGCGAGCTCTTCGTCGCCAAACCAACGACGCGCGTGCGCGAAATCATGGCCACGGAGCTCATCACGGTCGGCGAAGAAGTGCACCAGGAGGACGTCGCGCGTTTGTTCGCCGAAAACGCGCTGATGGCGATCCCGGTCGTGGACGCGGAAAATCGGATCAAAGGCATCGTCACCGTCGACGACGCGGTCGACGTGGTTCAAGAAGAAGCCACCGAAGATGCGCAAAAGTTCGGCGGCATGGAAGCGCTCGATGCGCCGTACTTGCAGATCGCGCTCGCGCGTATGATCAAAAAGCGCGGCGGTTGGCTGGCTGCGCTCTTCCTCGGCGAAATGCTGACCGCCTCCGCGATGGCGTTCTTCGAAGACGAAATCGCGCGCGCGGTCGTGCTCGCGCTGTTCGTGCCCTTGATCATCTCGAGCGGCGGCAACTCGGGCTCGCAAGCCTCGACGCTCGTGATCCGCGCGATGGCGCTCGGCGAAGTGCGGCTCCGCGATTGGTGGCGCGTGGTGCGGCGCGAGCTCGCCGTCGGCCTCGCGCTCGGCGCGATGCTCGGCGTGATCGGCTTCGCGCGCATCGTCGCTTGGCAAGCCGTGAGCCCGATCTACGGCGCGCACTACATGCGCGTCGCCGAAACCGTATTTTTGAGCCTGATCGGCGTCGTGATGTTCGGCACGGTTGCGGGCTCGGTGCTGCCCTTCTTGCTGCGCAAGCTCGGCTTCGATCCTGCGAGCGCAAGCGCGCCCTTCGTCGCCACGCTCGTCGACGTGACCGGCCTCGTGATCTACTTCACGGTCGGCAGCGTGATGCTGCGCGGCACGCTTTTGTAAGAGAGAGATTTCACCGCCAAGGCGCCGAGGAGCGCGGAGGACGCCACCTGAATTTTTTGGGTTCAGCGGTGAACACAGGGCACGCGCAGGTAGCCCTCAGCGCAACTCAGTGCGAATCGCACCAAGCCGCTTCGCGACGCTGACTCGCGCTCTTCGACGCGCTACGCGAGAACCCCAAAAAAACTCGGCGCCCTTCTTCCCCTTGGCGCCTTGGCGGTGAATCTCAGAAGTCGTAAAACGACAGCGCTAGGCCCGTGTGGCGACGGGCCTAGTCGCTTTCGTTCGTTTCAACCTTCAGCGTCGAAATCGTCCGCGTCTTCGTCTTCCTCGCGGTCGACTTTCGCGAGCCAACTATTTTTGGCTGCGGTATACGCGGTTTTGGCAGCGCGTTCGAGCTCTTCGCGGGTGAACGACAGGCGCCGTTTGCCGAGCGAAGTGCCGATATATGCGCTGACCTGCGCGCGGGCTTCGCGCAATGTGCCGGGCCAACCGCCGACCACCGGACGGCCCTCCCGACGTAGCTCGTCGCACCAGCGCTGAGCCCAGAGGGTGCCCGCCGTTGTGGCCGCCTTATCGAGCAATGCGCGGCGCGCGTCCCCTGGCGCGTGACGCGTTCCACTCGATGTACTGGTCTCAGCTGCTGGACGTGACAAAGGGTCGGTACTCCGAATTACCAGCGGTTCCGCCGATCGCCGCCGCGATCTCCGCCACCGCCACCACCGCCGCGGCCACCACCGCCGCCGCCGCGACCGCCGCCACCGCCACCCGGGCGACCGCCGCCGCCACCACCACCACCACCACCACGCTGCGGACGCTCTTCAGCTTCGTTCACGCGCAGAGGACGCCCGTCGATCATCTGGCCGTTCACGCCTTCGATCGCGCGCTGTGCTTGCTCGTCGGTCCCCATCGTGACGAACGCGAAGCCACGGGATTGTCCCGTCGCGCGATCGGTCACGATGTGTACGTCCGTCACTTCACCGAACGAAGTGAATGCAGCACGCACCGCTTCGGTGTCCGAATGAAACGACAAGTTCCCGACGTACAGACGATTTCCCATGATCACTTTCTCCTCTCGTTGCGGCTCGGAAAGTCGTCGCGAGCCCAAGCGAGAAGGGTCGTGCCGTACCGGAACCGTTCGATGTCGGCCCGACAATAGCGCACCCGGTTCCCACTGCAATCCTAATTCGGCACGAAATACGCCAGATATACATGCCGGTCTCGTTCGGTCGCGGCAAATTCCGCCGCCTTGTCCGAGTGGCTCTCGGTTACTTCCCGGACTCGGTTTTTCGGCGCCAAATGCCCCGAACAAACCGTTGCCGAGTGTTTCCCAACGGCAGAATCCGCCGCGGGTACACGTAAACAGCGACTTCAGCCCGCGGTTCGTGGCAGTTCAGTGAACAGGCGGCAGTACCGGCGCCGGCGTCGCGCAGCGCTTATTGATGCAGAGATCATCTGAACCGCAACAGTCCGCGGCAGTCGCGCAGGTTTCGTCTTCGTTCGAACAGCTGTTTTTCGGCGGCGGCACACAGGCCAATACCGGTCCGTTCGCGTCGCGCCCGGTCTCGCGACAGAAGCCGTTGCAGCACTCGGCAGCTGACTCGCAACTTCCGCCGTCCGCGCGACACGGTTCGAGTGCCGCGAACGCGCGCATGTTGCCGGACTCGAGCTCTTGTCCGGGCAAGTAGATCGCCGGGTGACTCGGATCGAGTTCGCCCGAGTAGTCGAGATCGATCGGCGCGAGCCAAATCTTTTTGCGCGGGCTCGGCGATTCGACTTCGGTGCCCTGCGGCTTGCCCCACTTGTCGCCGCCGCGCGGCACCGTACCGCCCGGTGCGATCGTGTTGCCGTAGGTGCGACGGCTGGTGAACAAAACCCAATAGTAGCCACCGACCGGCACCGGCAAAACGCTCGGCTCGTAGTCGAGATGTTCTTCTTCGGCCGCGCCATACGGCAAGTAAAACGTGCCGCTCGCAGTATAGCCATTGAGCGAAGCCAGCGAGTTTACCTGCTTCGTGCTCGAATCGACCATGCGCAGATCGGCATAGAGCGGCCCGCCTTGATACTTGTCGGTGTCGAACGCGTCGCCCTCGTGGAACACGATCCCCGCGCTATCCGCCAGAAAACTAGGCCAAGCCGCGACTTTCGCGCTCGTCACCACGGTTCGCAAATTGCTGAACAGGGGCGGGGACGCGCTGCCGTCGTAGTCCATCACGCTCAGCGTGTGTCCTGCGCTCAGATCGCGATTGTTGAACGTGAGCCGCGTGCCGTCGGGCGAAAAGTTCGGCGTCAGCGCGTAGCTGACTTGGCTCGTGAAGCTCGGCGCCGCAATCGGCAACGCGGTTTTCGTATCCACGAGCTCGGAGGCGAGCGGACCGCCGACACCGCGCGGCTTCGGTTGATCCGGCGGCGCGCCATTGACGATCGCGCGCGCGCCGTCGGGCGTGAGCCCGCCGAGCGCGAACAGCAATCCGATGTTCGTCGATTTCCGTAACGTGACCGACCCGTCCGCGGCAAGATCCAAACTCTGGCTCGTGATTGGATTCGTGTCCCAATCGACGCCCGCGACCATCACGTTGCCGTGCGAGCTCACCGCGTGACACACCGTGCAACCTGGCTCGAGCACTGCCGCATCTTCACCCGGGCGAATGCGCATCACCGCGCCGTTCGGCGCGAGCGTGGAGCGATACGTATTGTAGTAAATCACGCCTTTTAGGCTGCCTTGCGCGATCGTCCACTGCTCTTCGATCGGCCCGGTCACGACGCCCGCGGACAGCTTCGAAGCTTGAACTTTGACCGGCGTGGCCGCGCCCACGCTCTCGGTCAAACCGCGCCAGGCCGCGTCCGACAAGTTGATCCGCGTCGGCGTGCCGGCTGCAGCGAATGCCGCATACGAATAACCCTTGCTCGTGATTTTCAGATACGTCGCGCTCGCCGCGCTGCCTCCGAATTGCAGCACCGGCGCGGCGAGCCCGCGCGGAAAAATCGTGTTGTCGTACGGATAAAGAAACCGAAAATTCGCATCGGGCCCGACGCCTTTCGCGCCGCCGGTTCCGCCTTGCACGAGTTTTTTCTGATCCGCCGGCGCGATGCCGTCCGTGACCTGCGTGATCTCGACGCTGACCGAGATCGTCACGGACGCGCTTTGCGAGCCGACCTGCGCCGTGATCGTGACCGAGCCCGCGGTGAAACCATTGGCCTCGAACACGCCGCTGTCGTCGATCGAACCGACGCGCGTGTCATCGACGCTCCAAATCACGTTTTCTGGCGTGGAGCCGTCTTCATATTGGGCGTGGGCACTGTCGTCGATCGGGCTACCGTGCGCGACGAGGGCAAGCTGGTCCGCGGTCACGCTCAGCTTCAAGTTGGTCACGCCGGCGTCCGTGGCGAACGTGTCGCTCGCGCCGGCATCCGAGCCAACATTCAAGTCGGGGAGCGAGCCCGCGATTCCGCCGCCCGCGCCGGAAGTGGTGCCGCCGTCGGCCCGGTTGCCGCCCGCGCCCGCGGCGCCCTTCGAATCGCCGTTTTCCGCTGACCCACATCCGCTCACTAGCGGCACTAAGAACACGAGCACGGAAAGTGTCCGCAATGACAACGAAGCGCGCCCAGATACCCCAAAGAGTGACATTCGAGCTCGCGCGACCACGCGGTATCGACGGCGTTTCGCGGATTCGGCATAAGGCCCGAGCGCGAATCTTGGAGGCTAAATGATCACGATTCGACGATATTTCTCGGTAATCGCTGGCTTGGTTCTGGTTTCGCTCGCGTTGTCGCGCGTCGCCCACGCGACTGGCGAGCCCTGCACGGTCGACACCGATTGCAAAACCGACCCGAGCTGCGGCGGCGAGATCTGCGATTGGACCAAAATGCAGACCTGCCAACCCGCGACGGCCGAGCCCGAAGGTTGGTGCACGCTCGACACTCACTGTAAGTGTCAGGCCGAGGGCGCGACCTGTGACAAGTCGATGTTTCAGTGCACCAAGACTCTCGCAACCAGCGCGGGTGGCAGCAGCGGCAGCGCGGGGACCAGCGGTGCGGCTGCCGGAAGCACGAGCGCGAGCGCGGGCAGCTCGAGCACGAGCAGCACGGATTCGAGCTCGAGCAGCTGTGCATTCGCGGCAGGCGTGCCGCGCGGTTCACTCGGCTTCGCGTTCGGCGCGGCTTGCGCTACGGCGTGGCTCGGCGCGCGCCGTCGACGCCGCGCGGCCTGAGCTTAGGGCCCTCGAATGGCTAAGTCGATCGCCCTCGCGGCCGATGCATCCCGGCTGGCTTCGTTGCTCCTCAGTTACATACCAGCAGTATGCGCCTTCGTCGCGCCTCGCCAGTCGGGCGCCTCGACCGCGATCATCGATCGACTTAGCCATTCGAGGGCCCTTAGATCAGCTCGGCGATGATGCCGTCTGCGAAGAGCCAGTGTGGCTTCGGGATCGAAGCCACACCGCCGCAGAGTGTGAGCTTGCCCTGAGCCACGAGTTTGTCGCGTGCGCGCGCTCGCTCAGGCGTCCACAGCTCGGCGCCGAGCTCGGTTTCCGCACGATCCAAATCGACGCCATCGGCGAGGCGCAGGCCGAGCATGATTCGCTCCGCGAGCGCGGTCTCTCGCGCGATCGGCTCGAAGTTCGCGACGAGCGGCCCTGCGCGCGAAAGATCGAGGCTGGCGAAGCTCGCGCGGCCCGCGAGGTAGCGCTCGGGTGAAGGCGTGTTGCGGTAACGATAGCGCCCGCTCGGTCCGTCGAGCGTGCCCCACGCGCCGGTGCCGAGTCCCAAATACGAGCGACCAAGCCAATAACCGAGATTGTGTCGCGAACGCGCGCCCGGCTTGGCGTAGTTGCTGATTTCGTAGTGCTCGAAGCCCGCGCGCTCGAGCGTCTCTTCGACCGCCAAAAACGAATCGGCGACCGCGGCTTCGTCGAGCAGCGGCAATTTGCCTTTGCGCGCGAGCGCGCCGAATTGGGTGCCCGGCTCGATCGTGAGTGCATATGCACTCAAATGGGTCGTGCCGAGCGCGGCCAGGATTTGGGCTTCGCGCCGCGCCGCGTCCGCTGCTTGTCCGCTCACCCCAAAAATAAAATCCGCAGAGACCCGCGGCATGCCGCTCGCGAGCGCAGTGCGCACGGCTTCCAGGCCCGAATTCACGTCGTGCAAGCGTCCGAGAAACTCGAGCCGCGACGCATCGAGCCCTTGCACGCCGATGCTCACGCGATTGACGCCCACGCTTTGCAAGGCATGCGCGCGCTCGAGATCGAAGCTCGTCGGGTTGCACTCGACCGTGACTTCGAGGTCGTCCGCGTGGTCCGGCAATAAAGTGAGGATGCGCGCGAGCACGCGGCCGAGCTCGTGCGGCTCCCACAACGAAGGCGTGCCGCCGCCGAAGAACACGCTGAGCAGACGCGCACGCGGAAGCAATTCGGCGCGGCGCTCGAGCTCGGCGATCACGCTGTCGGCGTAGGCCGCGTGCGGGATCGCTGGGCGCTCGCTCGCGACACTCAAAAAATCACAATACGGACACTTCTTGAGACACCACGGAAAATGCACGTACACGCCGAGCTCGACCGGCTGGGCTCGAGGCGCGGGAAAATTTGCGGGCGCGGCCATGCGCGCGAAGCGTGACGCGAGATTCGTCGAAAGAAAAGCGCGAGAAATTCGCGGGCTCCACTCGCGCGCGAAGCGGTGTAAGGTTTCGCGCGGATGGAGCGCGTGCAGCTATTCGAATTCGAGGATCTGCCGTGGTTTCCGCAGGTCGTGCGCGAGTGCATGACCGATTTTCTGAGTTTTTTGGGGCAGCGCGGCGGCGCCGTGTATCGCGGTTTCGCCGAGCGCTTGGCGGCCGCGCTCGCCGAGACCGGTGACGACACGATTTTGGACTTGTGCTCGGGCGGTGGCGGCCCAGCGATCGCGATCGCCGAGCTGCTGCGCGCGCGCGGTGCTGCTTCGCTGCGCGTCGTGCTCACGGACTTGTATCCGAACTTGCCGCGGCTCGAGCGCGCGTGGCGCGAAGGGCTCGGGCGCGTCGAGTATCACAATCAACCGGTGGACGCGACGGCGGTGCCGGAATCGCTCCACGGCTTTCGTTTGATTTGCAATGCGTTCCACCATCTGCCGCCGGAAGCGGCGCGCAAATGCCTCGCCGACGCCGTCAAACACGGCCAGGGCATCGCGATCGTCGAAATCGTGGATCGTTCGGCCGCGAGTCTATTCGGGGTCACGTTCGGTACGAGCACGCTGCTCGCGTTGACTCCGTTCATTCGACCGCTGCGCATGTCGCGCCTCTTGCTCACGTACTTGGTGCCGGTCGTGCCGCTGTGCACCTGGTGGGATGGCGTCGTGTCTTGCCTGCGGGCGTATCAGCCGCACGAGCTCGAGCGCCTCGTCTCTTCGCTCCCGGATAACGACTATAAGTGGGACATTGGGCGGCTTCCGCTCGAAGGTGCGCCCGCGAGTTTGATTTATTTGATCGGGTATCCGGGAGTGAGTGCGAGAGAGTGTGCGGCTCAGTGACCCACGTCGCGACCGAGCGCGTGCTCGAGCGCGACACGCGCGATGCGCTCGTCCACGTGTGAGTTCACGACTTCGAGGCGCGAGCGCGTGAGATCCGTTTCAGCGTCGGTCACGTCCACGACCGTGGCTTTGCCCGCGCGATAGAGCTCGCGCCGTACGCGGTAGTTTTCTTCGGCCGCAGCGAGTCCTTCGCGTGCCGACTCGAGCGACACCGTGGCTTCAGTGAGCTCGTTCATGGCTTGATTCACTTCGAGGCGCAGCGCGTTTTTTAGCGAAACGCGCTTGGCGGCGACTTCGTCGGCTTGGGCTTCGGCAACGTGAGCGTTGGCTTGGGCGCCGAAGATGTTGGTGGGCGTCCAGGACAAGACGACGTTCACGTCCCAGGTGTCATGCCAAACTTGCGCTGGCGGAATGTAGCGCGGGTTCGGATTCGCGTAGATGAAGTCGCCCGAAGCGTCGAGGCGCGGATAATTGGCCGCGCGCGCGACTTTCGCTTGCTCGCGCAGCGAAGCTTCGCTTTCGCCGAGCTGTTTCATTTCCAGCCGCCGTTCGAGCGCCTCGCCATAGCCAGCTTCCGGATTCGGTGGGACGTTGATCGGTGTCGGGTCGGTCAAAATGTTTTCGCCGATGTCGTAGTTGACGTTGGGTTGGTCGCCCATCGCAACGCGCAGCTGTTCGGTCGCGACCGCGATTTGATTGTTGTAGTGCGCCACAGTGAGCTCCGCGCTCTTGACCTGGCTCAGCGCGCGCAACAGATCGGCGCGAGAAACCAAGCCTGCGTCATAGGAATTCTTTGCATCTTGAGCGTGGCCGCGCGCGGCTTCGAGCGCCTGCTCCGCGACGTAACCGGCGCCCTGTGCGCGAATCCACTGGTAGTAGTCGACGCGCGCGTCGCGAGCGACACTGAGCCGCGTGGCTTGCTCGTCGTATTTGGCAGCATTTTGGCTGTGGTTCGAGGCGGACATCGCGTTCGACAAACGCAGCACATAGTCCGAAAGTGGAATGCTGAGCGTGGCTTGCAAATTGTAGTTGTTGGGGATGACGGGGGAGATCGCGTCGCCAGAAAAACACTGCGGCTGCATGCCGGGCCCTGCAGGGAGACAAATGGACTGCTGATGGAAGAAGCTCAATCTCGTGTAGCGTGCGCTCAAATCGAGCTTTGGAATGAACCCGGCGCCCGTCGCGTTCACCTGCGCGTCCGCCACGGCGAGGCTCGAGCGCTTCGCTGCGATGTCCGCGCTGCTCGAGACCGCGCGCTGCGCGGCTTGGTCCGACGTCAAACCGCCGCCGCGCTGCATCGAAGCGAGCTTCGCTTCGAGACTCTCGGTCACTTTGCTCACCGGCGCGTCCGGGCCGGCCGCGCCGGGCGGCGCGGGTGGCGGAGCGAGCGTGGTCGGGATCGGGCGCGGGCCTGAGGCGGGCGGCGGAGCAGCCGGACTTGGTGCCGGTACGGGCGTTTGCGCTGCCGCGAACGATGAAGCGAGCAGCAAGGCGAGGGGAGCAGCGAAGGTGAGCGAACGACGGAACATGACCAAACTCCTTAGGGGACGATGACGGCGAGGAGCTCGCGAAACTGTTTTGGACGGTGGGTATGGGGCTCGCGCGACGGGTGTCGAGATCGGCCGGGTTCTTCTACACGGTTTTTGACAAAACTGGCCCGCTGCCCTCGGTTTCTTGATGAAGTCGTTGCAGGCAGGCGATCAAATCCGGTGTGCCCGCCCCGGTAATCACCATCCAGCGCAGCTCTCGTAAGCGCTTGCGCAGATCTGGTTTTTGGGTTTCGCGCACGAGTTGGCGCGCGAAGCGGTCGTAGCCGCCGGCGATGAACGCCGCGGCGACCTCCACGTCCAAATCACGCCGATAGAGCCCCGCGGCGATGCCTTGGCGCAGCAGCGCCTCGGTCTCGCGTTGGGCGTAGGACGCGAAGTGCTCGATCAAATGTTGATAGTCGGCCGAGCGCCCACCCTCGAGGGTGATGCGCATCAACGCGCGGTTCTTCCAAATGAACTCGAACATCTCGAGATCGCGCTCGAGCCAGAGATCGATCGCGCGTTCGAGGCCTTGATCGAAGCTCGGCAGGCCATCACCGATGCGCGACTGCAGATGGCCCAGCACGTCCGAAAGGAGCTCCTTGAACGCGTCGCCCTTGCTGTTGAAGTGGAGATAGAAGGCGCCCTTCGACAGGCCGGCTTGGGTCGTGATGTCTTCGACCTTGGCGCGATCCAAACCCTTCTCGGAAAAAACGCGCTCCGCCGCTTCGAGTAGACGACTTTTCGCGTGCGGATCGCTGGGTCTCGGCATCGTGACCTTGAAGTCAATGACTTGTGGGTCAGTGACTTCGCGGTCAACATTGCTCGCAAGTCAAGATCGTCAAGCCACGCGGACGCGAAATCCCCCGAAAATCTGGCTCAAATTGAGGCGCTCGATTCAGCTCGGAATCAGTGCGTGAAGATTTGTAGCTCGGCGGAGAACCCGCCCAAGTCGACCGCATCGTGACGGCTGACGCGAAAGCCGGCGCGCTCGGCGACCGCGGCCGTCCGCGCCGGGAGCGGGGACAGCCAAACCATGCGCCCGTTCCGGACGAGCACGCTTCGGGCGTGTTCGACGAAGCGCTCGAGCAGCGCGGGCAGACTGCCGTCGCGCGCGACGCGCCTCCCCATCGGTGGATTGCTGATGATCAGCGAGAGGCCGGCGATGCGCGTCGCGAGCGCGTCGCTTTGAAACAAATGGATGCGCTCGATTCCGGCGCGCGCGGCGTTTTCACGCGCCGCACCGAGTGCGTTGGGATCGAGATCCGTGCCGTGAAGTTCGCGATACGCGCCGAGCTTCGCGCGCTCGATCAGCTCGAGCCCACTGCCGACGAAGGGATCCCAGACCACGTCGTCGCTACGCACGCCCGCGACACGCGCGAGCGCGGCGGCAAGCGTCGGGTGCGAGGCGGCGCGCACGTCCTTCGCGCGATAGGCGAAGCGCGGATCAGTGAAACGCCGCGGTTTGAAGGCGAGCCGCGAACGACGCTGATCGACGCTGACTTCCCAAGTGGAGTCTTGCGGATCGTTGTGCAGCCAGCCGAGCCGGTCGTGGATTGCGCTCGCGACCGCCCAGACTTTTTCGCGCCGATGTCCACCCTCGGCGAATGCCAAGCGAAAGCGCGCGCGACCGCGCGTCCAAGCGCTGACCGCGCGCTCCACGCCTGGCTGCGCGAGCGTTTCGACGATGCGCGCCTCGAGCGAATCGGTCGTGCTGCCGGCGAGCGGCCATTCGAGCCCAAAGTCGAGCGCAGTGCGCAGCGCGAGCAGTTCGGCGAACGTGCCGCGGTGAGTGAGCCGCACGCAATCCGGCGCGATCGTCGTGGCCGCGCCGAGCGCGCGCGCTTCTTCCACCAAAACCCAAGCTAGCCCCGAGCGGCAATGAAGTAGCAGCGAGTGAGGCTCGCTGAGCGCAGAGTCCAGCGCGATTTCCGAGCGCTCCGTGCGGGCTCGGTCGCGCTCGATCATCAAGCGCGACCGTTCGACGATGCGCGCTAGCTCTCGGTCGTCGCTCTTTAGCTCGGCGAGCAGGCCGAGCGTGCGTTCGCCGCCGCATTTGCCGAGCGCTTCGGCCAAGCTGCGTTTTTCGGGTGGTCCCGCCTCGGGCCAGCGCGCGAGCAGCCGCGCTTCGAGCTCAGGCGAGCCGGACTTGGCGAGTGCGCTGGTCGCGATCCGCCGCACGCGCTCGTCGGCGTCGTCGAGTGCGCTAGATAGTGCGGCGCGAAATTCCGGGGCGTCGTGATCGATGACGATGCGCCCGAGCACGGCCAGCGAGCGCGCTCGTTCGCGCGCGTCGGCGTTCGAGAGCCGCGCGAGTGCGAAGCGGCCCGCGATTTCACCAGCGCGAGCGAGCACGCGCTCGAGCTTTCGGGCTTCGTCGCGCTCTGCCGTCGCGAGCGCCGCGAACAGCGCTTGCAAATGGCGCGCGCCTGGCGTGAAACCCGGATCGTCGAGCCAGGCGCTGACTTCTGCCGGCAGCGTGCTTGCGGAGGGCACGGCCGTGACTTACACCCGAGCCTGCGGCGCGCACCATGAAAGATTTCGAACCGATCCCGGCTTGGCAAGTGCTCAGCGAGAGCACGCTCATCGCGCAGCGCTGGCTCGAGGTGCGCGAGCAACGCGTGCGTTTGGCGAACGGCCACGAAATCGAGCGCTTTCACCTGGTGAAAGGCCCGAGCTGGGCCGCGGTCTTGTGCTTGACGGACGAACGCGACGTGGTGTTCGTGCGCCAGTATCGGCACGGGCTCGGCGCGGCGAGCCTCGAGCTTCCGGCCGGAGTGCTCGACGGGGCCGAGGATCCGCTCGCCGCCGCGCGTCGCGAATTGCGCGAAGAAACCGGGTTCGAGGCGGCGCGCTTCGAGCCGCTGCTCGATTTGGCGCCGGAGCCCGCGCGAAACACGGCGCGCGCGCATTTCTTTTTTGCGCAGGGCGGCGTGCGCGTCGCGGCGCAAGCACTCGATCACAGTGAGGAGCTGGAGGTCGTGCTCGTGCCGCAGAGCGACGTATTCGACTTGATCGCGAGCGGCACGATTGTGCATGCGGCCCACGTGGCGGCGATCTTATTCGCCGAGCGGCGCGGTCTCTGGTGACGCGCTGGCGAGCACGCCGGCAAGTTCGCCGGGCAGCGCCGAGCTGAGCTCGATTGTGCCCGTAGGGAGCGCGATTCGCAGCGCGGAGCAATGCAAAAAACTGCGATCGAGTCCGTGCCGGTGTTCGAAAAAAGAATTGGACCCGGCGTCGCACGAACGCGCATCGCCGAGGATCGGGTGACCGATCGCGGCCAAGTGTCGGCGAATTTCTTCGGGGCTCGCCGCGCCGGGATCGAGCTCGAGCAAGCTATGCCCGCCGTGCACGCTCTTTCGTTGATACGTCGTGCACGCCGACGCGCCCCGACGCTTGGGCCCGAGCGGACGACGAATGCGGCCTTTTTTGTGGGTGATGCCGCGTGCCAGCGCGACGAAGCTTTGTCCGCTGACGAGCGCGGCGCGGAGTTCGGAGCGTGCGGCGCTCGGACGAGCGAAGAGCGTGAGCCCGCTCGCATCGCGGTCGAGCGGGAATACGGGCTCGGCCATGCGCCCGTTCGGCAGCTCGCGAACGCGCGCGAGCAGCTGCTCCGGCTCGTCGTAACTCGCGCGATCGACGGCAATCACGAGCTCGTCTTGGTGCACGACGCAGAGCTCGGACGCGCCGCGATACTCGAGCACGACGAGGCACTCGACCGCATCGCTGTGCGGGATCATGTCGAACGGCGAAATCACGTTTGCCGCGAAGCCGAGCGCTTTGAGGTGCGATAAATCGCGAGCCAGCGTGGCCGGATTGCAGGACATGTAAACGATTGCGCGCGGTGCGAGCCTGGCCAGTGCTCGTCGCACCTCGAGCGACAAGCCGCGCCGCGGCGGATTGACGATCACCGCGTCGAAGCGCGCCTGCTGCGCTGCGAGCTGCGTAGTCGCGTCTTCTGCGCGCGCGCTGATGGTAGTGAGATGCAGATTTTGCTCGCGCGCGGCGCGTTTGGCCTGCGAAAGCGCGGGTTCGTAGGCCTCGACCGCGCTGAGCTCGAAGCCGGCCGCGGCGAGACGAAGCGAGAGCGCGGCCGAGCCGGCGTACAGTTCGAGCACGCGCCGTGCGTCGCGCGCGCGAAGCTCGGCTTCGATCGCGCGATGAGCGCGCTCGGCCTGGCCGAGATGCACTTGGGTGAAGGCGCCGTGCGCGGCCAAGTGATACGGCCCCGTGCTCGACAGGTGATGTGCTTCGACGTCATTGCCGAAGAGCACGGTGTGACCCGTCCCGAGCAACGCCGCCGAGCGCGCGTCGCGGAAACTCGCGGCAACGCCGATGACTTCCGAGCTCGCCTCCGAGAGCGCCGCGGAGAATGCGCTGAGGTCCGCGATGGGCGTGCCGCGTGGCGCGATCAGCGTGACCAATACGCCGCGATCGACGAGCCGCAGATCGAGGCCGTCGAGCGACATGGCAGCGTTCGACAAGAGCTTCCGCGCCGCGGCGGCGACGCGTGAAAGCTCGGGAGCAAGCACGCGGCACTCCGGGACGTCCACGACGTCGTGCGAATCGCGCGCGAATAGGCCGACCGCGCCGGTTTGATCGCAAACTAGTTTGGCGCGCACGCGATAGGCGGTATTGGGCGAGGCGCCGGCGACCGCGTCGACCGCGAGCGCCGCGTGCTCGCTGTAGCGATCGAACGCGCGCCGCACCAAGCCCTGCTTTTCGACGAGCTGCTGCGCGTAGGGCACCCCCAAAAAAAAACAGCCGCCGCAGCGCTCGCCGTGCGGGCAATCGAATGTTTCGGGCCGCATCATCTCGACAGAGCATTGTCGCGCGCGAGGCCCTGCGCTAGCCGCTCTTTCGTGCGCACGATCTTACTGCTGCTCGGAAGCAATTTGTTCATGACCACGGCCTGGTACGGCCACCTCCGGTTTCGCGAAGTCGCGCTATGGAAAGTGGTGCTCGTCAGCTGGGGCATCGCGTTCTTCGAGTATTGCTTGCAAGTGCCCGCCAATCGCCTCGGTTACGGGGAATTTACGGCGTTTCAGCTGAAGATCATCCAAGAGGTGATCACGCTCCTGGTGTTCGTCGGGTTTTCGCTGCTCTGGCTGGGCGAGCGCCTGCGTTGGAACTACGGCGTGGCCTTCGCTCTGATTTTGGCCGCGGTCTACTTCGCTTTTTTGCCTGGGACTAGTCCGGGTTGAGCGCGGCGACTCAGAACTGAGCGCAATTCTCGAGCAAGACAGTGCCCGTCAGCTGGCACAGCCCGGACGGCGGTGAAGCGACTTGCTCGCAGCTGAAGCTGGCCCAGATGGATCCGGGTTTGATCTGTTGACTCAAGATTTGAAACTGGCACGGCGCGGGGCTGCTGTAGGTTTGGATCAGGGCAGCGGTATACACGCTCACGTCGGCGCTGCCGCTGCTGGCGCCGACGGTCGAGCCAGTCGTGAGCACGAGCGAGACGGCGTTCCCGTCGCTGGTGACACCGCGGATTTGCGCCGAAAATAGGTAGCCGCTCTGCTGAACGGTGACGGAGCATTGAATGCTCGTGCCGGCCACGCCACTCGTGAGGCTCTCACCGGGGTCGGTCGTGTTCGGTGCGGGCGTGCCGAGTTGATAGCTTCTGATTGCCGGGCATTCCGTGCCGGCGAGCGGAAACAGCGACTGGCCGATGCTGAGGCTCACTCCAGCTTGTGCGGGTGGCAGCATGTCGCCGGCGCCCGCTTCGCCGCTGCCGGCGCTCGACGCGCTCGAACCGCTTGCGTTCGAACCGCCCGTGCCGCCGTTCGCAATTGCCCCGCCGGCCGCGCCGGCCGTGGACGCGGCGCCGCCCGAAGCCGAATCGGTCGGGTTCTTTCCCGTGCATGCGCCGAGGACGCAACCGGCGGCCAAACCAAAGATCACTGCCCACTCCGCGAGTTTCATCGGCGCCCTCAAATCACAAATCTCGCATCTTGCAAACTACGCTCGGTGTACGCTCGCATGCCGTGAATCAGATGCCGAGCAAAGTTCCGAGCAGCGTGCCAGTGCGAAACTCGGCCCCACCCGGAGTCGGTCGCGCCCGCTTCGAATCGAGGAATCTCGATCAGCGCTGGTTCAACGACGCCTACCACTACTTGCTCGCGATCAGCTGGCGGCGGCTGCTCGGTGTGTTCTTTCTGATTTACTCGGGCACGAACGCCATATTCGCGCTGTTCTACTGGCTCGGCGGGAACGACATCACCAACGCGCGCCCGGGCTCGTTCGCGGATGCATTTTGGTTCAGCGTGCAAACGTACGCGACGATCGGTTACGGCGGAATGTCGCCCGCGACGACCTACGCACACGTCTTGGTCACGCTCGAGGCGTTCGTTGGCATGATGGCGATGGCGCTCGGCACGGGCATCGTGTTCGCGAAGTTTTCACGTCCGACCGCGCGCATCGCCTTCAGCGACAAATTGATCGTGCACTCGCGCAATGGGCGGCCGGTGCTCGAGTTTCGCTTGGCAAATCACCGCCGCGGTTCGCTCAGCGACGCGACCATGAAGTTCAGCGTGGTCAAAGACGAGACCACCGCGGAGGGCCAGCAATCGCGTCGCGGCTATC
>DATATR010000230.1:0-1647 GCA_036268695.1 Polyangiaceae bacterium | reverse complement strand
CTTTAGCGCTCCGCCGCTTGCCACTAGCGGCCGGCTTCGTCGAGACGGCGCATTCCTTCCAAAAGCAGGGCTTCTGGGCTGTCTTGAATGACTTGCTGGGGTGCAGCGAAGTTCGGATCTAGGGAAAATTCGCCTTCGACCAGACGCAGCATGGCGAAAAACGCCTCCTCGCCGCGCAGGTTGGTCCAAAGCGCGTTGAAGATCGCGCCGCCGACGAAGTGAATTTCGCCCGAATTCGCACCAGAGCGGATTTTGAGCGAGCCCGTTTTTCGTCCATACCAGAGCACCTGCACCATCTCGGGCAGGCCCATCTCTTGTAGAGAGCCGGCGACGCCGCGCGCAGGGCCGCCGCGAGTCGCTTCGCGCTCGATGATCTGCTTCAGCTTCGCGACCAACAGATCCGACGAAACCGGCTTCGTCAAAAAGTCCGTCGCGCCGAGCTCGAAGGCGCGCTGCGCGTCCGTGCGTCCGCCCGCGCGGCCCGTGACGATCACCCACGGCACTTTCGAGCCCCAAGGATGCTTGCGAGCCTCGCCGAGCAGCGCAAAGCCGTCGATCGGTTGCAGGTCGAGCTCGCTGACGACGATTTCGATGTCGCCCTTTTCCAGGAACTTGAGCGCCTGATCCGTGCTGCGCGCCTGCGAGACCTCGAAGCCTTGCTCGACCATGCGCAGCTCGAGCACCGTCGTTTCCTCGGGATCGGGATCGACGATTAGCGCGCGATAGCGGTTGGCCAAGAGCCGCGCCTTCAGATCTTCGCCGGTCACCGTGTGCTTGAACAGGTCGACCAAGTTCGGGTCGAAGACCGTGCCCTTGAAGCGCTCGAGCACTTCGCAGGCTTGCACGGGACGCAGCGTCTTTCGAAACGGGTTACGCGGATTCTGAGTTAGATCCGCGTAAGTGTCGGCGATCGCGAGCAGGCGCGCGCCGAGCGCGATTTCCTTTTCAGAGGAGCCGTCGGGCAAGCCTTTGCCATCGTAACGCTCGTACATCTGCTCGACGGCAGTGGCGACCTCGCGCGGCAATTGCACGGCCTCGAGCAAGCGCAGCGGCGATTTGTATTGTTTCTGAGCTTGCGCGCGGTGACCTTCGTACTCCGCGACGTTGAGCGCTGTCAGATGGTACGCGCCCATCTTGCCGAGGTCGTGAATGTGCCCAGCCACGACCAGCGCCGAGCGAGTGGATTCGGGCAGGCCAATGCGCTCGCAGATTTTTTTGATCAGCCGAGCCACCTGCGCCGAGTGTCCGCGCAGGTCGGCGCGTGTGTTTTCGATCAGGGAAACGAGCACGTTGAGCGTCTCCATGAACGACTCGTCGTTGATCCCTTTGCCGCCGCCACTGGTGCGTCCAGCGCTGAAGTCTTGCGGCGACAGTACGCGCTCGCCGCTCGACGCTTCTTTGGCAACGGACAGCGTGAGGCTCTCCTCGCTGACCAAGTTGCGCTCGTACACGTTGAGCATCGTGGTGAACTGCTCGTGCGCGCTGCGGTCGAGAGTCGCGAAGGCGTGAATGTCGCCGTTGAACGCCTTGTTGATCGCGGCGCGAACCGAGCGCGGGCGGCCCACGAAAGCGCGCACCTCTTTGAGGTTCGAAGCCAGCTGGATGTCGTGCAGAGCGGGCGCGTTGTCCGGGTTCGGCGTCACGACG
>DATATR010000229.1:0-4338 GCA_036268695.1 Polyangiaceae bacterium | reverse complement strand
GCAAGAAACGAACTTCAGGCTGGCACGTTTAATCAATCGACAGAGGCGAACTTGGCAAACCCGAACAACAGCCAAAAGAGAGCGCTCAAAGCGCGGTCAGTTGTCGGCTCCGCCGCTGCGGGCGCCTCGTGGATGGCTTTGCTTGCGGCCACGGCGCTCGGGGCTGTCTCGCTGGAACGGATGCGCGCCGAAGTCTCGGCCCACGATCTCGCGGCCGCGACTAGCGCGGGTTACCGCCTTATCGTCCAGTCATATGCGGCGGGAAGCGTGGACGAAAATCAACTTCCGAGCGCCGGTCAGAGACCGCTCGCTTCTGCGCAGCGCGCTGTTACCGCCGAGGAACTCGCGGAAGGCGTTGCTGTAGACGTTGTGCAGATCGACGAGGCAATCGCGGGCGGACGCGCGCCGATGATCGTCGCTTGGCTCGAGCATGGTGCGCCGGATTTGGAATTTGACGCGATGCGGGCGCGCCCGAGTCGCGAAGCCGTATACGGAGTCGCGCAGATCGCGGGCGGCGCTGCGCAAATCGTGCTGCGCCGGCAAGCCTGAAATTTCGGCGGCCGCCTAGCGTAACACCCGTTACGCCGCCGCCCGCTCGGTCGATGAGCGCTGCTGGCGAATGACCCGAACCCGGCGAGCGAATTCGCGTCTCTCTTCGGGGCTCAGCGCAATCCCGCCGAAGCGCGCTTGCAAGTAGCGCTCGGTGAGCGCGAGTGCTTCAGCGCCGATTGGATGTCCCATCGCTGCAAGCGCAGCTGCGTGGGTGCGGGGGGGAGTGCCGCTCGGTCGGGCAAGACCACGCGCGGCCAATGCCATCTCGAGCTGTCGATAAAGCTCGACGCTCTCGCGAGCTTGAGTTTCGCGCTCAGTCGCCGCGCGCGCGGCCGGCGAGAGCGCCTTGCGCCGTCTCTTCAACCAGGCGAAGCCGTACAGCGCTATGATCAAGCCGACCGCGCTCGAGAGCGCCAGGCGCGGTGACGAAAGAATTCGACCGAGTGCCCCCGGTCGATCGCGGAACGCGCTGTAGCTGCGATGCACCGAGCGCAGCAAGCCAAACTGTTGCTTCAAGTCGTAGCCGATCACATGCCGATTCCAGTGCTGCGTCGTGGCTTCGATGAAGTCGCGTACGAAGGCCAACAGTCCCGTGATATCGCTTTGCGGCGCGGCGTTCGCGGGCGGTGTTGGGTCGAAACGAGTCCAACCCGTATCGTCGAGATAGACCTCGACCCAAGAATGTGCGTCGCCCTGACGCACGGCATAAGAGCGAGCAAAGCGATTGTACGTGCCTCCGATGAAGCCGGTCACGTTGCGGGTGGGCACGCCGAGCGTGCGCAGCATGACCGCCATCGCGGTCGAATAGAATTCGCAGTGTCCGCGCCTGGAGACGAACAGGAAGTCGTACAGCGGGTTCGGCGCCGCGCCCGACGGCGAATCGACGTCATAGCGATAGTCTCGGCGCAGACGTGCTTCGATCAAGCGCGCTTCGAGCCGCGGATCCGTTGCGGCGCCGACCCACGAATGTGCCAGCTCGGCAATTCTTGGCGGCAAATCGCTCGGCAGCGTCAAGTAGCGCGCGCGATCGTTGGTCGGGAGCACGAGCGAAGTCGGTTCGTCTGGTCCGGCCAACGTAACCTCGTAGTGCAAGCCGCGTTCGTCCGGCGTTTTATAGCTGAGCGAACCCTCGGGTCCCGGGGCGATTTGCGGCAGGTTGGCAAGTAGCGGCAAGCCCTGTGCAGTCAGTGAGAGCGCCACTGCATCGGGTGGCAAAAACACGACGGGCGGCTCGATTGGCTCGAGCTCGATGCGCATGATTCGATCGCGAACCGGGTCCGGGAAACGGAGCAAGCGGACCACTCGCCCGCGCTGATCGATGTGGATCGGCGCGCCCGCGCTGCGTGACCAGCTTTTGCCTTGGTAGCTGTCGAACGCGGCGCCGCGCAGATACAACGCGAGGCGCGCGGGGGGTTCTTTCGGCAAATCCGGCACCTCGACGCGCATGACGATCGTCGGATCGCTACGTAAACGCCCGACTCCGCCGAGATCCACGTGCTCGGTGAAGCCAACCATGCGCTCGGCTTTCGGGTGACTCAGCATCAACAACGAGAGCCCGACTCGGGGGAATGCGACGAACAGCGCGAGCGTGAACAGAAAAATCGGTACCGAAAGCAGACAAGTAAAAACGAGAAACGAGCGGCCGATCACGCGGCGGCTTCGCAAAATCCGCGGCACGTCGACCGGCAGCCCAGTGCGGTCGCGCGCTCCCTGACGGTAGTTGCCTTCGACTTCGCGTCGCAAATGGCTGAGCACGAGCGCTCCTGGCGCCACGATTAAAAAGCCCAAAAAACACAGCCCATAGGCCAAGCCGCTGCCGAGCACGGTGGCCGCTATCAAGTGCAACAGCGCAAGCACGATGACTTGCTGATCATGTGCGGCGCCGCGACGTGTTGCGAGCCGGATGACCTGAAGCCCAGCGGCGAACTCCACGGCTGTTTCGAGTAGGTTCGCGTTCAGAAATAAGCGCGCCGCTTGCACGCCGAAAAGCGCCAACGGCAGGATGACGCCCACGCGACGCATCATCGGCCGATCTTGAAAACTCTCCGGAATCGCGACTGCCACGAGCAAGCCAATCAAAATTGCGATCGCGAGCCAGCGGTTGAGTTCTCCGCTCGTGATCAACGCCAAAAGCCCGAGCGCCGCTAGGCTGTCGGTCATGATCCGATGGATCAAACCGAATCTCACGTTTTGCCTCCCGAAGCCTCGAGCACCGCGTCGAGCTCGCCGGCAGTCGCGGGAGCAGTCAGCGGTTTTGCCTCGAGCAAGGCCAGAAACCGCAGCACGGGGTCGGCTCCAGCTGCGGTGGTAGCGCGTACTCGCTCACCGCTGCGTGTGCGGACGGTCACGCCGTCGCCGCGCTTGATATGCGCGACCGCACGCGACGCGACATCGCGAATGCGCCGCTCGAAGCGCGCGGACCACTCTTCGTCCGGCGCCAAACCCGTATAGTTCGCGTCAATGGCGTAGGACACGTCGCGCCGCACTTCGCGCGCTCGCTCGCGTACGATCATCTGTTCGACGCTCTTGCGCCAATAGATGTCGCGTGGATCGTCGCCTTCACGCATCAAACGCAAAGACAGGATTTCGTCGCCTGAGCCGCGTCCGAGCGCTGAGTTTCCGCCCACGCGATCTCCGGGTAGATTGCTCGAGAGTGTCACGGGATCCACGGCGGGGTAGATGATCAGATCGCCCTCTGCGGTGAGTTCGCGCGACTTTTCGAATAGGCCGAACGGGAAGCGCGTGGCGATTCGAAATCCGACGTGACGATCACGGCCGCGGCGCGCCGGCGTACGCCGGTAAGCCGCGACCTGTGCCGAGCGCGGGCTGATCTTCAGAAAGAAGCAGCGTTTGTCGGCGGGCTGCCCGGCGCGCAAATCCTCGACTTCGATCGCGTACGAAGGAATGCGCCGCTTGTGATTGAATACTTCGATCTCCACCAAATGCGGGCGCGCGACTTGTGCCCGTGGCGGCAGTCGTCGCACGACGGTGAGTTCTCGCAAGCTCAACTCGCTGAGCACGCCCGAGACCACAATCATCGACAGCAGCATGCCGAGCAGCAGGTAGAGCAGGTTATTGCCTGTGTTGATCGCTGCGAACCCGACGCCGAAGGTGATCCCGATGAAATACTTCCCTTCGCGGGTGAATTTGAGTCGGCGCGGCGGTCGGAAAAAGCGACGCAAGCGCGTAAGTAGTGCGGCCGCGCGCCCGATGAAGCGCGGCGCGCGAGCAGCGCTAACGCCGCTTCGTGAGCTGCGCGGTCCTTCCGACTGAGGAGCGCCGCGTTGCGCCATCTCCACGTTAGCCAAGGCTCTCCCGGTTCAAAGCGGCACGGGGACGCGGGCGATGACCTCACGAATCGCAGATTCAGTCTCTTCGCGCGTGGGTGCGTAGCCTTCCGCGTGTGCCGCCAAGCGCACGCGATGCGCAAAAACCGGAACGGCCAAACTGTGGATGTCGTCCGCGATGCAATAATTTCTGCCGTTCAGGAGCGCGCGGGCCCGCGCCGCTCGCGACAGATTCATTCCGGCGCGCGTGCTCGCGCCAAGCGACAGCACCGGGCTGCCGCGCGTTGCGGTGATCAACGCCTGAAGATACGCGCCGAGCGCGCCGTCCGTCGTGACTCGATCGACCTCGCGTTGCAGGCTGACGAGTGTTTGCGGATCGAGCACCACGGGCACGCTCTGCACCCGATCTTGATCCGGCTCGAGCATCAGCCGCATCTCGACTTGCGGCGGCGGATAGCCGATGCGAATCCTCATCATGAAGCGATCGAGTTGAGATTCT
>DATATR010000228.1:0-16487 GCA_036268695.1 Polyangiaceae bacterium | reverse complement strand
GCTTCGTTCAAGCCTGCGAGCCGAGCGAGATCGACCGAGCCCTCGGTTTGCCCGGCGCGCACGAGCACGCCGCCCGGGCGCGCTTGCAGCGGCAGCACGTGCCCCGGCACCACGATGTCGCTCGGCACCGCGCGCGGATTGCTGGCGACACGCACGGTGTGCGCGCGATCCTGGGCGCTGATGCCAGTCGTGACACCCTCGCTCGCTTCGATGCTGACGGTGAACGCCGTGCCGAGCCGCGGTCCGCTGCGTCCCGGCGCGCTCATCATCGGCAAATCGAGGCGCGCGACTTGTTCCTCGGTCAACGTAAGACAAATCAAGCCGCGACCATGCATGGCCATGAAGTTGATCGCTTCGGGTGTAACGCGATCGGCGGCGAGACACAGATCGCCTTCGTTCTCGCGATCTTCATCGTCGACCAAGATCACCATTTTGCCGGCGCGAACATCGTCGACCGCGGCGCGCACTCGTTCGAGGTGTTCGGGCGCGATGTCGAGTGGGCGAATGGCGTGCGGGATTTCGCTCTTCATGAATTTCCTGAGCCCGTTCCGAGGCGAAAGCCCGCGCGTTCGAGCACCGATTTGAGGCTCGCTTCGTTGTCTTGGGGGCTCGCCGAGCCCGTCACTTCGAGGAAACGCACGGCGTAGCGCGCCATCGTGTCGACTTCGAAATTGAGCTCTGCGCCGGGCGCGAGCTCGCCGAGCGTCGTCACCGCGAGCGTGTGCGGAATCACCATCACTTCGAGCGCGTCACTGCCGACGTCGTTCACCGTCAGCGACACGCCGTCGAGCGTGACCGAACCCTTGGTCGCGACGAAACGCGCGAGCTCGCGCGGAAACACGATGCTGAGTCGCTTCGCCTCACCCTCGGGAGTGATTCGGCGGAGCTCCGCTACACCGTCCACGTGACCGCTGACCCAGTGCCCGCCCAAGCGATCACCGACCTTGAGCGCGCGCTCGAGGTTCACCGAACGACCGAGCGCGAGCGCTCCGAGCGTCGTGCGCTCGGCTGTCTCGAGCGATACGTCCGCTTCGAAGCTGCGCGCGTCCGCGTTCACGACGGTGAGGCACGCGCCGCTGACCGAAATCGATTCACCGAGCGCGAGCGGGCCGAGCTCCGCCTCGACCGCCAGGCGAAAACCCGGGCCTCGACGCGCGCGACGCACCAGGGTGCCCTTGCGCTCGACCAAGCCGGTAAACATCTTCGAGCGTGACATAGCATGAGAAAAGCCCGGACATGGCGCGTTCCCAGGTCTTCGGCTTGCGCAGCTCGGCGCGGTCGGGGAAAACAGATGCTGTGCAAGGCTCAGCCGAGAACGAAACCGCGTCGCGCTTCGCGCGTTCGTTACTCGGCTTCTCGGCGCTGACGCTCGCGCTCGGCGCGCTGGGCGCGAGCGCGTGCGGACCGAGCGTGCAGTCGATCTACGAAGGCAACGTGCGCTTCGAACACTGCTACCGCTTGGATTTGGAACCTGACGTAGCGCCCACGCACCGCGAGGCATGCTGGAAAGAATGGCTCGGGATGTACACCTACGGTCAACCACGCGATCGCATCGAGTATGCGCGCCGGCGTGTGCGCGCGTTCGCGGACGGCGATCCGAATTGCCCGAAGCTCGACATCGCTGATGCGAGAGCGCCGGAAACGCGCCAATTTTATTTGGTCGTGCCCGCACCGACGAGCGTGCACGCGCCACCGCCACCGATCGCCACGCGCTGGTACGGCGACGCCGGCTCGCCGCCACCGGCTCCAACCCCAACCCTCACGGCACCACAAGACGGATGCGGCAGCGCGTGTCGCGACAACTATCAGCAGTGCACCCGCCCCTGCGAACCGGACGCCGGCAAGCCGAACGCCGCCTGCAAGACCTGCAGCGCGGACTACAAGGGCTGTATGAAGCGTTGCTTTCAGTGAAAGATCGCAGGCCTAAGCAAGTGAACGAACGCGAAGCCTTCCCGTCGTTTTTCTGAAAACTTCAGCAAGGCCAGAATCAGCTGCGGCGAACGGTTCGAGCCCGAGCTACAAACTCTGCGATTAAGTTGACGGCTCGCTCGCCCCTCCGCTAACCACCTCCGTAGCACGATGACGCGGCACCCATCACTCAGTGCGCTCTCCCCGGCTCTGGCAACTCCACTCCCGAGGGTGCTCCGCCCGCAGCGTGCCGTGCCCTCGGATGCCGTGCGGCCGACGCGGGCGGAAGTGAATCTCGCGAATCTGCGTCATAACCTGCGCATCGTGCAGCGCGCGGCAGGCGGAGCGCAGGTCTGGGCCGTGCTCAAGGCGGACGGCTACGGGCACGGCGCCAAAGCCGTCGCGCGCACGCTCGAACGCGCCGGCGCGAACGGCATTTGCGTTGCGCTGCTCGAAGAGGGCATCGAGCTCCGGCAAGCCGGCATTCAGGTGCCCATTCTGATCACGGGCGGCTACTACGGCCGCGCTTGGGGCGAGCTCTTGCGTCATGATCTCACGCCCGTCGTGCACGATCCGAGTCAGCTCGAAGCGATCGCGGACGAAGTGAAGTTCAGCGGCGCCGAGCCGCTCAACGTGCACGTCAAGATCGACACCGGCATGGCCCGGCTCGGCATCGCACCGCAAGAAGTACCCGCCATGGCCAAGGCGCTCCGTCGCTTTCCGGAGGTGCGGCTGCAAGGCCTGATGACGCACTTCGCTTGTGCAGACGCCGCGGAACCCGAATCACTCGATCATCAACTCGATCTGTTCGAGCAATCGACGCTCGCGTTTCGCAACGAGGGCATCTTGCCGCTCCTCCGCCACGCCGCCAATAGCGCTGCGCTACTGAAGAGCCCGCGTTCCTGGTTGGATGTGGTGCGCCCGGGGATTGCGCTGTTCGGCGTGGAACCGGCAGCTGGCGTTTGTCCCGAGCTTCGCCCGGTCATGCGCGTACGCAGTGAAATCGTCGCACTGCGCGAATTGCCTGAGGGCGCGCCGGTGGGTTACGGCGCGACTTTTCGCACCACACGCCCAAGCCGCATCGCGACCGTTCCGGTCGGATATGCGGACGGCTTCAGCCGCGCGCTATCGAACCGCGGCGCGCTGCTCGTGCGCGGCAAGCGCGCGCCAGTCGTCGGCGCGGTGAGCATGGACATGACCATGCTCGACGTGACCGAGATCGCGGACGTGCGTGTCGGCGACGAATGCGTCGTGCTCGGTGCGCAAAAAGGCACGCTCGGCCAAGACCAAATTTCGGCTGAAGAGATCGCGAGCACGCTCGGCACCATCCCGTGGGAAGTGCTGACCGATATCTCGCGCCGCGTGCCGCGCTTCTACCGCGAGCCCTGACCCGAACGCGGCGTTCAGTCGCGAATCAGCGCGTTCACCTTCGCTGCGCAGATGAAGTCGTTCTCCGTCAGTCCGCCGGCATCGTGCGTGGAGAAGCTCACTTTGCATTTGTTGTAGCTGACCGCGAGCTCCGGGTGATGATCCTCTTGGTTCGCGATGTACGCGAGCGCATTGACGAACGCGATCGTCTCGTAGAAGTCCGCGAACGAATATTCCTTGTGGATCTCGGCGCGTTTGTCGTCGAGCTTGTAGCCGGGAACTTGAGTGAGCAGCGCCTCCACTTGCGCGGGCGCGAGCTTGCCGGCCTTCTGCGTGCTGCGTTTTTCGGTGAGCGACATTGGCTATCCTTTCGGCGGTGGGAGCTCGGCTCCCGAGATCTAACTCTCGAGCAAGAGTCGGCGTTCGTCGAGCGCTTCCGCGATCGGTTGCAAGCGCGCGTCCGCGCGGATCTGTGCAATCAAGCCACGCATCGCTACGAGGTATTGGTCGCGCTCAATTTCGCCTCGCACGAGCTGCACGCGCAGAAATACGGCCGCCGTTTGTGCCACGTCGCACAGGCAATAGTTGCGAACTTCTTGGATCCGACCCGCGTGCACGAGTGGTCCCACGTCTTTGCCGTCGATGCCGACTTTGCCCGGCATGCCGCACAGCTTCGCCACGATGTCGAGCTTCGAAGGCTTGGCCGCGCCGAAATCCGCGACGTAGTCCATCAGATCCAGATGCCCTTCGGGTGAGAAGCGGTAGCGCACGTCGCGCGAGCGATAGTAGTGACGAAATGGAATGCCATGACGGAGGCAACGCGTCGCGATCACCGGCATGTCGAATGTCCGTCCATTGAACGTGACGAGACTCGGCCGACGCTCTTCGAGCAGTCGCGCAAAGTCTTCGAGGATGCCCGCTTCGTCTTTGAGCTCGCTGATCACGCCGATGCGCTTCACGTCATAGGCGGCATCGAAGAGCAGTGCGCCGAGCACGACGACTTTGTGATGCGGTGGCGCAGGCAAACGCTCGCTGTCTGCGGTCTCGATCGCCAATTCGGGGTCGAGTACCGTCTCGATATCGAGAACCAAAAACGAGGTGGTCACGGCCCGGCGAGTATCCGATGAGCATCCCCCGCGGTGCGAAAGATCGGCCGGGAGCTCGAGGGTTCGCTATCCGGCCGGAAAGCCAAGGAATTTTCTTGGTGCTTTCCTATACTTCCCAACCCTTGACGGAGTCGTCCGCCCATGCTGACGTGAGTCCGTCGCCAAGCGACTCTGCCCGTCGGTCCGAATTTCTCGGGACCGACCAGGGCAGTTGGCCCTCTGGGGCCACCGAGGTGGAGACGCTCCACCCGCACACGAACTTTTTTCCTACCTCAGCCCTTCCCAAGATCCCCGTGTCTTGCCACCGCACGCAAGCTCGACTGTCGCAGCGCACTCGCGTCCCAACCGGTTTCACCGGCTCTTGGCGACGCTCGCGGCGATTCGCTGCGCGGTTCGGCGCGACTCCGCTTCCAAGCCGAGTCGTCTCCCGCACTCCGCGCTGATTTGGTCTACCTAGCGTTCGCGCTCGAAATTCAGGGGTTTTGTGACGTGGCACCCGAAAGCCATGCCCCGAAATACTCTCGTCATCAATTGTGACATCCGCGAGACCCGTGTTGCCCTCATAGAAGAGGGAATCATCGCCGAGCTACAGATCGAACGCGCCGCCGCTCGCGGCACGGTCGGCAACATCGTGCTCGGCCGCGTGACGCGCGTGCTACCCGGCATGCAAGCCGCGTTCATCGACGTCGGCATGGAGCGCGCAGCGTTCCTGCACGTCGAGGATCTGATCCGCCCAGACGACTTCGAAGCCTATTTGTCGGGGTCGCATCGCCACGAGGATTCGGAGTTCGCCAAAGGCGAAGGCGGCAAACGCCACGGGCAGTCCGGGCTCGGCCGCGGCGAGCAACGCGACGATGATGACGATGACGATGATGATGACGACGACGACGACGACGAGCTGGTGAGCACCGAAGCTCGCGCGCCACAGGACGGCGACACCGGCACTGAACCAGAAGCCGACGGCCCTTCCAGCGAGGAAGAGGAAGAGGAAGAAGAAGAGGCCGAGGAAGACGAGAGCGACGACTCCGAGGAAGACGAAACCGTGGGCGATGCCGAGGTCGATTCGGCGTGGGGCGCGGTGGCGACAGAGCAGCTACTCGTCGTCGAATCGGATACCGGCGCGGAGCCTGACTCCGCCGGCGCGACTGAAGCAGGCGCAGCAACCGACGCGCCCACTGACGAAGCAGTGCGTCGACGTCGGCGTCGGCGTCGGCGTCGTGGCGGCCGCGACAATGCCGAGGCTTCGTCGTCGCCGAACGCGGCGCAACCCGGCTCGGAGGGGCGCAGCAATGGCGCCCCCGTCGCACGCGTCAACGGCAGCCCGCAGCAATCTCCGCGAGACGAAGCGCGCACCCGCGATCGCAACGAGCGCGGCGGAAAAGATCGCAATACGCGCCGCGATCGCGCTGGCCGTGACCGTGACCGAGATCGGCGCGGCAACGGCAAAACCACGAGCCGTGTTTCGCGCTCGGTGCCGATCACCGAAGTCGTCAAAGAAGGCGACGAAGTGATCGTGCAGGTCTCGAAGGAGCCGATCGGCACCAAGGGTGCGCGCGTGACGAGTCACGTCTCGCTACCCGGCCGCTACGTCGTGTATTTGCCAACGGTCGAACACGTGGGTGTATCGAAGCGCATCGGTTCGGCGCGCGAACGCGCGCGGCTGCGCGATGTGGTCGAGCCGATGAAACCCGCGACCGGCGGCATCATCGTGCGCACGGTCGCCGAAGGCTTGACCAAAAAATCCCTCAAGGCCGACATCGGTTATTTGGTGAAGCTTTGGGAAGACGTGTCGAAGAAGCGCGACGGCGCGAAAGCACCGACCGTGCTCTGCACCGAGCTCGATCTCGTGCTCAAGACCGCGCGTGATTTGTTCACGGACGACATCGAAAGCATCGTCATCGACGACAAAGAGCAGTACCTGCGGCTCGTGCGCTTCGTCGAGATGTTCATGCCCGCGCGCGTGAAGGACATCCAGTATTACAGCGGAGATGAGCCGATTTTCGACGCCTATGGCATCGAAGACGAAATCTCACGAGCGCTCAGCCGCAAAGTTCCACTGCCGAGCGGCGGCTACTTGATCATCGATCAAGCGGAAGCGCTCACCGCAATCGACGTGAACACCGGTCGCTACGTCGGCAAGGGCAGCCGCGATCTCGAAGAGACCGCGCTCAAGACCAATCTCGAGGCGGTCGAAGAAATCGCTTACCAGCTCCGCTTCCGCAACATCGGCGGCCTGGTGATCCTCGACTTGATCGACATGGATCTGTCGCACAATCGCGAGAAGGTTTGGCGCGCACTCGAGGCCCTGCTCGCCAAAGACAAGGCCAAGACGACGATCAACCGCATCAGCGAGCTCGGACTTCTCGAGATGACGCGCAAGCGCACGCGCGAGAGCTTGAACCGCACGATGCACGAGATGTGCTTCTACTGCGATGGCACCGGCCAGATTCAGTCACGCACCACGATTGCGTACGAGATCCTGCGGCAAATTCGGCGCGAACGCGCAACTCTGTCGGGCTACTCGGTGCTCGTCAACGCGCATCCGGCGGTCGTCGATTTGATGCAGGGCGAGGAAAAGGCGGCCGTGCTCGAGGCCGAAAAGCGCTACATGCGCCGGATCGAATTCAACCCGCGGCGCGAGTATCACATCGAGCAGTTCGATTTGCAGGGCAAGTAACCCTCGTCATGACGAACGAACGCAAGAACGAGCGAGTCACGATCAACAAGGAGTTCGACTCCTTCGATCAATTCATCGAAGAGTATGTAACCAACATTTCTCGGTCCGGCGCCTTCGTCAAAACGAGTACGCCGCTGCCGATCGGCACGGAAGTCGACTTGCGCTTCACGATCGTGATGGATGGCATCGAGACGATCGAAGGCGTCGGTGAAGTGGTGCGCGTCGAGATCGATCCGGCGGGCATGGGCGTCGTGTTCAAGGAATTGAGCGGCTACTCGGCACAGCTGATCGAGAAGCTCTTAACCGCGAAGAACGGCTGAGCCGTGCCCGCGGCACGACTCGGATTAGGGAACGAATGAGCAGCGGTTCGGCGCCGAACCTTGCGCGGCTCGCCAATTCGGTTTAAACGCCCGAGCCGCATGTACATCCCGACCAAGACGCCCCGCAAGCTCGACCGCAAGCGCTCGAAGCGCCTTCGCTCGAAAGTCCGCGCGAAGAACCACGGCCGTCGCGAAGGCTTGAAGAAGTAAGCGCGACGCGCGCTTGCTAAAAGTCCTCGTCGAAAGACGAGTGCCCGATCGCGCGCGCCGCCGTGTCGAAATCGAAGCCCGCGCGCGCGAGCGCCATCAAATCCTTGCGCCGGTTGGCTTCGCGCAGCTCGGGTTTGCGGTGCGGCCCGAGTCGACGTCGGCGCGCGAACGCACGCGCCGCTTCGAGCTCGCTCTCGCGCAACTCCGGCTGGGCCAAAACCTGCTGCGTGAGCTCACCCGAGATGCCGCGCAAGCGCAGCTTCTGTTCGATCATGCGCCGCGAGGAGCCACGGTCGCGCTGACGCGCCGCGAAGTTTTGCGCAAACCGTCGATCGTCGATCAAACCCGACGCCTGGTAGCGCTCGAGCAGCTCTCCCACGACGAGCCTGGCTTCGCTGGTATCGACGCCAGCTCGCGTCGCCTTCGTGAGTCGCTCGGTGAGCACTCGCAGGAGCTTGGCGCTCGAACAATCGAAGCGCTCGAGATAACGCAACGCCGCCGCGTCGAGCCCAGCTCGCGAGACATCCGGCGGTCGGATTTCGCGCGATACGTTCGGAGAATTCTTGGGCTTTCGCATGCCCGGAGCGATGCTCAGCCGCCGCGCTTCAACTCGTTCAACACGAGTTTGCTCACGGCTTTCAGCGTATCGAACACACCGACGCCGCTGCGCGCGTTGGCCTCGAAATCCGGCACGTTCATCGGATTGATCAACGGTCGAAGTTCCTCGACCGTCACGACGTTCGGTAGATCACGCTTGTTGTACTGAATCACGTACGGAATTTTTTCGAGCGAGTAGCCCTGCTCCGCCAGATTGGTACGAAGGTTCTCGACGCTCTCTTGATTCGCCTCGAGGCGCTCCATCTGCGAGTCCGCGACGAAGATCACGCCGTCAACACCCTTGAGGATGAGTTTGCGGCTCGCGTCGTAGAAGACTTGACCGGGCACGGTGTAGAGGTGAAAGCGCGTCTTGAAACCGCGAATTTCACCGAGAGAGAGCGGCAAGAAGTCGAAAAACAACGTGCGCTCGGTCTCGGTCGCGAGGCTGATCATCTTGCCTTTCGCGTCCGGATTGGTGCGCTCGTAGATGTACTGCAGGTTCGTCGTTTTGCCGCAGAGGCCAGGCCCGTAATAGACGATCTTGCAGTTGATCTCCCGGGCCATGTAATTGATGAAACTCATCGCCCGGCGCCTCAGTCGTTGAAAAGGTTGTCGATGTCCTCGTCCGTGATTTCGGCAAACGGTGAATCGCTGCCGGGTTCCGAAACCTTGCTGAGGAGGGCTTCGAAGATCCGATTGAGCTCATCGCTCGCTTTTCTGACGCGCAGGCGAACCAAACCCAAGCTCGATTTCGAGTCGAAAATCACGACCAGAATCACGCGGTTGCCGACCAACTGAATGTGAATGTTGGCCTTCTCACCTTCGTGGAACTGAGTCGCGAACTCGTTCTCGCGCAAGAGTTTCGCAATACCGCCGGTTGCGGCGATGTTGCCGGCGGTGAGCGACGCAAGCGACGTGGTGTCGATGTTATCGACCTCACCACTCGCCGCGATCAGTTGTCCGTTCTTGTCGACGATGAAGACGACCTTGGCGTTCGCTTCCCGCACCAGGCGGTCGACGACCGTCTGGATTTGGTTGAACTCCTCCTCGTACATCACCATCTGGGGATTGACCATCGCGAGCCTCCGCTAGCCCTCCGAAACGCGTCGGAGCTAGCACTGCCATATCTCAAATCGGGCGAGAAACCTGAGCCATCACTTCTATATGACCGCCCCCGAGCCAGCAAGCATTCTGTCTCGTCCGCTGCTCGCGGAGCTTCTGCCCGGCCTCGGTCGCACACGCGCGCGCATGCGCCGTCCCGGCGATTCGAACCCCGCGTAAACCCGATGCCCGTGACACCGGCACTCGGCGCAGTCGCACCAGGTAGGTGGGCGCGGACACGGCTGAAGCCTCGCCAGCGGGCCGGCCGGCGGCATGCGCATGGAAAAAACACTCTCGACGCGGAGCGCGCTCTGATTTCCGGCCCAACCGGATCGCCAAGCGCTAAACCTACGCGAGTGGAAAACAGGCCGGCCAAAAGATCATTTTTTCTGGGCGCTTTGTTGCTAGCCGGCTCGATCAGCCTCGGCGCGGACGCCAACGCGGGTGAAGCCGTGCTCCATCACGATCTGCGCGAGCTCAGCGCCGAACTCGCGCAAGAGCGAGGTCCGGAAGTGTATGCAACACTGCGCCGGATTTGGAGCACGTGGGACCGCGCAGATCCGACTCACGTCGAAGAAGTGTTGCGCGCTGCCCAGCACGATTCGCACCTGTCGCCACCCGCGCGCGCTTATGCGAGCACGCTCTCGGCGCTCGCCCGCGCTCGGCGCGGCGATTTGAAGGCCTCGCGCGACGCGATCCGCGCGCTCGGTTACGTCGATCAATGGCTGGTGGTCGGGCCCTTCGATAACGAAGGAAAGTCGGGGCTCGACACCTCGAGCGGGCCGGAACCGGAGCTCACTTCGGCGATCGTGCCGGGCAAGGCATACACCGGCAAAGAACGCCCAGTGCGCTATCGGCCGGTTCCCGCGGCGTTTCCGTACGGTTACCTCGACGCGGGTTCACTCGTCCGACCCGAAGCTAAAGTCTGCGTTTTCGCGACGACCTTCGTCAGCGCGCCGAAAGCGAAGCGCAAGCTGAGTGTCTGGGCCGGCGCCGGCGGTTCGTTCAAACTCTTTTGGAACGGCGATCTCGTACTCGAAGACAGCGCGTACCGCAGCCACGACTACGATCGCTCCGGAACGCAGGTCGAGCTCGAACCGGGATCGAACGAGCTCACGATCAAACTGTGCGGCGACGACCAATCACCGGTCGGTTCCGTGCGTGTTGCCGGACCCGACGGGACGCCAGACTCGAGCCTCTTGTTTTCGAACGATGTCGCCCAAAGCCAGGCCTTCGCCAAGGCGTTTGCCAAGAAAAAGCCAGGCGAAAAGCTGAAACCTCAAGCCGGACCCGAGGGGCCGATTCAACTATTCCAAAAGCTAACCGAAGGCGCGCATCCGGCCCCGGCGGCGCTCGAGGCGTATGCACGTTACCTCGCAGAAACCGGCGGTGACGATCCCGCGCGTCACGAGGCGAGAGACTTTGCGAAGCAAGCGGCCGACGCCGAACCGACGATCCGACGCTTGCTGCTCGCAGGTCGGCTCGCGGAGGACCGCAATCAAACCGGAGACTGGATCAAGAAAGCCGAAGCGCTCGCCGCGCGCGATCCGAGACCGAACCGCGACGTGCTCATGGCGCGCGCGCTCGATCGCCGCACGAGCCCCAATTGGCGCGACGCGTTTCCTTACTTCGATCGCGTGCTCGCGCTCGACCCAGACGACTCCCTGGCGATCCGCGGCCGCGTCGAACTTTATAACCTAGCGGGGTTACCGCGCACCGCGCTCGACACGCTGGAACATGCGCTCGACCGCACGCCGAACTCGGTGAACCTGCTCAATATGTACGCCTCCCAGCTGCGCATGCTCGGGCGCACGACCGACGCGGCCGAGGTCGAGAGCCGCTATTCCGCGCTGCGCTTCGACGATGCCGGCTTTTTGAGCTCCATGATCGACCTAGCCGTGGCGCGCCGCGATCGGCCGGCGGCGGAGCGATGGGTGGAGCGCCTGCTCGCGACGCATCCCGACGGACTTTGGGCGCTCGCGCTCGCCGCGCGCACATATCGTTCGCTCGGACAACCGGAACGTGCGGTTGCTTCGTATCGCCGCGCGCTCGAGCTCGCGCCGGAAGACACCGCCTCACTCAGGGCGCTTGCCGAGCTCGATGGCGACTTGGGCAAGAAAGACGAACAGCTCGCGATGCTGCGCGACATCTTGCGCATTCGCCCACAAGATCGGGACGTGCGGGATTACGTAGAGCACCTCGAGCCGCAACGTCCGCGCGCAGACGAGGCTTATGCTTGGGATTCGAGCCGTTTTCTCAAGCTGCGTCACGCGCCCGCAAATGGCCAAAATCGTCGACTCTTGCGCGATCTAACGGTGTCGACGGTGTTCGAGAATGGACTCTCGAGCCAATACCGCCAGATCGTGTTCCAACCGCTGACCGATGCGGCGGCCGCGGCCGCGCGCCAGTATGCGTTCGGCTACGAAGCGGACACGCAGCAGGTGCAACTGCGCGGCGCACGTGTCTATCGCGGCGACGGCAGAATCGACGAAGCGATCGAATCGGGTGAAGGTCCGGCGGACGATCCATCAATCGCAACTTACACCTCGGCGCGCACGTTCTATATCCAATTCCCCCGACTCGAGCCGGGCGATGTCGTCGAACTGCGCTACCGCGTCGACGACGTGACGCCGAAAAATGATTTTGGCAATTACTTCGGAGAGATCACTTATCTGCAAAACACCGATCCGGTACAAAACGCAGAATACGTGCTGATCACGCCGAAAACTCGCACGTTTTACCTCGATCAAAACGTGCCGAATTTGGTTCAAAGCGACGAGATCGTGGGCAATCAAAAGATTTACCACTTCTTCGCCGCGCAAATTCCTGCGGTCGCGCCGGAGCCGGCGATGCCGCCACTGCAAGAAGTACTCGGCTTCGTGCACGTCTCCACCTACAAGAATTGGAAAGATCTCGGCCGCTGGTATTGGGGCCTGGTCAAAGATCAGTTCGATCTCGACGACGAAACGCGCAAACTCGCCAAGCAAATCACAGAAGGCAAGACGACCGACGTCGACAAGGTCAAAGCCGTTTACGATTGGGTGACGAAGAACACGCGTTACGTCGCGCTCGAGTTTGGGATCTACGGTTACAAGCCGCGCCGCTGCGTGCAAACCGTGGCGCGTGGTTGGGGCGACTGCAAAGACAAAGCCACCGTGATCACGACACTCCTGAACGAGCTCGGTATTCCCACCACCATGGTCGTGCTGCGCACGCAAATGAAGGGCGATTTCCGCTCTAGCGTGGCAAGCTTTGCCCCGTTCGATCACGCGATCGCGTACGTGCCGTCGCTGAATTTGTATTTGGATGGCACGGCGGAGCACACGGGCATCTACGAGCTCCCGCGCATGGACATCGGCGCGCTCGGCATCCACATCAATCAAGGCGACACCGAACTCGAGTACGTGCCCGCGCCGCCGCCAGACAAGAATTTCGTGCGTCGCGAAGTCAAAGTGCAGCTCGCAAAGAGCGGGGACGCAAAGCTCGAGTTCGACTACACCACGGGCGGCTACAACGCGCCCGAGTGGCGCAGCCAATACCAAACCGAGTCGACGCGCATCGAGCGCATCAACAACGATCTCGGGCGAGAGTTTCCCGGTTTCGAAATTTTGCCCGGCGCACAAGGAATCCAAACCAGCGATCTGACCAAGGTCGAGGAACCCGTGCACATCAAGGTGCGCGGCAGCGCGCCGTCTTTCGCGCGGCACGAAGGCAATCAGCTCAGCATGGCCGTGACCGATTCGTTCCGATTGACGCCGAATTACGCCTCTTTGTCGCAGCGGCGCCACGACGTTCGCTTGCTCGCGTTCTCGACGCTCGAGGACGTCTACACGATCAAATTGCCACCCGGCACTCACGTTGCATCTGCGCCGAACAGCACCAGCGCGGACGGACCGTTCGGCTCCTATGCCGTCAACGTGCAGACCGACAAGGACCAAGTGACGATCTCAAGTCGCATCAGCGTGAAGGTGGAGCGGGTCAAGCCCAAAGACTATGCAGCCTGGAAGACGTTCTGCGAAGAGACGGACCGCGCGATGAGCCCGCGTTTGGTGATTGAATGATGCGCTCGCTGTCTCGCATCGCGCTATTGGCTCTCGCGCTCTCAGTGTTCGGCGGTTGCGCTGCCACGACCAAAACCGCTCACCCGGACGGCGTCGAGACGCTGCGCAAACAGGCCGAATCGAGCGCAGATTCCGCGGTCGTTTCGCGCTGGCTGCTCGCTGAATTGATCTCGAAGGGCGGCAGCGCCGAACGCGCCGCCCGCGCCAAGGCCCGGCTCGAGACGCTCGGCGCCAAAGACATGATCGGATACTTCGCGCTCGGCCTGGAGGCTTCGAGTCACGGCCAGTTTCGTCAGGTCTCCGATCATTTTTTGAACGCGCTCAAGTTGGCTCGCGATTCGGACGACGCGCGCGCGCCGTTCGTCGCTTGGTTTGCGGCGCATCAAGCAGTCGCGTATCGGCACAATGCGGACAACCTGTGGCAACGCTGGAAACCGTTCGTCGAAGCGACGCTCAAGGATCCCAAGAATATCGGTTGGCGTGCGCGTGAAGAGCTCGTCGATTGGTGGCGACTCGAGGCGTATCAAGAAGCGCAGAAAGGCTTCGATGAGTCCGCCGCCGATCTGCACGGCTGCGCCAAGAATTTGCGTCTCGCGGGCCCGTTCGGCCGCAACGTCGCAGGCGACACACTGCGCGCGTTTCCAGCGGAAAATCCGGGACCTTGGGCGCAGCGCTGGGACCCGGATCCGAGCATCGGCGAAGCGCCGCGCATTCTCGCTACCAAGCACACCGGCTGCAGCTTCGGGGTGGACGAGCCGGTCGGGCCCGGGCTCTATTACGGAGAGAGTTATCTCGAGTTGGCGGACGATCAAGAGGTCCTGATTGCGTCGCAGAACACGTTCGCAATTTGGGTCGACGATCATCTGGTCCTCAGAAAGAGTCCACGAGCCTGGGGCGTGTGGACTCAACTTGGCGTGCGCGTAAAGCTGGTCAAAGGGCGACATCGCGTGTTGATTCAGCTCGGAGAGCCTCAAGCCGCGCTGCGCTTCTTGCATCCCGACGGTCGCCCGCTCGATGCGGCTACCTCGGTCGACCCGACGAGCCCGTATTCCCTCGTCGCCCCACAAATCGTCGATGGTGCGAACGTATTCGATCCGTTCGTGAAGGGTGGAACGTTGCGCGACCCGAACGACGATTTGCTGCGATTTACCGGCGCATTTCTAGCCAACCTCGAAGGCCAGGCAGATGTCTCGTCCGTGATGATCGAGCCGCTGTTGGCCGACCCGTCGCGCGCGACTGGGATCGTACTCGACGCAGCCGCGAGCTTCACCAGCGGCGATCCTTTGTTCGCGCAAAGTCAGCGCCGGGATTTGACGCGCGAGCTCCGCGAGCAAGCGCTGACGAAAGACGACAAGTTGTGGAGCTCGCAGCTGGCACTCGCGATTTGGGAAGCCGAAAAGAGCGGCATGACCGAGGGAGTGCGGCGCGTCGCCGCGCTCGTCGACATGTTTCCGGAAGTGCCGGATCTTTTGACGGCCCTGGCCGGCATGTACAACGATCTCGGCTGGACTTCCGAGAACTCGAGCACGGTGCGAGAGCTCGCCAAGCGCTTTCCGAACGATCCGGACGCGCTCACCGCTGCAGTCACCGCATTCGACGCAATCGGCGACACGAAAACCGCGGATGCGCTGGTCGAGCGCGTAAAGAAGCTCGATCCGGACAGCGAAATCCTGCTCGGCCGGGCGCTGAGCCAAGAAGATTATCCGACCGCGCTCGCCGAGTTGAAGCGCATCGGAGCGCGCCGGCCCGAGCGCAAAGACATCACTGAGCGCATTTACGATGTGATGGTGCGCGCGGGCAACGAGAAGGAAGGCTGGAACAAACTCGAAGCCGCGATCAAGCAAGAACCACGCAATGAACGCGCGCGCATGAACCTCGCGGACGCACGCTACGCCAGCGGCTCACACGACGCGCTGGTCAAAGCCCTGGTCGAAGCGGTTCAAAATGGCGCGCCCACGACCATGCTCGAGCAAGCCCTCGATCTGGTCGAAGGCCTGAGCGAGCTCGAGCCGTACCGACTAAAAACCAAGCCGCTAATCGACGAGTACGAAAAATCCGGCACCGTGTTGCCCGGAACCGCGGCGCGGGTATTGGACTATGCAGCTTTTTGGATCCACGCCGATGGCTCCAGCCGCATGCTCGAACACGAGTTGATCAAGGTGCAAAGCGCAGAAGCGATCAGCACCATGGCCGAGCAGCAGCTTCAAGGCGGCCTGATCCTCCATCTTCGCGTGATCAAGAAAGACGGCTCGATGCTCGAGCCGGAGCTGATCGAGGGCAAGCAAACGGTCACCATGCCGCACCTCGAGGTCGGCGATTACATCGAGACCGAGCGGATCGAGAGCAACGCCGGCGATGGGCAAAGAGGCCTCAGCTATCAAGGACCGCGCTGGTTTTTCCGCGAGGAGAACATCGCGTACGCGCGCAGCGAGCTGGTCGTGATTTCGCCGAAGAGCAAGCCGCTCATGATCGAAACGCGCAACGACGTGCCCGAGCCTGAAGTAAAGGAGAACGGCCCGCTCGTCGTGCGACGATGGATCGTTCACAACAGCCCCGCCGCGCCGGTCGAGCCGTTCGGCGCGCCGATCACCGAGTTTTTGCCGAGCGTGCAGCTCGGATGGGGCATCAGCTTGAGCGATAACTTGCGCTCGAT
The DNA here is from genome assembly GCA_036268695.1 of Polyangiaceae bacterium. Classification (GTDB taxonomy): domain Bacteria; phylum Myxococcota_A; class Polyangia; order Polyangiales; family Polyangiaceae; genus PMG-095. The sequence continues at coordinate 486 of DATATR010000228.1, read as the reverse complement.
GAGCGACGCGGTTGCGGATCTGACGCCCGTCGACCCGCGCATCGTCCGCATCGCCGAGCACATCGTCGAGGGTGCGCCCGTCACGCAGCGTAGCGAACGCGCGAAGCGCCTCTATCGATGGATCGTCGCGAACGTGCAAGAGGGCGACGAGAGCGACGGCCGGCGCGTCGTGATCGGCAAGAACGGCAATCAGTGGCGCGGCTACATCGCACTCTGTCGCGCACTCGGCATCCCCGTAAGCTACGCGGTTGCGCAAAATCGGCTGAGTTTGCCGCCGAGCGGGCCTTTCTCGGAGGCAATGTTGTTCACCCAGCCGCTACTTCACGTGAGCGGCGATCACGAGCCGATTTGGCTGAGCTTTGGCGGCAAGTACACGCCGTTCGCCTACGTGCCCGCGGAAGCCCGCGGCATGCCCGCCTACGTGCTCACGGACGACAAGCCCGTGCCCGCGCAAGTACCCGCCGCCGGCGCGCTCGACAACTTGCG
>DATATR010000227.1:0-4217 GCA_036268695.1 Polyangiaceae bacterium | reverse complement strand
TCGGTCGCTTTTCAAAAACCCGCCAAGTGCGGATAGGTACGCGGCTATGCTTCGGCCTCGTTCCGCGCTAAAACGGTTCCCGGCTGAAACTTGCCGAGGGCGCGGTCCGAGCGGCGTCGGCTCCGAAAGGGTTAGAATGACTACGAAGACGGCGGAGATCGGGCTCTCACGTGCGCGGCGCAGCGCGGGAACGTGGGCCGTGTTGCTGCTTGGAGCAACCTTCCAGCTCGGTTGTAACGGAGCGAACAGCGCCGGACCGAATGGACCCGGCAGCGGCATCACGCGGCGCGATACGGAAGTGACGCACGAAGACTGTCCGATCAACTCCGCATCCGACAAGATCGACGCCAATGGAGACGGCAAGCCCGACATCTTCATCGTGCGCAACGGCGGTCGTGAAGTCTGCCGCGCGGTCGATCTCAACTTCGACGGCGTGATCGACACCTACAGCTACTTCGACGCGAACGGCCAGCTCCGCCGCCGCGAAAACGACTACGACAAAGACGGCCAGATCGACGAGATCAGCGTGTTCAAGGCCGGAAAGATCGCGGAAAAAGATCAATCGACCGCGCTCGCAAAACACCTCGACACTTGGGATTTCTATCAAGCCGGCGTGCTCGTCCGGACCGAGCGAGACTCGAACGGGGACGGCATCATCGATCAGTGGTGGGAGTATCCGAAGCCCGGCTGTCCGCTGATCCATGCGGACGTGAACAACGACGGTCGGCCCGATCCGGGCGCCACTGTCGATTACTGCAAGGAGACGGGCTACGTGCCGCCTGAGCGTCCGCAAGACAAGGCGCCTGCAAGCCCGACCTTCGACACGAAGACCAGCTTGCCGACCGAGCTCGAGAACAAAGCCGCGGGCGACAGCTCGGGCAGCGCGCCGGCGACTTCGTCGTCCGCGCCGGCGGCCGCGCCGCCTGCGCAGGCGAGTGATAAGAAGGGAAGTGGAAAGTGACGAACGCGCGCAGATCGCTTCGCGATCACTGGCTGCTGTTGAGCTCGTTCGGCTTCGCGCTGAGCCTTTGCGGCGCCTACGCCTGCGGTCCGGATCAAGAAGCGAAAGCGCCGGAGCCGATGAGCAAGGAAATCGCGGGCGTCGCTCCGGACGATCGCTCGCGCTGCGATTACAAGGGTCGCGGCGATCGCGAAGTCGTCGAGAGCATGGGTCCGGGTGCGAAGACGCCGAACATCCGACGCGTCTACGGTGTGGCCGGTGAAGGTGAGGATCGTCACCGCGTGCTCTTGTGCCGTGAAGTCGACACCAACCTCGACGGTGTGAAGGACGTTGTGCGTACCTACACGGATAAAGGGGACGCGCTGAGCGAAGTCGCGGACACGAACTTCGACGGCAAAATTGACACTTGGATCACTTTCGCCAAGGGCCGCGTCGCCAAACTCGCGGTCGATCACAATGGCGACGGCCAACCCGACGAGACGCGCTACTACGTGAATGGCCAATTGAGCCGCGCGCAAATGGACACGAACTTCGACGGCAAGCCGGATGTTTGGGAAATCTACGACGACGGCAAGCTCGAGCGCCGCGGCGTCGATCTCGATTTCGACGGACACGTCGATCGCTGGGATCGCGACGAGATCGCGCTACGTGAAATCGAAGCGAAGGAAGCCAAGGACGAGCAAACTTCGGACGCGGGCGCCGCGCCCCCGCCGGCGCCGCCAACTGCCGCGTCTGCGACGCCGAGCGCGAAGAACGGCAAGAAGTAGGCGCGCAGCTGCCGGTTTTCGTCGGTTTGGCTGAAAAGCCGGCGAAAATCGCGGCGGGGTGCTAGGACCTGCGCCCGACATGGCAGAGGAACGACTGCAGAAGATTCTGGCGCGCGCAGGCATCGCGTCGCGGCGGCACGCTGAGGAGCTGATCAGCAAAGGCCGCGTCAAAGTCGACGGGCGCGTGGTGGCAGAACTCGGTACGCGCGTGGATTCTCGGCGCGCCAAGATCGAAGTGGACGGCAATCGTTTGATGCCGGAGCCGCTCGTGTACGTCGTGCTGCACAAGCCGCGCGGCGTGATGTGTACGCTGAGTGATCCCGAAGGCCGCCCGACCGTCGCCGATTTGTTGCGACCAGTCGGTGTGCGTGTGGTGCCGGTCGGGCGCCTCGATTTTCACACCAGCGGCGCGCTCTTGTGCACGAACGACGGCGACTTCGCCAATGCGCTCGCGCATCCACGAAACAAGGCGCAAAAGGTCTACGTCGCCAAGGTGCAGGGGCTCGTGAATGACGAGCAGCTCGGCGATTGGAAAAAGAGCATCGAAATCGACGGTCGCGCGACCGCGCCGGCGGAGGTGCGCCGTTTGCGCTTCGAGGGCGACAAGACTTGGCTCGAGCTCACGCTGCGTGAGGGGCGCAATCGCCAAGTGCGTCGGCTCGGCGAGGCGACTGGATCGCTGGTCATGCGGCTCGCGCGGATTTCCCACGCCGGCGTGACAGCGGAAGATTTGCGTCCAGGCCAGTGGCGGCACCTGAGCTTGGACGAGCTCGTGGCATTGAAACGCGAATTCGGCGTGCCGCGGCGCGTGCGTAGCCCCGGCAGCGAAGCCTGGGAAATTCAAGTCAAGTCCAACGCGCGCGTGCCTCGCGGCGGTCCAATCGCGAAACGCGGACCGAAGGATTCGAAGCCGCGCCGCGACGAACGCGCGGATCGCGACGCGCGTCCCCGTCGCGAAAATTCTTCGGATCGCGACGCGCGACGGGGATCCCGCGTAGAATCAAAGTCGAAACCGGGCCGCGCCGGGCGCCCCGAAAATTTCGGAGCGAAACGCGCCGCGGCTGGCGAGAGCTTCGGCGCGAAACGCGATCCACGTCGCGATCGCGTCGACGCGAAGCCCTCGCGGCAAAATAGCGCTAACTCGCGCGATGGGCGAGCGTTCGCGCGCCGTCGCGGAACATGATGCTGATCTTCGGGCCGTCCAGCAGCTTCTCGACGTAGCCTTCGCCGAACTTCGAGTGCAGCACGAGCTCACCTTCGCGGAAGGTCTTATCCATCGCGTAGCGGGTGAAGGCATCAACGGGTTTGCCGAGGGTTTTGGCGGCCCAGCCGTCCGCGCGCAGTTTCTCGGCCGCGGCTTTTTGAGTGACTCGTTGCGCCGCTGCGCTGGGCTTCGGCCCGTTGCCGCTGCTGCGCGCGCGGATGTGTACGCCGCTCGCAGTCGTTTCGGTCTTGGGACCGCGATAATTGTGCTCGGAATTACAAGTCAAACAAATCACGCGCTTCGGCGCGCCGTGGACCAGCGCGACGATGCGATGCATCAGATCCATGCGGCACTTGGTGCACCACGCGTCGATTTCACTGCCTGCGGTTAACGACTTCAAGATGAGGGCTCCTCGTTCGGCCTGCCATGTGCCAGAGGTTCTGACAAAGTGGAAGGGCCGTCGTTCTCCGCCGGAGGTTCCGGGGGCTTCGACGATCGTTTGACGCTCACTTTGGCGCGCACGTCCGGCACCGGGCGGCCGCCCTTAGCGGCGTCGTTCGGGATGAAGCGCACTTCGGTCTTTACTTCGAACGAGAGTTTGGTCAGCACGTTCGCGAGCTCGTCTGCGAAATTCGTGTGCTCCAAAAAATCCCGGACCTCTTTGGCTACGGCGCGATAAAGACCATTTTTAGTCTCGTCGAGCTGCGACAAGACATCTTTCGGCAACTTGAGCTCGCTCACGAAATGGCGGACGTTCTCCGGCCCTTCGCTGAGCCGCTCGTAGCCGGCCTCGAACACGCGCTTGACCAATTCAGGCAGGAGTCCTTCTAGCCGTCGGCGCTCACGCTCGCCATCCTCGCGTTCTGCTGCCTCGGGTCGATCGCTGTTCACCATGGAGGGGTACCGTGCCGCATCCCTGGCGTCAAATTCGCGTAGCATGCGCTCTTCGCCCGCGCTCGCGCTGGACTTCGAAACAGCGCGTAAGCCCGCTGAAACCTGCGCTCGCGCGCCGTGGTGATAGAGTCATGGCATGCACAATGAGTTCAAAGAACGGAGGGATCGCGTGCTCGCTGCGATCCATCCGGGCGTGCTCGTGATCCCGTCGGCGCCTCTTGCAATCCGCAATAACGACGTCGAGCACGAATATCGCCAGGACTCCGATTTCTTCTACCTCAGCGGTTTCGACGAGCCGGAGAGCGTGCTCGTACTGAACAGCCAAAGCGACGAGCCGTTCACGCTGTTCGTGCGCGCGCGCGACCCGGAGCGCGAGGTGTGGGACGGCGCG
>DATATR010000226.1:0-28450 GCA_036268695.1 Polyangiaceae bacterium | reverse complement strand
GATTTGCAGCGACGGCGTGTACGGGCAGATCGAAGGCGAAGCCGAGCTCTCGGATTTGCTGCGCGAAGGTTCGGCCGAGCGCGCGGTCGACGGCCTGATCGCGCACGCCGCGCGGCTCGGGCGCGATAATGCAACCGCGATCGTGATCGAAGTGGGCGATCGCTTCGTCAAACGCAACGAACACGATCGCGGGCTGAACGCGGGCGATCTCGAGCGCGCGCGACAGAGCCCGCTGCTCGTCGACATGCCGACTTCGTTCGCGCTCACGGCTTTGTCCGCGGCGGTCGAAGTCGAGCTGCGCGAAGGTGAGGGGATTCCTCGCCAAGTTGCGAACGACCTGGTCGCGTACATCGTGCTCGACGGCATCGTGCGCTACCCAGACGACCGCCGCGTCGGTGCCGGTGCGTTGCTCTACGCCGAGTCGCTCGTCGGGGTGCCTGGACACGGCGATCAACCAGAGTGCGAAATGACGACGCGCTTGTTGCGCGTGCGCGCCGATGACTTTTCGGAGATCTGTGCCGATCCGCGGCTAGCGAGCGAGCTCTACCGCAGGCTCGCGCTGCACTTGGCTCGGATGAGCCTGACGCGAAAAAATTCGACCACGCCGCCGCCTTAGGCTGTTCGTCAACGACGGGAGATCAGCGCAAGCCGTACTTCTTCAGTCGGTCGCGCAGCGTCGTTCGTGGCAGACCGAGCGTGCGCGCCGCGGCGCTCAGGTTCTTGCCGGAGGTCTCCCACGCGTCCGTGATCATGCGGCGCTCGAGCGAGCGCAGCGGTTCGGATACCGGCATCGAAGTGGGGAAGGTGCCGCTCGTCGCTTCGGCTGCGGCTTCGTACTCGTTCGGTAGGCCGTGCTCGCGCAGCGCGGAGCGAATGTCTTCGCCGCTCAGCGTCTGCCCGCTGGTCAGCGCGGCGGCTTCGCTCAATACGATTTCGAGCTCGCGCACATTGCCGGGCCACTGGTGCGCCTTGAGCGCCGCCAGCGCCGAAGCTTCCAGCGTCAGTTGTTGGCGACCCTCGCGTTGGGCGATCTCGCTCAAGACGTTGCGCGCGATGCCTTCGATGTCCGAGACGCGATCGCGCAGCGCCGGCAGCAAAATCGTAAAGGCGGAGAGCCTGTAGAATAGCTCTGCCTTGAGATCGTGGCTGGAAACGCGACGACGCGTTGCGGCGACCATCCGCGCGCGGAACGGCAGATCGACTTGACCGTTGACCCGGCGAAACTTCCGACTTTCGAGCACGCGCAGCAATTTGTTGTGCAGCGCCTGCGGTAGCTCGGCAAGTTCGCTGATGAAGAGCGTCCCCGCTCCAGCGAGCTCGAACAAGCCGATGCGCCGCTCGTTCTCGTCCGCGGAGTCGCGCCCGAACAGTTCGACCTCGAGCAGTTGTTCTGGTACGGCGCCGACGTTGAGCGGAATGTATCGACCCGCGGTCGAAGCGAGCGAGTGAATCGCTTCGGCGACGAGCCCTTTGCCGGTGCCCGTTTCTCCGACCACCGTGACCGAAAGCTCCGGATAGCGCGCGACCGTTTGCACCTGATCGCGGACCGCACGAATACTCGGCGTGTCGCCCAGGATCTTTGCGAGCTCCGCGTTCGCAGGACTCGAGCCGGAGGACGGACTCGCGGCTGCGGCTCGGCCCTCGAGCAGCGAGCGCAAGCGTGCGTCGAGCGCGCCACCGGCGATCGGCTTTTCGAGCACATCGCTCGCGCCCTGGTGCACCGCGCGCATCGTGGTTTGCACGTTGAGGTAGCCCGAGAGCAACACCGTCACCGGGCGATTTTCTCGCTGCGCCAGCTCCCCGAGCACGCGCACGCCATCTTGCCCTGGCATTTGAAAATCGATCACGAGCGCTTCGAACTCGCGCTCCTTCAGTGCGCGTAGCGCGGCTGCGCCGTCGGTCGCGGTGTGAACTTCCCAGCCGAGCTGCCCGAGCTCACGACTCAAGCCTCGCAGATACTGCTCCTCGTCATCGACGAGCAAAACTCGCAAGCTCATGTGTGTCCCTCCGTAACCCGAGAGAGGCAATTTGAAACTGGGGCCTGCGGCGCGGAGAGCATCTGGTGATCCTGTGCCATGGAGAGTGTTCCTGCTGCGATGGGCCACCCGCGGCCATCGTTGCGGAAGCGCTAGTGTACGGAAAATCCTGGCGTCTTAAAAGACGATCCGCGTCTCTCCACAACTCGATCAGCGCGCCGCGCCTTCCTATCGTGTTGGCAGCGAGAGCAAGCGCTCGACCAAGTGGCGATCGGCTAAGCGATTTCCGCCGCATGCTGTAAAGCGTTCCGCAGCACCCCGGCCACCGGTACGGAGATTCGAAAGGTGCTACCCACCCCGACTTCGGACAGAAGCTCGATGCTGCCGCCGAGCGCGTTCAACATTTCACGTACGAGCGAGAGGCCGAGCCCGGTGCCTGCAGCATGTCGCCGAGCCGCGGACTCGCCTTGAAAGAAGGGTTCGAAGACCGAGGTCCGAAGTTCTGCTGGGATGCCCGGGCCAGTGTCTTTGACCTCGAGCTCACAGTGATCGACGAGTATCTGTAGCCCGAGCACGACCTCGCCGTGCTCGGTGAACTTGAGCGCGTTCGAGATCAGGTTCACGAGCACCAGCCGCAGCAAGCGAGCATCGCTTTCGAACAGGGTCGGCCCTGCTGCGGCGATCAGCGCAATGCGCAGCCCTTTGCCTTCGGCCTGCGGTGAGAAATCGTCGATCACGCTTTGCGCGAGGTCTCGCAGGTCGAAAACTTCCGAGCAGAGTTCGAGCCGCCCGCTTTCGATGCGCGCATACTCGAGCAGCGATTGAATCGTGTCGGTCAAGCGCGAAAGCGAGCGGCGCATGCGCACGATCAGCTGCCGCTGCGGATCACTGAGCGTGCCATGCTGTGTCCCAGCAAGGCGTTCGAGTTGCAGCTGCAATGCGCCGAGCGGTGTGCGCAGTTCGTGTGAGACGAGTCGCAACAGGCTCGTCTTGAACCGGCTGGCGAGCTCGGCTTGTTCGAGCGCTTGAGTCAGCGTTTCGAGCAGCGACTCGAGCTGGCGCTTGCGCTCGGCAAGCTGTCGCGCGAGCTCGCCGAGATCGAACTCGCGCGTGGTGAGCTCTTCGCGCAAAACGGCGCGTGCTTGCCGTGCGCTGATCAAGTTGCGCGCGCGCACGATCAACTCCGGCACGGTGAACGGTTTGGTCAGCCAATCCTGAACCCCGCCTTCGAGCACGCGGACGCGCAGCTCCGTGTCGTCACGCGCGGTGAGCACGAGCACCGGAATGTCGCGCAACGCGGGCTTTTCGCGCAGCGCTTGCACGAACTCGTCGCCGCTCATTCGCGGCATCATGAAGTCGGTCACGATCAAATCTGGTGTCAGAAGCTCGAGTCGTGCCAGCGCTTGCGGGCCGTCCACCGCTGAGGCGACCTGAAATTCGCCGGACAGACTCGAGCACACGAAGCGATTCATGTCCGGGTTGTCTTCGACGACCAAGATCAATGGCAGATCAGCTCCGGGATCGAAGCCGCGTTCGACCGACGGGCGCGGAGACAGCGCCAGCATCTCCGCGCTACTCGCGCTCGGCAGCGCTTCGCGATCCGAGTCCACTTGTTCGCTGAGCTCGACCGGAAGTCGAACGACGAAGCGCGCGCCGCCTTCGGGAGAATCTTCGATCGCGACGGTCCCCGCGTAGGCTTGGACGAACTCTTTCACGATCGCGAGTCCGAGTCCGGTGCCGCCGAACGCGCGGTTCGGTTTGCCGTCGAGCTGGCGGAAGCGTTCGAACACGCGCGCGCGATCCTCGACCCGGATGCCCGGGCCGCTGTCATCCACAGTCAGCGTGAGCTCGAGCTGTCCGACTCTTTCGGAATCAGGCGCGAGTCGAACGCGAAACACCACGCGCCCACCGCGTGGCGTGAACTTGAACGCGTTGGCGAGCAGATTCATCGCGATGCGTTCGAGCTTTTCGCCGTCGAGCAGGACTGATTTGCCCATGCGCGGCAAATCGACTTCGTACTCTACGCCCAGGTGCTTGGCCAAATCGCGAAAGCTGCTCGCCAGTGTGCGGATCACGAGCCCTACTTCCGTGCTCCGCCGATTGAGCTCGACGCCGATCGAGTCGACGCGCGAAAGCTCGAGCAAGTCGCTGACGTGGCCGAGCAAGAGGTGCGCGTTGCGCTCGACCATCGTGAGCACGGTGCGCTGTTCCTCGATCAAATTCGACGCTTCGCGCAACTTCTGCACGGGACCCAAGATCAGTGTGAGCGGAGTGCGAAGCTCGTGACTCACGTTGGCGAAGACTTGCGTTTTCAGCTCCGCTAGCTCGAGCGAGCGCGAATACGCCGAGGACAATTGCTCGACCGTGGCCGTGAGCTCGGTCTCGCGGCGGCGGCTGATTTCTTCGCCAGCAGTCAGCGCCGCGGCGCGTAGCAAGACCTCGCGCAGCAAGACGACGCTGCCAATCGCGGACGCGACCGCGAGCGCGAGCAAGAAACCCTGCACCCGCCGATCGATCTGGAAAACGCCGAATGCATCGACGAAATGCGCGGCGCCAGTGAAGGCGATGAAAATCGCGACCGGAACGAAGGCGGCGCGATGGCGCAAGCCGCGAAGCCTGCGCAGTGCATAGGCGAGCGCGGCGGTCACCGCCAGGCAAGAACCGCCGATGATCAAATTCGACGCGGCTGCGACATCGACATCCCAAACTGCGGCGTGATTCACCATATCGAACGCAACCTGAGCCGTGAGCCCGAGTCCGAGCGAGCTGTCGTCGGAGTCTAACCGCTTTTGCGGGACCAAATTGAGCCGCGCGCGGTTGTCCACTCTCGAAGCGATTGCTCGGTCGAATCCGTTTGTTGCAGTTCGCCTCAGGGCCTCGGCGATCCCCGTTGGGGGGCGCTATTCCAGCGGAAATACTTGCGGTTTGGGTGCGCGACCGCGTACGTTCGAGAGAGCTTCAGTTGTCGTCGCCGAGAGGGGCTCGGAAATTTGAGACCGTCGATCCTATTCGTACCAGACGCAGATGAACGTGCACGACTCGAACTCGACGCCTTGGGCGTGAGCGCGGTCAAGGCTTCGCAGTCCGAAAGCGCGAACGAGGTCGATCTCGTTTTGATCGAGCCGAAGCGCTTGGGTCAAGATGTCGCCGTGCTGCGGCGCGGCCTCGAGGAAACGCATCCGGGCGTACCCGTGGTGGTGATGGGTGACGCCGGGCTCGAGTCGGCGATCGCCGCGATGCGAGCCGGCGCGGCGGACTACATCGAGTCGTCCGCGCCGATCAGCGAGATCGCCGCGATCGCTCGGCGCTTGGTGTCTGAACGCGCGATCGTGAGCAGCTTGGCGAACGGACTCCAGCCGTCGAGCTATGCGCCCGAGCTGGTGGGCAAGAGCACGAAGCTGCGCGAATTGCGTGAACGCGTCGCTCAATTGGCGACTTCGGACGTGACCGTGCTCATCTCCGGCGAGACCGGCACGGGCAAGGAGCTCGTCGCAAACCTGCTGCACACGAACGGTGCGGGGAAGAGCGGCAGCTTCGTCGTCGTCGGCTGTTCGACCATTCCGGCGTCGCTCGCGGAGAGCGAGCTGTTCGGGCACGTGAAGGGTGCGTTCAGCGGCGCGCTCGGTGCACACCCCGGGCTCGTGCGCGCGGCCCATGGCGGCACGCTGTTCTTGGACGACGTTGGCTCGCTGTCCCTGGATTTGCAGGCGAAACTATTACGCGTGTTGCAGCAACGCAGCGTGCGTCCGCTTGGCTCGACCCAAGAAGTTGCGGCTGATTTTCGACTGATCGCTTCCACGTCGGTGCCGCTCGCGGAATTGGTGAAGAAGGGCGCGTTTCGCGAGGACTTGTACTATCGGCTGGCCGTCGTCGAAATCAACGTGCCGCCGCTGCGCGAGCGCGAACACGACGTCTTGCTGCTCGCCGAAGTGTTTTTGAAGGAGGCTTCAGCTCGCGCGGGCAAAACCGTGCGTGCACTTTCGCCTGCGGCAGCGCGCGCGCTGCTCGCGTATGGCTGGCCGGGGAACGTGCGCGAGCTCAAGAACGCGATCGACTACGCTGTGACCGTCGCCGAGTTCGATCACCTGAGCGAAAGCGATTTGCCGGAGTCCGTGCACGCTCGCCGGAGCTACTCCGGCGAGACGCGCGCCGACGATCCGCGTTGGTCGGCGGTCGAGCGACAACACATCGAAGCGGTCTTGCGTTCGGTCGACGGAAACCGCGCGCGCGCCGCTCGGCTACTCGGCATCGATCGCCGGACGCTGCACAGGAAGCTCGACCGGCTTTCGATCGACGTGCCTCCGCGCAGTCGTCCCGGTCCGGCGAGTGGCGCAGCTCCTGCCAGCAAGTAGTGTGCGCCGCGCGGAGTCTCCGCCCACTCAGGCCGAGACTTGATAGCGCTTCATCTTGCGATAGAGCGTGACGCGATCGATCCCGAGCTGACGCGCAGCTTCGGATCGGTTGCCGCCGGTCTCGCGCAGCACGCGCTCGATGTGCGAGCGCTCCAGCGCGTCGAGATCGACGCGGCTCGACTCGCCGCGATTCTTGTGTGCCTCGCGCACGCGCGCCGGAAGTTCTGCGACGTCGAGCGTCTTGCCGCGCGAGAGGGCGACCGTCGCGCGAACGCCGTTTTCGAGCTCGCGTACGTTGCCTGGCCAATTGTAGGCGAGCAATGCTTGCTTCGCGCCTTCGCTGAGCACGCGCGGGCCGCTCGTGCCGGTAAACGCGCGCAAGAAATGCTCGGCCAGCTCGACCACGTCACTGCCGCGATCACGCAATGCCGGCAGATCGAGCTCGAACGCGCTCAGCCGAAACAGCAAATCATTTCTGAACTGTCCGGAGTTTGCCAGATCGCGCAGGCGCGCGTTGCTGGCTGCGATGATGCGCACGTTGGTCGACACTTCGCCGATGGTTCCGAGCGAACGCACACTACGCTGCTCGATCGCTCGCAGCAGCCGAGCCTGCAAGCCGAGCGGCATCGCGCCGATTTCGTCGAGGAAGACCGAGCCGCCGTCCGCGTCCCGGAACAAGCCTGGATGATTGCGCGTCGCGCCGGTGAAGGCACCGGAAGCGTGCCCGAACAGCTCGCTCTCGATCATTTCGGGTGAGAGCGCTGCGCAGTTGAGCGCCAAAAAGGGGCCAGTGTGTCGATCGCTCAGCGCGTGGATCGCGCGCGCGACCAGCTCTTTGCCGGTTCCAGTCTCGCCGGTGATCAAGACGGGCGCGGGGTTGTTCGCGAGCTGCCGCACGCGTTCGGTCACGAGACGCATCGCGTCGCTCGAGCCGATCACGCCCGGCAGCGGCAGGACTTGTCCGGTCGCACTTTCGGCGAGGCGATGCACGCGAGCCGAACGCTCACGGCGTTCGAGCGCACGCCCCACCGCGTCTCCCAAATCGGAGAGTGAGAACGGCTTGGCCAAGAAGTCGGAGGCACCCGCGCGAAGTCCGAGCGACACAGCGCGCGTGTCGCCGAATGCGGTCATCAAAATCACCGGCAAGTCGGGTCGATTGCCCGCGATCTCCGCGCACAATTCGAGGCCGCTTTCGCCCGGCATGCGAATGTCCGTAACGACGATGTCGACGTCCGAATGGGCTCGGGCGGCGCGCGCGTCCGGGCACACCGCTGCGTCGTATCCTAAATCGCGAAGGGCGCCGGCGACTGCTTCGCGTGTCTCGTCATCATCCTCGACTACAAGTATCCGTGCTGCCATTTGTGTCCCCAATCACGCCGGCGTTGCCGCGAACGTGCTCCGATGTTGAGAGGGCCTCACCTCTCTGCCCAGGACCTAGAATGGTACCATGACGGCAGAGCTTCAGGGGACACTACGACGGGGCACAGTCGCACGGATCGGCTGAATTTGTGGGAGAAGCTAGGTGGCGGGACTCGCCACGTGTCACCGAGCTGGCGCGGAGTCAGTCGACGATGGCTGTTGCGAAATGGTCTACTTCAGGTCGTAGGCCTCGACGGTGTTCTCGAGGAAGTGCGGCACGAGTACGCGCTTGCGCTTGCTGTCGAAGCCGATGTCTGCGGGGCTTTTTAGATCGGAGAACGCGACTTGGAACGTGCCGTTGAGCGTTCCCTTGTAGATGCTCGAGGTTTCCCAGCTCGAAACAAGGAGTTGATCGCCGGCTTGCACGATGCCGTCGAGTGCCTTGCCCGGCAACTTCGTTACATCTTGTTTCAGCCCTTTGTCGTCGAGGCGATAAAGCTCGTTGCTGCCGAAGGCGACGACCAAGACGCCGTTGTCGACCGCGAGCAAGCCGTTCGGGCCGCTGAGATCCTTGCTCTTCGCGACAGGCTTCACCTTTCCGGCTTTGTCGATCACGTAGACGGCGTCGGTGCCCGTCGGGTCGAGGCCATTCGCGCCGGATTTGAGGCCTGAATCGGAGACGAACACGCGCCCGTCCTTCGAGGTCGCGATGTCGTTCAAGAACGTGGCGCCCGGGATCGCGATTTCGCCCTTCGGCGCGCCGGTCTTGAGATCGAATTTGCGCACGACGTTGATGTCAGACACGTACAAGATGCCATTGACGATGCCCGTGCCCTTTGGCGCGTTGAGCTTCACTTTGTCCGCGCCACCCGCGATGAATTTCGGCTTGACGACTTTGCCGTCCGGCGAAAGCTCCATGATGTAGCCGTTGTTGTCGGCTTCATCGGGCTTGCCGTTGATGTTCGAGACGAGATAGCGATCGTTCGCTTCGTCGTAGAGCACGCTCTCGGGTGTCTGCACGCCGTCCGCGATGCGGAACACCGGCGTCGGGGCGGCGGGCTTCTCTGCCTTTGGCGGCTCGTTCTTCGTGTCCGCGCTCGGCGACTGCGTCGCTTCGACCGGCGCGGGAGGCAGTGAAGAAGCGGCGGCCGGCGGAGGGGTTTGATCCGGCGGCGGAGGGGAGCCCGCGCAGCCGAAAGTCACAACCAACAAACCAGCACTGAAGATCGATCGGTGATGCAACATGAGAAGCGCCATAGCATCACCCGGGCGCATCACGAAAGGCGGCCCTCGAGCAGGCGGTCAATGACGCTCGAAGCGCATGTTTATGGGCCGGCTCGGGCGCAACGTGACCGCGGGAGTCAGCCGAAGCAGCGGCCCGTCGAGCAGGTGAAAATTGCCACGCGCGAGAAACAGACTCAAGACGAGAAGCGCCTCGCACAGCGCGAAGTGGTTGCCGATGCACACGCGCGGGCCGGCTCCAAAAGGCATGTACGCGCAGCGCGGCAACTCGCTCGCGGAAAACCAGCGCTCCGGCTTGAACAGCTCTGGCTCGGTGAAGAAGCGCTGATCACGGTGCATGACCCAAGGCACGACCAAGACTTCGGTCTGTGCCCTGCACGCGAATTCGCCGATCGCGCGATCGCGCAACGAGACGCGAGCAATCGCCCAAGCGGGCGGGAACAAACGCAAGGTCTCGTCGAGCACGGCGCGAACGAAGCCGAGCTCGGGCAAATCTCGCAGCGTCGGCGTCCGCGTTCCGAGCACGCTCCGCGCCTCTCGGCGTGCGCGTTCGGCGACTCGTGGGTGAAGCGCCAACAAGCGCAGCGCGTAGCTGAGCAGCAACGCGGTCGTCTCGTGGCCCGCGAGAAATAGCGTCATCGTTTGGTCGCGCAACTCCGCGTCGCTCAGCTGACCTTCAGAATCCGACGCTGCAATCAAGCGCGAGAGCAAATCCGTGGCCGACGCGCCGGCGGCTTTCTTTTGCGCAATCAGCTCGAGCACGACCGAGTCGAGCGCTCGGCGTAGGCGCGCGATGTTCCGTCGGCTCGTGAATGTGACCCACGGCGGCAGGCCGCTGCGCAGCGAGATGCGGAGCGGCGAGTATTCGGCCATCACGCCGTCGAGCGCCGCTTCGACCTCGGCCGCGCGGGATACCTGGCTGCCGAACAGAGTCTTGACCAAAATCTCGAGCGTGAGGTGCATCATGCTCGCATGGATGTCGAGCGGCTTGCCGTCGTCCACGCGAGCCAGGAATTGTTCGGCACAGGCCACCATTTGTTCGGCATAGCTTGCGATTTCCGCGCGCTGAAACGACGGCGCCGAGAGCTTGCGTTGGCGTCGCCATTCTTGTCCTTCACTGTTCAGTAGCCCGCGCCCGAGGATTTGCTCGAGATCGCGCACGAACGCGTCCTTTTCGAACGAAGCATGATCGGTGATCAGCACGCTCTCGATCAACTCCGGATCGAACAGGGCCAAGTGGTAGGTGCCAAAGATCTCGAAAGCTGTCGCGCGCGGCGACAGCGCACGCGCATCCTCGAAGCGCTGCAACGGGCGTTTTCGATAACGCAGCAAGGAGCCGAACCCGGACAAGCGCGGCTCGGGCGCGAGCTCGATCAATCCTTCTCGCATCAATCGCCAGCCAAGACGAGCGCCGCTTTTTCCGCGGAGCGAATCGCCGCGTCGATGCCGGAACCGTGAAATGCCGAGCCTGCGAGCGCGATTCGATGTCCGGCGAGCGCCTGCTCGAGCTCGACGATGCGCAAGCGTTGTGCGTCGTCGAACACGGGCAGTGCGTCGGGCCAGCGTGAAATCCAAGCTGCTTCGGCAGCACCCAGAACCGCGAGTGCGCGTGCCAAGGCCCGCTCGGTGCGATGCTTCCACGCGCCGTCAGTGTGCGTGAGCTCTGCGGCGCTCGGGCGAAAGAACGCGCGCAAGAGTACGTGATTTTGCGGCGCTCGCTCGGGCAACTTGCTGGACGCGAAGGTCACGGCACGCACGCCATCCAGCTCCGCAGGGTTCGGCACGATCATGCCCGTGCCATCGAGCGGGTGGTTCACTCGTTCGCGCCGGAAGGCGAGCGACACGGTGACGCTCGAGTGCAGCGGCGCCGCGCGAAGCGCGCTGGCTTTCGCCCCGAACGATTGTTCGAGCATCGCCGCGGCTGAATTCGCGGTGGCTGCAACGGCAACGGCGTCGAACTCTCGCACGCTGCCGTCACTCGTATCGAGCGTGATGAAATGAGTGCCCGGGGCGATCCGCGTCACCGTCGTGCCTAAGCAAAGCTCGAACGGTCCGTCGAGCGAAGGCAGCAGGCTCTCTGGCAACTCGCCCATTCCGTGACGAAACGAGCGAATGCCGCGCCCGAGCTCTTCGCTTTCGACTTGAAACCCGAGCATGCGACCGGCTTCTCCTGGCGCGAGTGCGACGAGCGCTCCAGCATCATAGCGATAGGAGTTGAATACCAGCTGATCGACGAAGTCGTGCGCGATGCCAATCGCGTTCGCAAGCGCCGGCACGGCCTCGCTGCGAGCGACGAAACCCTCCGCGCCGTGTTCTACAACGAAGCCATCACTCGACTCGCTCCGAAGTTGCCCGCCAATTCGGTTATTTGCTTCGAACAACACCACGGAGTCCCCGCTGCGCACGCGACGCAGCGCGACAGTGAGCCCGGCGATGCCGCCGCCGACCACGGCGATGCGTTGCATACTCATGGCCTAGCATGCGAGAGCCATGGTTCGCTATGGCGCACGTTTGCCCGCAGTTTTCCGATTCGAGTCAGTTGCTCGCGGCGTTCGGACCGAGCACGGCGTTCGTGATCGTGTGGGTCATGAGCGTGACGCCGACCGGGTTCAGGTGAATCAGATCCTTGGTGATGTCAGGGACGTTCGAGATCGCCCGCCAATCGGCGATGGCAAGCTCGGGGTGACGTGCTGCGAGCGCGCGAATGCGCTCGTTCACGTACGGAAAAAACCAGGCGTACTTCTCGTATTGATCGCGCCCGGATTCGGTGACGAGCTCCGGGGCAGGTTCGCGCAGCGTGACCCAGACGACTTTTTTTGCGCCGCAGGCTTTGAGATCGGCGAGCAGCTTCTCCGCGCTGCGATCCCAAACCGCGCTCCAGCGCTCGTAGTTTTTGCGGTCCCTTTCGAACAGTGAATTGTAGGCGAGCCCAACCACGACGACCGAGCCCACGCTGCGCGCGTTCAGAAATTCCGGCACGACCTGTTTGACCATCAATGCCGGTCGCCCGAGCACTTCCACTTTCCAACTCGGCAGCGCAAGCGGCAAGGACTTACTCACGCCGAGCGTGACCGAGTCGCTGAGCAGCGTGAGGGTTTTGGGCCAAGCTGGGTCGAGCGGAACGCCGCGCCCTAGACCCAGCTCGGCCGCGGGCGAGGAAGCGTTCAGCACGAGTTCGCTGTGCGTAGGCGCGGACCGCGCCGCGCCAGTCGCGGTTCGGGCGGCGCTGTTCAAGCGCGCAGACGCGCTGTGCGTATCGGTGAGAGTCGCGAGCGCAATGCCGAAGCCTGCGATGAGTGCTGCGCACGCCGCGAATAGCAGCGGCCGCGGGCTCAAACGCGTGAGCGACCGACGGAGCGCGCCGCTTCGCACGGGCAGCTCGATACAGCGATAAGAAAGCTCGCTGAGCGTGAATGTCAGTGCCAGGCGCAGTGCCAATAGCCGGGCGCCGCTCAGCGCGAGGTCTTGGTCCGGCCGCGTGAGCGCAAATATCGGCCAGTGCCACAGATACAAGCCGTACGAACGCCGCCCGAGCCAGGCGAGCGGGCGCGCGCCGAGCAGGGAAGCCATGCGCGTCGGGGCGACTAGGGCCGCGAGTAGCGCGCAGGACGCGACGTCTATCAGTACGAGCCCGCCGCGATAGACGAAGGCGTCATGATCCGTCCAGGTTAGGGCGGCGAACGCGAGCACAGCCAGGCCCATCCCGGCGAGAACATTGAGCAACGTGGAAGCGCGCGCCGAACTCTGCAAACTGGTTTCGGGAGAAACGGGCCAAACAGCGGCCAACGCGGCGCCGAGCAAGAGCCCCGAAAGCCTGCAATCCGTGCCGACGTAAATGCGCGTCGGATCGAGCGCGGGATCGAAACTGTGCGCCTGCCACAGCGCGGACGCGAGCGCGCCAAAAAGTGCCGTTGGCAAGAGCCAGCGCGGTGCGACTCGGACGAGCAATGCCAGGCACGGCGGCCAAACCAAATAAAATTGTTCTTCGACGGCGAGCGACCACAGATGGAGCAAAAGTGGCGGTCGCTCGATCGCCATGAAGTAGGAATGATGATGGACGATCTGCCACCAGTTGCTGACGTACAAACACGCCGCGACGAAATCCGAACGCGTCGATTCGAGTGCATCCGGCGCGAGCCAAAGCGACGCCATCAGCGCGCAGGCCAAGAGCGCGAACAACGCCGGCAAGAGCCGCCGTGCGCGGCGTAGCCAAAACTTCGCGAGCGAAATGCTGCCCGTCATGCGCCATTCGCCGAGCAGCAAAGAAGTGATCAGGTAGCCGCTGATCACGAAGAAGACTTCGACGCCGAGGAAGCCGCCGCGTACGCTCGGGAGCTCTGCGTGAAAGCCGATCACCGAAAGGACGGACAGCGCGCGCAGGCCATCGAGGGCCGGGAAGTACCGGCCGAGGCCGCGCGCACGTTCGCTGGACTCGAGCATCCCGCGTAATTATCAGCGCGACGTGCGGTGCAGAGTCAAGAATCGAAGCGAAAGGCGCCCTGCGCGTCGGCGTGCCCGCTCTCTCCGTTCGCGCCGGGCGCTGCCGGCAAGGATGCACGCCGGCCGCTCACGATCACTTCTTCGCGCCCATTTTCGTCGATGCTGCGCACGAGGCGATAGGTGGTGTTGCCGTCGGCGCGTGCCACTTCGGGCGCCGCGATCAAGAGCTGTAGCTCGAGGGTCTGGCACAAATCGAATAGCACGCCGAGATTGTCCGGCGAGAGCCGGTTGGCCTCATCCAAAAACAAGAAACGCAACGAGCCGTGCTCGCGCTTGCCGCGCAGCAGATTGGCGTCGCGCTCCCATTCGGTGAGCACGACCATCATCAGCGCGGCGCCGACTCCGATCGCTTCACCGGTCGAGAGTCGCGTCGGATTGGCGAGCTCCCAGCTGTCCGCGCTGTGGCGCAAGATCTCGACCGTGAGCTCGACGTACTCGCGATAGTCGAGAATGCGCTGACCCCCGGCGCGTCCGCCCGCGTAGCGACGAAAGACTTCGTTCAGCGCTTCTTCGATTGGCAGCGTGGGTTGAAAGAGAAGTTCCTGTGCGTCGCCTTGGCCGAGCGCGCGCAGCACTTGCGCCATGCGCTCGACTCGCTCCGCGCGCACGCGAATGCCGCGAATGCTGCCGAAGTGAATGCCGTCGAGGCCTTGATTCAGACGCCGAACTTGGTTGCCGGCTCGGCGCAGCTGCACTTCGATGCTGCGCGCAATGTCTTCGGAAGCGACCTGCAGATCGCCCTCTTGGCGCGCGAGTCGCCGCTCGAGTGCCGACAAGTGATCGCGTAAGCGCTCGAGCGCTTCGAGCGGATCGTGAACGTCCGCAATCTGCGCGGGCACGCGACCGGCCAAAAATTCTCGAACTTTCCACCAAGCTTTGAGGTATGCCGCGCCGCGCGCGCTGCGCTCGTCCTCGCCGAGTAGTCCCTTGAGCGCGGTCGTCGTTTCAGCGCCCGCGCGCGACGCGCTCAGTCGGTCGAGCAAAAGCTCGCGTTTGCTGCGCGCATCCGCCCAGAGCTCGGGGCTCGAGTGCGCGGCTTGCGCTTCGAGCAACGCTTGCAGCGCGTGTTCGGGCAACGCAAACGCGCCCCGAGTGATGTCGCGGAGGAGCTCCCGAAACAGCGCGGCACTTGGTTCGGCGCGACTCTCCAGCTGATTCAGCGTCTGGAATGCGGCGTCGAGGCGCTTCGTGGCGTCGCGTTTGCGCTCGTGAATTAGCGCGATACTGGTCGCGAGTTCGCGCTCCTCGCGCTCTGCTCGTTCGGTTTCGCTCGCGAGATCAGTGACAGCGCGCTCGTCGCCTTGGGCTGCCCGGCCCGACTCGTTGGTGGTGCCAAGACGTGCCAGCTCGGCATCGAGGCGGGCGCACTGCGCGTCGAGCGCAACAAGCTCGGCGTCCGCGCGTTGCCAAGTGAGCGTCGCGTTTTCGCGTACGAGCTCGATCTCCTCGAGTCGAGCTTCGGCCAGCGCCAAGGCTTCGCGCGCCCGTTCGTGTTGTTGCTCGAGCGCCGGAATGAGCGCAACGCCTTCGAGCGCGCGCTCGCCCGCAGTGGAGCCCAGAGCCGACCCGAGCTCGCCGAGCTCGAGCAATACCTCACGAATGCGAAACCAGCGATCGCGCTCGCGGTCGAGCTCGGCTTGCTTTTGCTCACTTGCACCGTCAGTGCTCTGGGCGCCGAGGCGCAAAGCTTGGAGTGTGCTTTCGAGCGCGCTTCGTGCCGCTCGCACGCGGTCGAGCTCGATCGAATCCGCTTCCGCTTCGGCAAGCTCGCGCGCGATTTGCGTCGCGCTTGCTGCTCGATCGCTGCCGTGCAGGAGGAAGGCATCGACGAGCAATGCGCGAATTCCGTTCACTCGAGCTTCAGCTTGGGCGATCGCCGCGAGCACCGCTGTTTGCTCAGCTCCGAGCTGCTGTTCACGCTCGCGCGCTAGCACGAGCCGTTCGCGGTTTGCTTCGCGCCGAGGTGCGATCGGCGCGCCGCCCAGAATGCTCTCGTTTCGCACGATCGGGCGAAGCTCGTCGAGCGACGCTTCGAGCCGACGGGCGCGTCGTTGCAAGCTTTCGAGCCGTGCTTCGAGATCGGCAGCTTCGGCGCGTGACGCCGCGGCGCGCTCGAGCCGTGCGCGCCGGCCGAGCACCGAGTTCGTCGGCACGCGGGTGACGCGCAAACCAAAATCATGCTTGCTGATCACATCCGCAGCGCCTGAATCGGCCGCGACATCGAGCGCGAGCTTTGCGTCCGAGGCGACGAGCCACACGCTCTCGAGCGTCCTCGGTTTGCCAGCGAGTAGCGCGGCCGCTCGCGCGGGGTCGTTCACGACCAGCGCGTTGACTAGCGGCCCGAGCTCCGCTTCGACCGCGGCGGCGCGCTCCGTGTCGATGTCGTCGAAGCGCTGCACCAAGAGCTCGGCGTCGAGCTCATCACGTAGTTCGAGCAACTCGCTCGGGAAAGGGCCGCCAGGAGCGTCGAGCTGATTCGCGAGTGCCAACAAACCCTCGCGCTTTTGCGAGAGCTCGCGATCGCTCCGACAGAGCTTTTCGTGCTCGTCCTCGAGTCGAAGCAAAAGCTCTGCTGCGCGCGCGAACGTCCAGGATTCGGCGCTCGCTTCAATGCCGGAGAGCACGGCGCAAGCGGCGGAACGCTTCGCCGCCTGTGCCTCGAGCTCACATTGCACGGCCTCGAGCGCGCTCTGTTCGGTTCGAATTTGCGCAAGCCCGCTGGCGAGCTCTCGCGCCTTTGATTCGGCGGCGCGAAGCTCGAGTTCCGTAGTAGCGAGCGCGGAGCTCAACTCTTGCTGGGCCGCGCCCGGCTGCGGCAAAAGGCCGAGCTCGCTGGCTTTGCGTCGGGCAGCGGCTTGGCGAGCCGCGAGTGCTTCCGCTTCCGAGAGCGCGGCTTTCAATGCCGGGATCTGGGTCGTGCGCGCCTCGGCTCGAGCGAGTCGCGACAGTTCGCGCTGGGCGCGCTCGTAGGCATTCTCGGTCGCGTTCTCGCCCGTGATCGTCGCCAGCGCGCGCGTCGCGGCTTGGTGCTCCGCGCGGCGTAGTTCGCCGAGCTCGCGGTCACGCGAGAGCCGCAGTCGATCGGCGTCGATGCGAGCGAGCTCGCTTTGCGCGCGTTCGAACGTCGAGTCCGCTGCGCTCAGGCTGAACGAGGGATCGTCGAGTAGCGCTCGCGCTGCTTCCAAGCTCGCCTTCGCGCGCCGTTCGCGGTGCGCATTGCGATGCAGCTCGTCGAGGCCTTTTTGCAGATCGGCCAAGCCCTGTGCGCTCGCCTGATGCGCGTCCCGCGCGCGATCGCGCTCCTTGATTTGGGCCGAGCGCGCGCTGTTCGCTGCATCGCGCGCCTGGAGCGCGACGCGCCGGGCGTTTTCGCGGCTCTGCCGTTCGAGCTCGAGTGCGCGCCGTTGCTCGCTGAGCGAGCGTGCCAGCTCGAGCCGGGCCCGGTTTTCGTGCGCTAATTTCAGCGCTGCGCGGCTGGCCTGAACGCGCTCGAGCGCCAGAGCGTGGCGCGTGCCGCGCTCTGCCAAGCTCGTCTCGAGTTCCGAAAGTTCCTGCGCGAGCGTGCGCTCACTCTCGCGTGCGGCGGCGACCGCGCGAGCCTGTTCGCTCGCTTCTTCACGCGTGGCGAGCAGCGCGGCCGCGAACATGCTTTGGCCCGCTTGGTATACGCCGGCGATTTCATGCTCGAGCCGCTGCGCTTCGGCGACTTCGCTGCGCGTTCGCCGGCACGCATCCAGATTGCCGCGCATCCGCGACAGCGTGTCCCCGAGCCCCGTCTCTTCGCGCAGGAGGAATGAACGCAATTCGCTGGTCAGCGCGCGGGAGATGCCGCCGGTCATGCTGGTGCGGAGCATCTCGTTGAACTTTTGACGATCGTCGTCTTGACTGAGCCGGAGTGGGCTCACGCCGAGCTCGAATAGTGCCGCGAAGTACTCCTTCACCGTAGCGAAGCGTTGCAATTCACCGGCGAACGTTTTGGCACTTTCCGCGAGTTCGCTCAGCGTTGCGACTTCGTCTTCGCCGTCTCGCCGCCGCAAGAACAGATCCTGCAAGCGCGCTGCCGCGTTCAACCCCAAAATCAAAAATGGATTGGCCTCGACGCTCGGCTCGGCCTTGCGCACGAGCTCGACGCCCGCGAGTAGCCGTGCGCCGTTCGGCAAGGTGAGCTCGAGCGCGGCATACGACGAGCTGCCGAGCTCGCCGAGACGTCCGAAGATCCCTTTGTCGCCGCCCGTCGCGCCCGTTTCGCCCAAGTTGCTGAAGCGCAGGCGCGACATGTCCGGCATGAGCACGACGTAGGCCGCGATCATCACCGTCGTTTTACCCGCGCCATTCGCGCCTTCGAGCGCGGTCACGTTCGGGTCGAGCAGATAGCGTTCATAAAAGACGCCCTTCCAGTTGACGAGCGCGAGCGCGGTCGCGCGCGCGCGGGTCACGCTTCGTCCTCCTTCGGACCAAAGTCGGCGGGGCTCACCGCGTCGCCGAAATCGTCGAACTCGCTGCGGAGCTCGGGCGATAGTGCGAGCTCTGCTTGCGCGTCCGGCGAATCGGCGTCGCTCCCGAGCTCGTCCGCGTCGTCTTCAGATTCGAATTCGCCGTCGCCCAGCACGAGCTCGCCGCGCGCGACCAATCGTTCGAGCGCTTCGGCGGGTGAGCCGCGGCCGCGCACGGGCTCCGCGAAGCGCAAGAGCCCGGCTCGCAAACGCAGATTCTCAGCGTCGAGTAGCTCCACGAAGCCGAGCGTCGAGAGCTTGCGCAGCGCTTCGGCGAAGCGCGCGCGCACCGTCTCTTGTGCGACGCGCTCGTCGAGGCGCTTCTTCTTTGGGTTGAATGCGCGGGTCAGCGCTTCACCGCCCATGACCGCGGCCAGGTGCGACAAGGCGTCGCTGCGCTTGACGACGCCGCCGTGCTCAAGCGTCGTCGGATCCAAGTAGAGCAAAGTGAGCGCTTGGCCCACGACCATCTCCGGCACCGACAAATGACGCCGCCCGAGGCGATCGTTCATCGGCAGCAAATAAAAATAGCCGTCGCTCGGATGAATCAACTCGCAGCCGTAGCGTCGATAAAAGATTTCGAGCTGCGCCTGCGCGTCGGACAAGAACGAATACCAAAGCTGATCTTCGCGATCGATGTGCCGGCCTCGGCGGAGCGCCAAATCCACGTCCGGGAAGACTTCGTCTTCGATCGCGTCGCCGAGATTGAGAAAGCGCGTGTCAGCGCGCTTCGCGTCGAGCTCAGTCACGCGGTACCTCGCGCTTTTTTTCGATGCTCCAGTCTTCGATCACGAGCCCCTCTTGCACGACGCTCCACGGTCGATCGCGATCTTGACTCGTGCGCGCGAGCTTCGCGACGGCATGCGCGACGCGCCCGGCGGTCAAAAATTGCGCTGCGGACTCCGTCTCGGCCGCCACCCGTTGCGTCACTTCACACAACCCCGAAGCCCCCGCGGCGAGCGCGCGCTGCACGCGTTCTTCGACGACCGCGTGCGGGTCGGGCGCATCGTTGTTCGCCGGCTGGTGTTCACGTTCGGCGCGCGGCCGGCTCACTTTCGGCCGTTCTTCCTGGAGTGGCTCGAACTCGCGCAGCAAGCGCGGAGCGGGCGCTGCGGCAACGGCGAGCGCGAATGGTCGCGTGGCGTGCTGCGACAGTTGCTCGCGCAGCCGCTCGATCAACGCGCGCGAAGGATCCAGCCGAACGACGTCGCACAAATAACGATGCACGTATTGGTAATACTCCGACCACGCTCGTTGTCGCGCCGCGCCCCAGGCGCCGATGCGGTCGACTTGTTCCATCACACGCTGCACCGATGCCTCGGCGCCGAACGCGCGCTTCGCGACGGCGAGCTCCTGAATGTCTTGTAGCAGTGAAGAAAGTTCGTGCGCGTCGCGGAGTAAGACTTCGTTCAACTCGGCTAGCGTGCGGCTCGTGCTCTCGAGCAACTCGAGGCAGCGATCCACCGCGCCGAACCAATCGGACTCGAGTAGCCGCGCGATTTGGCTTTGAAATTGCTGCTGCTCCAAATCCAAGCTCTGCTGGCGACGCTCGATGCCGCTCACCAGCTCCGAGACCGTGACGCGCAGCGGTCCTTCGACCGCGCTTTGCCAGTCGGATTCGAGTTCGGCGCGTTCCGCCGCCGCTCGTACTTCGATCAAGTTCGCACGCAGGCTGCGCGTGAGCAGCGTCAGGCTCTCGCGCGTCAGGCTCTCGTCTTGTAAGAAGGAGTCGACGATACTGGCCGCGAGTCGCGTCAGCGAAAATTCTCCGGCGCGCAGCAACCCTGCGCCATCCACGCGCGCGAGCATTTTCTGGTCGCGCAAGCGTTGGATCGCGTGAGTCGCGCGGCGGCGCAAATGTTCGCTGCCTGGTTCGACTAGCTTGCAAACCGAATCGAACACCTCAGCGAGCTGCTCTTCTCCGAACGACGTGAGCGCCGCGCCGCCTGCGCGCAAGTGAAGCGCAGCCAAAAAACACAAATCGAGCGTTGCGAGCTGCAGCGTCGGTTGGTTTTTGGCGAGCGCGGCGAGCACCGAGCGCGGATCGGCGGCGTGCTCTGTCACTTCTGCCGGCACCGTCCGCTGTTCGTCCAGAAACGCATCGTCCTCGTGGAGAAATACTTTTCGTAGATGGAGGGGTAGAGCGCGGCAAGGAAATAGCGGAAACAGCCAGATTGCCGGGCTTTCGCCGGTACGGCGTGGAGCACCCGGCGTTCCACGCGAAGCGCAGCTCGTTGTAAGCTCTGCGGGTGATGAAACGCGCTTTCGTGCTCGAGCACGTCGAATTCGAAGGCCCCGCGCGGATCGCGACGTTGCTTGCCGAGCGCGGCTACGCGATCGAAATGCGTGCACTTCATCGGGGTGACGACGTTCCATTCGAAGCCAGCGCCGAGGACCTCTTGATCGTGATGGGCGGACCCATGGGCGTCGGCGATCTCGGCACTCCGACCTATCCGTTCTTGCGTGCCGAAGCCCGTTTGCTCGGCGAACGCCTGCGTCAGGACGCGCCCGTGCTCGGGATTTGTTTGGGTGCTCAGTTGCTCGCGCACGCCGCGGGTGCGCGCGTCTACCCGATGCGCGAGGCACCGCCCGCGTCGCGGCGCTACGAGGTCGGCTGGGGTTCGATTTCGCTGCACCACGCGGGAAGTGAGGCTCTATTGCGCGGTCTTCCCGCCGAAGCTCCGGTGCTTCATTGGCACGGCGATACCTTCGATTTGCCGCCGAACGCAAAGCTGCTTGCTTCGAGCAAGCTCTGTCAGAGTCAGGCATTTTGCCTCGGGACGCGGCTATTTGGCCTGCAGTTCCATTGCGAGGTGGAGCTGGCACAGATCGATGCGTTTCTCGCGGCCGACGGCGATTTCGTCACGCGCGCCAACGGCGCAGACGGCGTGGATCGAATCCGCGACGCGACGCGAGTGCACTACGAAGAAGCCCGGCGCTTCGGTGATCGATTGCTCGGCAATTTGCTCGACGCAATGACCGAAGCCGCCCCTCGACGCTGAGGCGGCGCGCCCCGCCGCGGCGGCGTAGCTCGCGCGCGTCGTGGTTCCGTTCACGGCTCAACGAGATTCGACGTCCGCTGGCGCGCGCTTTGCTTTGCGGAGAACATGCGTCGTCAGCGATATGTTGTCTTCGACATCGACACCGAAGTGATTGAAGCGTTTGCCGATCGCGAAAGCGCTGTCCGATTCGCGACGTGGCTCGCTCGTGGCCGCAGTGAAGAGCATGGTGTGCTCGTCACTGACGAACGCCGGCGTGGCGAAGTCGTGTGGCCAGACCGGACTTGGATGCAGCTCGGCGCGCTCGTCTCTTGAGCACGTGTGTGCGGAGAGCCATCGGCCAATTTAGCACTTCGCTACGCCCCTGATTTGCGGCGGCGCCGCAGGCGTGCCACAAAGTCGTCCCGAAAAGGCCGGATCTGGGGCTGGGATTCCGAGAGGACGAAACGTGCGAAAAATTAGTTTGGTGGTGGGCGTCGCGATTGTTTTGGGCGGTGGCTGGGCCTGTTCGGGGAGCTCCTCGGATTCCGGCAAAGGCAACGGCGGTGGCTCAGGCGGCGGGCAAGCTAATGCAGGCAGTGCCGGACAAGCCGCGGCAGGTTCCGGTCACGCGGGCGCGGGGGCCATGGGTGGCTCTGCGGTTGGCGGCAACGGCGAAGCTGGCGCGGTCGGCGGAGTTGGCGGCGCATCCACAGCAGGCGAGGGCGGCGCGAGCAGCGCTGGCGACGGTGGCAGTGCCGGCATGCTCGACACGGCTGCTGGTGAAGGCGGCGCCCCGAGCCAGAGTTTCTCGCCGGATCAGCTGCCCGGACTAGCGCTTTGGTTGGACGCTGGTGTTGGCGTGACGGCGAGTGCCGCGCACCGCGTTTCCGCTTGGACCGACCGCACCGCGCACCACAACGACGCGAGCCAAACCGTCGCAGCGAATCAACCGCTTTTGGTGAATGAAGTGATCAACGGCCATCCGGTGATCCACTTCGACGGTTTGACGAGCGAAGCGCGCCTCGACATTCTCGATTCGGGTAGCCTGCGTTGGGGCACGGGGGACTTCTCGCTCGAGATCGTCGCAGCCTACGCCAACACGGTCGATGCCACGCCGCGCTACGGCATGATGTACGGCAAATTCGCGGAGGCCGCGCCGTACACCGGCGTCATCTTGTTCGGCAATTATCCGAGCGGCGCGACAATCTTCACCGGATCCTTCACTCAGCTCGACTCCGTCACCGAAGGCATCGTCAGTGACACCGAAGACTTGAACGACGGGATGCCTCGGCTCTACGCCGTGCGCCGCGAAGCCGGCACCGTGACCATGCAAGTGAACGACGCGGACGGAGCCGTCATCCATTGGGGAACGCCGGACGACGTGAGCGCGCCGGGGCGGTCGGCGTATATCGGTTCACAACCTTCCACGCAGTTCTTGATCGGCGACATCGCGGAGATCGTCGCCACCGCTGGCACGGTAAGCCCCGCGGATCACGCCGCGCTCACCGCGTACCTGATGCAGAAATACGGGCTCTGAAAAAGTGGTCGGGGCGGGCGGATTCGAAGCCTGCCATCACGGAGGGCGCCTGCTCATGCGCGATCCACACGAAAACCGCGGTTTTCGAGTCGGCCTCCCCGACGGAAGGAGACGGAAAGTGACCCGGGGTGACGGGGCGTTGGGTAACCGGTGGGAAACGGGGAACGGGCATGCCCCTCCGGACCCTGGGGCGGGCGCGGCAGTGCGCCCCCGGCCACGGCGCCGGGTCGGCAGGCCGCTACTTCGGCGCCCTCCCGAAGAGCGTGAGCTCGCCGCGGACCTCCCGAATGAAGTTCCGCACCGAGCGACGAACCTCCCCCGATTCGCCTTGGTAGGCGTTCCAGCCTTCGTAGGCGCAGGGGGCGACGTGCTCGCCATCCGCGATGAACGGATAGCGGTAACTCACCTTCGTCTCGTCAAATTCGGGCGTTGTGCCATCCAGCTTTACAAGGACGTTGCGGTACGCGAGCCCATTGACGAAGGTGCGCGCTGCTCGCCGGAGCAGGTGGATGCTTTTGGGCAACGGCGCGTTGGTGTTGTCGATGAACAAGAAGGGTGAGTGCCGTCTCAGAAACACATGGTGGAACTGCGCTTCGTCGTCGGCGCTGAACGGCCAGTTCATCAGGCCCCAGGCCTTGATGGCTTTCTCGTAACTCTGCTGGAGCCAATAGCGTGTATGACTCTCGCTGATGCCTTCAGCCGTGGCTTCGGCTGCGTCGAGATCCGACTCTGCTTGCAGCAACCACTGCTCAACCTGCCTGGGCGTGACCATCGCGAGCCTGCTCAGCAAGCGTCACGAACTCATGGGCCGCGTCGCCGCCATGGAGAACCTCGCCGTCGGCGAGCACGGCGGCGAGCTGCACGTCGGCGCGGATGGCGGCGCGCAGGTCTTCGGCGTTTGCGGCGATGAGGTTCAACTCATGTCGGAACGTCCTCCCCGCGTTGAAATGAACTGGACGTCCAGGATGGCGATCGGCCGGAAGATCAGGGAGAACCTCCACGAGCCATGCGTCGGGAGCATCCCTCCGGATCCAGATCGCGGCGTCCATGCGGTCCTCAAGGCCAGCGTGAGCTTGCACCAGTTCAAGCATTTCGTCGCGAGTGGGCATCGTCTGGAGAGTGTACACCCACCCAGGCGCGGTTCAAATGTTCGGGGCCGCCTTGCGGACCATTTCCGCGGACCCTTGGAGAGTTTCCCGGCGCGTTGCGCGGGCGCACCTGTTGAAAGTTAAACGGGCGTGGGGACCTGCGCCTACACGGATTTCCTGCGGGCCTTAACCGCTCCGCAATTCGGACAAGAGGCCTCCTTGACGTGGCAGCTCGTGCAGAAACGCGCTTCGCAGTCCTTGCACTCGTGCGTTAGCCAATGATTGTTGCCATGATCCTTGTGACATCCGCTGCATGTTCCTGATTCCGGCATCGAGAAATCTCCTTAACTATGATGAGCTGATGGCAATTGGTGCGTCGGCGGCGTGCGTCAGTTGGAGTCCACGCCGAAGAATTCCTCTTCGATGGCGTCGGCGGTGCTTGCGACTTCGTAGATTGCCTCGGCAAGGCGAGCCTCATCCGTTCGCACGAGCTGGTGCAGGAATAACTGCACGAGGTTGCCGTTGTCGAAGCTGACGCGCGAGTAGAAGCTCTGACCTGCGCGCCGAAGAATAGACTTGAGCATTTGCGGATCATCGGGGAATTCCCCAATGATCGAGTACGCGAACACCGCTTCGTTCCCCTCCATGAGCTGGACCTGCACGATCTGGGATCGATCCATGCGCTCGAGATCCGCCCAGAGTTCCAGCACGAACGAGGTGTCATCCACCTGACGATGCGCTTTGACGACATCGAGCTGTACGAAGCTCTCTATTGCCAGGACGAATTCTTCGACGGTCATTCATTGCGCCGATCTGCTCAGTGTCTTCCAAGAATGCCCCAGTCCCGGGTTTGCGACTCAAGGTGAAACATCTATCTTGAATCCAGCTTGCTGCTCTGGCTCAAGTCGCGCGTAACCTCGCGGGCGCGTTGGCGGGCAAGTACCAGGACGGCACTTGCATGTCTGCACCAGTGAGGCTGAGAAGGATTGGCCGACCAGATCCCTGTCTGGCACGTACACGTCGAGATCGCTTCGGTGTCGTCCGTCAGCGAGAGCTCGACGCGGTGAGTCTCCTGCTCGGGACCGCACACGATGCCAGCGATCGCGCCCGCGTGCGCCGAAATGAGCTCGGCCGCACCGAGCTCGACCAGCTCCATACCTTTGATGATTGAGCGGGCTCCGGCAATTCTGCGCAGCGCGCGATCCGACAGTGTGTCGAGTCGCAACGGAACCGCCAGAGCCTGGCCCTTCGCTGATTCGGTCAGAAAGTACTGATCAAATGCGCGACGCAGTTCCTCCGGGAGAGCGCGCCGGCATAGGCGTCGGAAGTCGTCGTCTTGCCGCACCCGCACGGCAAGCTCGACAAACCTGCCCCCAAACCGTGCAGCGCATTCGCTACAACCCGCACCCCGGAGCCTCCGGACCCTCGTGCACACGATGCACGGACCGATGCATGCGGTGGGGGTCATCGTAGGTACGTCGCGAACAGGGCGGCTGCCCACTCCGCGTGAAAGCCGAAATGGCATACCAAGAGCGTGCCCGCGAGTGCTGTGGAGAGCAGCATGTAGACGTAAGCGCCGCCCCAACCGGAACGCGAACGCAGGCAGAACACGCACGCGATGAGCACGCTCGACGCTACGGCGAAGGTCCAGCGCTGCCCGATCTCCAGACGCAGGCCGAAGAGGTGTTCGACCGCGAACGTGACGAGGGCTCCCGGCGCAATCGCGACGAGCGCGAAGAAGATCACGACGCCACCAAGCGCGTCGAGCACGGTGTGATCACGCTTCGTACGATTCTTGTAGATCACTTCCATTACTGGGCGAGCTCCGACAGCCACCGTTCGAGCGCGACGTGGATACCCGGATCGTGTCTCCGGCCGAGCGCTTCTTGGAGTGTCGCAACGGCGTCCGCGTGCCGCCCCCCGAAGGACAGCGCGAGTGGGGCTCGCTCGACCTCGGACCGCCGCCGGGCGAGGGCGATCCACCCGGCGGCGGTGGGCTCGGCCAAATGCAGACGAATGTGGTCGGCCAGCCAAAATCGGTTCTTCCTCAAGAACAATGCGTCCTGCAGTTCCCGGATTAGGTGCCGGACGCCCTCGTTGCTGCCGCCGAAGCGGCAGACCCAGCCCTTGAGCAGCTGCCTTAGCCAGTAGAAGCCCTCGCCCTCGAGCCCCGAAGCGCCAAGAAACCAGCTGGCAGGGGCCTCGCCGTCGAACGCCTCGATTTCGGCCAGTTGCAACAGCGTCACGACAACCGTGGCGTGACCCTGCGCCTCGTGCGCGCCGCGGCAGAGCCTGAGCATTGGCTGGATGAGTTTTGACCGGTCCGGCGCGGTCGCGCGGGCGGCAGTGAGCAGCTCAACGACAGCAGACGGAAAGTTGGCACACGCAAAGGCGGCGCGCATGAGCGCAGCACACAGGGCCTCGTCGTTGTGCACCTCTGGCGCCAGCGTGCAGCATAGGTCCGCGGCGGCGCCTCGTATTGGAAACGGGATTGCGGTGTCGGCGGTAAGGGTGGCCGCGCTGGCGATGACGGCGGAGAGCTCGGTCGAGAACAGGACGGGTTTGACCAACATGAACTTGTAGTACGCCGGAGGCACCCCGACCTACGGACCTCGGCGCGCCGGCCGTCTCCCGCGGTGGGGCTCGGGCACCCGTGTCTCGGTGCGGAGCGGGGTCGTAGGCCTACCCCCCCTCCGGCGTACTACGAACGATGAAAAACACATCTCTTCGGTTGGTGGGCGCTACGGCAGCGGCCATCCTCGATCAGGCAACAGCAACGCTCCGTTCGGGCGATTCTCGTTTTCTCCGGGAGCCCACCGGCATTCACATGGCTCTCCGAGCGGCGCGGCTACCTGACCATCCCGCCGGCTCAATGTTCTCGGTCGGCCACTACCACCAGTGCAGGGCCGGGGCCGAGCGCGGCTTTTTGGCCGATCCGGAGGTCGTCCTGCTGCGCCTCACGTCGAGCGAGTGGCTGCCGCTTTCGATCCGCACGCCGTTCGCGCACGTTGTCACGCTCGACACCAGCGACACTCCGCGCCTCCTAGACTCGACCGAGCATATTCGGCTTGCGCGGTTCGTGGACGCCTGGATGGTCAGCGTGGTTCAGGCTCGGCTCCTCCCCAGCTCAGATCCTGTTTCCGAACGCGCGAAGATGTGGTCACCATCATCCTGTGCGGCGGAATGATTCGCCGTTCCGTGAAGTCATTCTCTTCGAACATGCCTGCGCGCACGACGGATGCGATCTTCAAGGATTCCGGCCAGGTCTGGCTGGTGCTCCATGCGCACGCTGCGCGCCGAGATCCCGCTGGTGCGGGCGTCCTGTTCGATATGAAAGCGAGCCTCGGCTATGTTCTGCGGATCGGGGCGTGGGCGACCGGGATGAAGGTGGAGCGGCTGGTCGGCAGCGTGGCGCAGCCCGAACCCCGACCGATTCGCGCGGAGTTCCTACGGGAGCTCGGCATGTTGCCGGACACGCACTCGCTGAGGGGATGGGTCGCGGAGATCCCGCCCATGGCCTTACGGTACACGGCAAGCTTCGACTTTGGACAGCTCGAGGTTTTGCGCCTGCTCCAGTTGGCGCCGCAAGCTGCCGACCTCATCCCAACCAATCCGTTGCTCCTGTGGCTGGTTGCTTGGACCATGGCGGCGCAAGGTACTTCACCCGACGACTTGCGCGAGATCGCGTCGTGGAAGCGTCGGGATCTTGCCGCGTGGTGCGGTGGCGTGAACTCAAAAGCTTGCGTGCGGGTGATCGAGAAATTCGATCCGCCCTCGTCCCTCGTTTGGGTCGACCGCCTTCGCAAGGCCATCGCTGACCCTGACGCCGTCGCGCTAAGTGCTCATTCCGAGACACCATTCACGGGCACCTACCTACTTCGAGCTCAGCCCGAGCTTCGCCAGCTCAAGGCCTTTCAGGCCGAGCTGAGCGATGCCACGCGCACCCTGGGCCCCCAGAGCGTCGCCGATTTGTTGCGGGACATCCGCCAGCTAGCAAAGCTCCTCGAGCGGGACGTTGAGCAGGGGATCCACGACTGCCCGAACGCGCAGGCGCTCAAAGGCTTGGACGATCGTTTGCTGACGGATCTATATGCGACCGACCCGCCGAAGCTTCGCGAGCTGCGCAGCGACCCGGTGAGCTTCGGACGCCCGCCAGTGCCGGGAACCCCAGACATCGAACCGATCAGGAACACCGTCGAGCTGACGGCCGAGGGCGAGCTCATGCAACACTGTTGCGCTACGCACACGCCGTGGGTGCGCGACGGCGAGGCCTATTTCTACCGAGTGCTGCGCCCGGAGCGGGCGACACTCGAGGTCTCGATCTTCAAAGGTTACGTCTGGCTTCACGAGCTCAAGCTCAAGTGCAACGCCGAGCCATCCGACGAGACCTACGAAGTGGTGCGGGAATGGCTGCGTGTGAGTCAGCGGAGGACATATAAGTAGCGCATGGTGATCCGCACCGACCGCTCGGAGTTCGAGCGAGACCCCTTGTCATGTCTCATGTTAGCGTGAAGGTCTTTACCGTAGGAGGAAACACGATGGATCTGTTCTTGGGAATCGACCTTGGGTGGCGCGAAGGCGAGGAGGAGGCAAATGAGACAGGTGTCATCGCTCTGCGTCGTGACGGCACCATCGCCCTCGCCGGGTGGGTCCGTGGACTCGGGGCAACAGCCGCGTGGATGAGCGAGGCGTCGGCCGGCGTGTCATCCGTACTAGCGCTTGTGGACGCCCCTCTTGTGATCACGAATGTAGATCGGCAACGTCTCTGCGAGACTGAGACTGGTCAGCGCTACAATCGCTGGAAGTTTTCGGCGAACAGCAACAACCTATCTTCGCCGCGCAAGGGCGGTGTTCTCTTGCGTTCGCGACTCGAAGCACTCGGTTGGCGGTACGACGATGGCGTTGATGGTCCCCCGCGCGGC
>DATATR010000225.1:0-5141 GCA_036268695.1 Polyangiaceae bacterium | reverse complement strand
GCCAACCTCCAGGCGGTGGCTATCCACCCGGCGGCGGCCAACCTCCCGGCGGCGGCTATCCACCCGGCGGCGGCCAACCTCCCGGCGGTGGTTATCCACCCGGCGGCGGCCAACCTCCAGGCGGTGGCTATCCACCCGGCGGCGGCCAACCTCCCGGCGGCGGCTATCCACCTGGCGGCGGTCAACCTCCCGGTGGTGGTTGGGGTCCACCCGGTGGCGCACCTCCGGGCGGTTACGGCGCGCCCCCCGGCGGCGGCGGCTATGGCCCGCCTCCCGCTGGCGGCTACGGCGCGCCGCCGCCCGGCTCACCTCCTTATGGAGGCGGCTTCGCGCCGCCCCCATATCAACCCGGCGCGCCGATGGTCGGCGCGAGCGGACCAGGCTTCGAAGCAACGGAGCCGATCGCGTTTGGTTGGAACGCGGTGATGAAGAATTTCGGCGGCATCGCGGTGCCGATCGTGGTCGCCGGCTTGGTTTCGGCGGTGCCGAATTTCATTTTGAGTGTCATGCGCGGCTTCGTCGTCGGCATGCTCACGGCCTCGAACACGGTCGACTCGACGGCGCTGATGGCGATCAACGGTGGCAGCTTCGCGGTCACTTATCTGATCTCGCTGATCGTGCAGGCGTACATGATCGCTGGCATGGTGCAGTTCTCGCTCCGCGTGTGCCGCGGCGAGCGGCCCGATTTCGGCGTCGTGTTCAGCGGCGGGCCGCACTTCTTGGCCATGCTCGGCGGCTCGTTGCTGCACTCGCTCGGCGCCGGGCTCGGCCTGGCGTTCTGCATCGTGCCGGGCCTGTTCCTCGCTGGCTCTTGGGTCGCTTACTCGGCGTTCATCGTCGACAAGAACATGGGCCCGATCGCCGCGCTGTCCGCGAGTTGGCAAGCCATGGCGCCGTATCGCGTGACCGGCCTGGTGTACGTGTTGCTCACGGGCGTGGTGGTCATCGCGGGCCTTTGCGCTTGCCTGATCGGCGCGCTTTTGGTGTCGCTGCCGGTGATCATGATCGGCAATGCGTACCTCTATTTGAAGCTGATCGGCGAACAACCGCGGCTGGCCACGGCGTGACGGCGTGATGTCGCGGCGAGCTCAGCGCGTGTCGCCGCTCGCCGTGTCCGCGTCTTTGCAGCAGCGAAAGCCCGTCGAGTAATCGTGGTAATTCGTGGCGTGGGCTTTCGTGACGTAGTTACAACCCGAGCCGTTCACTTCGGCGTCGCCGTAAAAACCGCCGTGAAAAAAGCCGTGGCCGTTGGGCGCGACTTCCGAGCTCCACTCGTGCAGATTGCCCACTAAGTCGAAGACGCCGAATGGCGATACGGACTCGGCGAACGCGCCGGTCTTGGCGAGCCCGCCGGGCCATTGATTGAGTCGCGGATCGTTCAATTGCTGATTGCCATAGTTCGCGAGCGCGCCGAACACGACGCTGACCGCGCTGCCTTTGCCCTCGTTGCATTTGCCGGCCTGCCGTCGAGTGCCGCCGTACGGATACGCGGCCTTCGCGTCGCGACCACGGCAGGCGAGCGAGAACTCCGGTGCGCTGCACAAACGCTTGCCGGCGTTTTCACAGGCCGCGCGCGCTTCGACTTGCGAGATGTAACCTTGCGGCACCACGCCCTCTGCGACCTTCGCGCGCACGCGCAAGCCATCGACTGGCGCGTACGGCGAATGCGCGCGCTCGCCGCCCGCGTCGTCGAGCTCGACGACATAAGCTTCGTAGCGATCGATGCAATAGCCGGCAACGAGTGCCATGCCGCTCGGGCACGCCGCGCGTTCGGCTGACGACAATGCGTTCGTCGCGCTGCTCGCGAGCTCGGTTTTTGTTTGGGGGTTGCCTGTTGCGTCGCGTTCCGGCGCAGCGTTCGTCGCGGCCGCCAAATGAAGGTCGAGCGCGGCGGCAAATGCAGTCGGCGTGGTCGGCCCAGCGGCGAGCGCCGAGTGCGACTCTTGAGCTTGGCCGCACGCGAGCAGGCACGCGGACAGCGCGAGGGCAGGGCCGAAGTCGCTCACTCTCGAGAATTACAAGTGACGGAGTCCGAGCGTCAAGGCAGCCCGTGGACTACACCGACTGCGCGAGTGCGCGCGGCTCACGATTCGGCCGAAAATGCGGGGCGCGCACACGCTCCTCCGTGCAGCTCGGGCGTCAACTTCCGGTGTCGGTGCGCGACGCAGTTCGTGCTCGCCGCTTTTGCGCCGCGCCTCAGCGCGCAGCCAACCCCAAATAAAAAATCGAAATACGTCGCGCCCAGCCGGCGCGCGCGACGTCGCGAGCGCGTCCCGAAAACGCGTGAATGCGCGCGAGGACGCGTCGTGAAACGCGCGCAGCGGTCGCAACGAAACTCTTCGAGTCGAATTCGCAATGCGAGTCACGCGCGAACATTCGAGTGCTCGCGCGTGCGTCTCGATTCGTGCCACTTCGTCGAAGCGCACTCAGCTACGCGATTTTCGTCGCTTCGAGCCGAGCCGAGACCAGCATCGGCGATGCGCGCGCCGGATTTTTTTCGTCGCGCGCTCGAGCTCGAACCCAACACAGCGTGGCGCGTCGCGTAGCCGAATTTTTCGCAGCGAATGGCTGCTCTTTTCGCAAAAGCTTTTGAGCTTTTCAGCCCTGGCTCGGCTGCTCGTCTTGCGCGCGTCGCGCGCGGATTCGCCAGAGACCAGTAGTTCTGTCGAGACCACCGGTGCGCCTTCTCAGTGCGCCGATCACTGGTAATGTGGAACCAGTGCCAGGTCGGGACCGGTTAGCCCGATTTTTTCGGGTGAACGAAAGTTCTTTGCCTGGCGAACGAATCTTTTAGGACCAATCCGACTCATGGAAAGAGGCTTCACCGGCGCGCTGTCCATCGGCGCGCTCTTGCTTTTCGCGGCTCGCTCGGCTCAGGCCGAAGATCCCGCGACGAGCGAGCCGCAAGCCTCGGGCACGGTGAGCGAAGGCGCGAAGTGGGCCGAGCCGCCGGGGCTCGGGCTTTCGCCGATCGCGCCGCCGACTCCGCCGGCGCTCGGCGGTCGCGCCGCATCGTTCGGCGCGAACAAGGATCCGAGCGAGGCCGCGTTTCGACTCGGTGGCACGTTCTTCGGCTCGGAGACCATCGGCATCGGTGAGCGCGGGCAAGCGACCGAGCCCGGCCAAACCTCGACCGTCTTGCACGTGCCCGCGCGCTATCAAGGGCGCGTACCGCTTTACGTCGGCGTCAACGCCGGCTTGATCGCAACGTACGGCACGCCCGTCATTTCCGCGACGGTCACGCTCTACACGCACGCGACCGGCAAAGAGTGGATGGGTTATTACAATCCGTCGCTCGGCCCCGCCTTCAGTCAGGCGTACTTGCTCGTGACGCCGCCACCGGTCGGCAAATTGCGCCTGCGCGCGCAGGTCGGCGCGTTCAGCGAATTTTTCGGCGGTCCGGGTCAGTGGGGTTGGGGCATCTTCGGGCCGCTCCTGGCCACGCGCGGTTACGGCGAGTCGCTCAACGCCGACTACGATCTCAGCGCCGACGCGCGGCTCTCGTTCGGTCACGGCGTGATGGGCATTCCCGAAGTGCCCGAGGCATTCGTACGCGGCACGTACACCGGCTGGAACGAAACCGGTGTCTCCACCTTGCTGCAGCACGCGCACGCGGCGATCAACGTCAAGAACAAGTACATCCTGCGCCTGCACTTCGCCGACGTTTACGGCACGGACGAGCACACCTATCTGCAAACGCCGCACGACGGCCGGATGGACGTGTACCTCGCGGAGGCGCACTGGTTTGCCGATCAGTGGGGGCAAATCGGCTTGAGCGGCGGTTATTGGAATCTCGATCACGCGACGCCGATTCAAGACGGCGTGTGGTGGGGGCTCAACTTCACGCAAGGCGCGCAGGACATGGCGCGCAACTACCTCGGCGTGAACAGCAACGGCACGGGCAAGATCGCCGGCGTCAGCGCCGAATACGATTTGAGCCTCGCGCGCTTGCTTTGGTATCCGGAGCCGTTCGACGGCAACGGCCCCGATCTGCGGATGATTTTCGCGGGCGTCGCCGATCGCACGCTCGCCAGCGAAGACTCGTACTTCAAGCACGCGACTGGCTATCTGTTCGGCGTCGATCTCGATTACCGCATGCTGTCGTGGTTTTCGACCACGCTGCGCAGCTACGGCGAGAGCCGCACGCTCGCGGTCGGGCGCTGGAACACGTTCAGCATTTCTCCGGGCATCGCCTTTCGTTCGGATTGGCAGACGCTCGACCACATCGAGCTGATTTATTCGCGGCTCTTCTACAGCGGCGCAGTCGACAACAACCCAGCAGCCCCGCTCGACCGCAACGTGCTCACGCTGGCTGCAGGTACGGATTTTTGAGCCATGGAATATACGAATTTACCCGACTCGAAGGCGCGCTGGAATCCCAGAAGCAGGAGCTTTTTGCGCTCGGGCGGCGCGTGCAAATATGCACTCGGCGCGCTCCTCTGCCTGGCATCTTTTGGAATCAGTCGCTCGGTATGGGCAGATGAATTCACGGCAGCTTCGGGCTTGCCATCACTCGGACTCTCACCCGGCGATCCGCAACAGCGCAGCGTACTTCCGTCTCTGCCGTTCGCGCGGCCGCCGCACGATTCACACGATTGGGTGCTCGACTTCCACGGTTACGTGCTCTTGCCGCTCGACGTGGGCCTGCACCATCGGCCCGATCCCGCGCCCGGGCAAAGCGGCACGGCGTTGCATACGCCGCCTTTGCTGCCCGAGGATTTGCGCACGTTCCGCTACACGGGCGTGATTCCGAATCCGTGGGTGCAGCTCGATTTCACTTACGGCAACTCGGTGGTTTCGGCGACCGCGATCCTCGCCGCGAAGACGTTGAACGACGCATCGGGTCTGTACAATCCCGTCGATCAACTGGGCGTGAACGACGCTTATTTGGATGTGAATTTATCCGGGCCGCTCAAGCTGCCGATCGAGCTCAAAGTCGGTGCCTTCACCGGCCGTTACGGCGCGATGGGGCAATGGGACGCGGGCCGTTACGGCACGCCGCTGATCGCCCAAACCAACTCCATCGGCGAGCAGATCAATGCGGCCGTCAAAGTCGGTAAGACGACGTTCGTGATCGAACAGGGCATCGGTGGCCAAGTCGGGCGCCCGCCGGCTGGCGTCGTGCCCGAAGGCTGGAATGA
>DATATR010000224.1:0-1957 GCA_036268695.1 Polyangiaceae bacterium | reverse complement strand
ATTTTTCCCGCCCAATGCACTTTGCATTTCGCGGTGAAGCGCGCGAGTTTGTCCGGCGCGAGGTTGCCCGGTGGTTCGTCGTGCACGCGCATCGCGAGCGACGGCTGCGCCCACACGCCGGACACGAGCACGAGCTTGTTGTCGAGCCAAGTGCGGTACGGTTGAATCGTGTTTGCCTTGTTGTCGTCCATCGGCGCGCCGGCTTCGTGCGGCCAGGGCTCGCTCTCGGTCTTGAACGCGCAGTGCTTGCCTTCGAAGGCTTGTGGCGACGCGCAAGTGAGCGCGTTCGCATCCGCCGTCACGAGCGTGAGAATCAACTCCGACTTTTGTCCGACTTGCCAAGCGTTGGTGTCGGTCCCAGGCGGATCGCGCGGCTCGAGGATGTTCCCGAGCGGCGAGTTCGGAATGACGACGGTGAGCCCGATGATGATCGCCGCGGCCAAGTAGCGACCGCCGATCACCGACGGGAGCTCGTCCTCGTCGTCGTCCGTGCGGCGCACGCTCGGCTTCGGGCTCGCTTTCTTGGCCGCGCTCGGCTTCACGCTCTTCGCCGGCTCTTCGCGGCTCGTGGTCTCGCTGGTCGCCATCGCGGGCTTCAATAGCGCAATTTGGCCCGCGCTCCCAAACGCTCGCGCGCGACCCGAAAAAGCAGCGCAAAAAAAGCCGAGTTCGTTCAGGAACAGTCGGCAAAAACCGCTCGATACAAAGCTTCGCCGAGCAGCTGATGGCCGCCCGGCCCGAAGTGAATGCCATCCTTGAACGGCGCGAAAAAGCGCTCGCACAAAACGTCCGGATCGCCGCACGAGAGCAGCTTGAACGCGTCGACGACCGCATCCACATGGCCGTGCGCGGGCTGTTCGCGGATCCAAGCATTCAGCGTGTGCGTGGCCTCGGCGCGCGACGGATTGAAATAGCGCGTGAAGCCGCCCCACGGCGCGACCGTGAGCGCCACCACTTTCATGCCGCGCGCTTTCGCGGCCGAGTAGATGTAGTCGAGATCCGTTTCGATTTTCGCGGGCGTGCGATGCGCGGTCAGATCGCTGTACAAATCGTTCACGCCGCCGAACACGATCAGGTGTGTGTATTGCTTGGGCGAAGACGCGATCTGCTCGTCGAAGCTCTTGCGCATTTGGTTCACCATCGTGGCGCCCCGACCGAAGTTATCGAGCTCCAAATTCGGACAGCGCGCTTTGACGTACTCGAGGTAGCCGCCGCCGTGCGAGCGCGGATCGGTGAGCGAATCGCCGACCGCGGCCACTACGTAGCGACGTGCGGCGCTCGGCGTCGCGCCGGCGTCTTGATTTGCCGCTTCGGGATTTTTGTTGGGGGTAGCCCTATCCGTCGCGGCCGGCGCGGCGCTCGGCGCAAGACTCGCGGTCGGGCTCGGCGCAGACGAAGCCGCGGCCTCGATTTGCGGCGGGCTGTGCGAATCGGGCTCTGCGCGTTCGGCGGCATGGCAGCCGAAAAAGCCGCACAATGGCAGCAAAAACAGGGCCAGCCGCGCGCGCCACGCCGGGTTTCGAAGCGGTCGAGTTTGTGGAGCGTTCAAGGTAGCCTGCCCGAACTTTACATGAGCGCGGCCGAAGTCTACCGAAAGACGCGCAAAGTTCCGGATCTGTTTTGGAACGCCTACGTTTGTCGGCCGATCGCTGCGGTCTTGGTGGACGCGCTCAAAGACACGCGTGTTACGCCCAATCAGATCACGCTGTCGGCCGTGTTCGTGGCGCTCGGCTCGGTCGCGATGCTCTTACTCTGGCCGGGGCACGTGGGTTTGATCGCGGCGGCGATCGTGTTCGAGCTGTCCTACGTGCTCGACTGCGCGGACGGCATGCTGGCGCGCTGGCGTGGCACGGCCTCGCCGGTTGGGCATTTGCTCGATTTTTTGATGGACGAGCTGAAGGCATTTTGCTTGCTGGCCGCGGTGTCGGTGCGCCTGTTCCAAGAGCATGGGGACACG
>DATATR010000223.1:0-10372 GCA_036268695.1 Polyangiaceae bacterium | reverse complement strand
GCCCAAACGCTTGGCGCTCACGGTCGAGCGCTCGAGCTGATCGCGCGCAGTACGAAAGCAGACACACGGCAGAGCTCCCGCATTTCGCTCGAAGAACTGAAAGTGCGCTCGGAGTAATCTGCTATCTCAGTCTCAGAGTTCGGGCGCGAGTCGCGTCGATGCGCCGGCGCATCACTCGATCGAGGACGCGTTCTTCTGAATCAGCCGATATGAAGTGAAGCCGAGCGGGATGCACAGGGTGAGCACGATCAGGCTCGGAAACACTCCAAACCAAATGAACAGGAACGCGGCCAGCGCGAGGATCGCCGTAATGAGCGCGAGGACGAGCCCAAGGCCCATCTTGGCCGATCGATGCCGGTCGTTGACCTGCGTGGTTTCGTCACCGGGGGCTCCGCTCGGGTTGGCCATGTTTCGTAGCGGTGCAGTTGTCGTGCCGATGCGTTGAGGCTTTCTTGTGCAGCCTATCCGCGCCGCAAGCTCATTTTGCCGAATGCGCACGCCGAAAGAGCGGCCCGCGGTTTAACCAGGGTGCCTCACCAGCGCCAATTTTCTACGCACACGCCTGTCGCCAGAACCGACGCAAGAAAGACGATTGCTGGCCAGTTGGCGCGGCGCTTTCCGATTGTGCCGGTCGACCGAGCTCCTTAAAGTGCGGGTTTCCTTGGGCGAGGATGCGCTGAGCTGCTGCGCTCGATGCGGTGGAAGCCGGACGGAGCAACGCGGATGCGGACGAGAGAGAACAAGATGAAGTGGAGAATTTGTGGCGGTTTGGCAGCCAGCGTCGGGCTGCTTTGCGCCGCCTTGTTTTCTGCGTGTAGCGGCAGTGACGGCGCGCGCGGCCCAGCGGGAAGTGCGGCCCTCGTCGTCACTTCGACTGAGCCCGCCGGGACGCACTGCGCAAGCGGTGGCATCGAGATCGAGATTGGCCTGGACACCAACGGCGATGGAGCGCTCTCACTCGACGAGATCGGTCAGACTCAATATGTTTGCAATGGAGTCGATGGCAACGCCGGGCCTGCAGGTCAAGACGGCGCCGACGGCGCATCAGGCGATCCGGGCGAACCAGGGCCGAAGGGCGATACCGGTGACGCAGGACCGAAGGGCGACACGGGCTCGCAAGGCGACACGGGCGATGCGGGACCGAAGGGCGACACGGGCGACGCAGGCCCGAAAGGCGACACCGGGCCCCCGGGTGATGCTGGCGCGAACGGCTCGAATGCGCTGGTCAGCGTCGATCCGGAATCCGCTGGCAACCACTGCGAGTTCGGCGGTATCCGCGTGCGTTCGGGAATCGACACGAACGATAACGGCACGCTCGACGACTCCGAAGTTCAAAGCACGCAATACGTCTGCAACGGCGCTCCGGGCTCGAGTGGCGCGGCGGGCAACGGCGGGTCCGCCGGCACGCTAGACTCGGGCGGCGCAGCCGGAGTTTGACTCACAAAGTGTCGGGGCCAGCCGAGACAGTGGCCGCGATTTCGCACGCGCTGAGCGCGCGATCGTAGATGCGAAACTCGTCGTAGCTGCCCTGATACAGCGTGTCGAGCGCGTACTGTGAAAGACCGAGCCAATCGTTGTCGTCAACGATGTCCGCCAGTCCGACGCTGATGTTCGTCGTGCCGAGCTCGGCTCCATCCAAGTAGAGGCTCATGCTGTCGTTGCTTTTGAACACGACCGCGACTTGGCGCTCGGTTTTATCCAAGAAGACGTTGGTCACGATTTGCTGCGCCGCCGCCAAGCTCGGAGCATGAACCTGCGCGCACAAACCCTTACCGGCCGCGTCGCCCGAGCCGGTCATGAGCAGCACGCAACTTTCGCACTGGCCGCGCTTGCCGGCGCCTTGCACGCTGGTTCCGAAATCGAAGACGCGCTGATACGCGGCCGCGCCGTGCCACGCCGTCCACCCGATGAACGTCGCGTCCCCGAGCGATGACACGAGCCCGCTCGGCAGCGCCACGAAGTCAGTGCCATCGAGCGTGAGCTGGCCACTGCCGTCGAGCGCGGCAGCCGAACCCGGGGCGCCCGGCGTGCCGTCCGCAGCGACGGTCGCAGTTTGCCCATCCGCCGCGCCGACCGAATCGCTCACGGTCGTGGTCGTGTCGCCGAACGAGTAGCGATGCACGAGGCTCGACACGGGCGGCGCTTGTCCGTCGAGGCAGATCGCGGCGCTGCTGTCGCTCGCGCCATTGCCAATGACCAGATCGCTTTTCGAGCCGCAACCGCCCAACACTATCGCGAGCGCGAGCAGCTTGGCAGCGCGCGCGGCGACTTTCAAAAGGCTGCGTTCGAGCTCGATCATTGCCGCGCGACCTTCTCAAGGCCACTCCGACTTTAGCATCGCGCGGAGTCGTCATTTGTTTTTTGGGGTTAGCCTTGCTCGACGCGATCGGCGCGGGTCAATGTTTTGTGAGTCGAGTTCATTATGCGAGCACGTCGCGTTCCAGCCGAAGCAGCTCGCCGACGGACCAGGCCTGAAATGGGCAGCCGCGCGGCGTGTACGGCGCTTCAGCGTCCGCAATCTCGCTGACGTGACCGAGCCCGGCGTGATTGAGGTGCTCGTGGAGTGGCGCGAGAAAGCGCGCGCGCGCCGCCGATTTCGCTGCGCGCGTCCCGCCGCGCGCCTTCACCCAAGCTTCGACGAACGGGCCAATCAACCAAGGCCAAACCGTACCTTCATGATAAGCAGAGTCGCGCTGCCTGGCGTTGCCCTCATAGTGCGCGACATAATGCGGATCGCTTCGTTCGAGCGAACGCAGTCCGAGCGGCGTCCATAGTTCGCTCTCGACGGCATCGACGACGCGGCGCGCCTGCTCGGCACCGAGCAACGTGATCGGCAAGCCGCCCGCGGCAAAAATCTGATTCGGCCGACACGCGCTGTCGAGCGCGCCGGCCACGTGATTGTCGTCGACGACGTCGAAGAGCATGCCGCGCTGCTCGTTCCAAAAGCGCGCTTCGAATGCACTCTTCGCCGCGTTTGCCCAATCCGAAAATTGCGTCGCGTGCTTGCTCGCGGCCAAAAGCGCATGCAGCCAGAGCGCCTGGATCTCGACGGGTTTGCCGATCCGCGGTGTCACCACCTGGTCACCGACCTTTGCGTCCATCCAAGTGAGCTGCACGCCGGGTTCGCCACACGCGAGC
Source organism: Polyangiaceae bacterium (assembly GCA_036268695.1). Lineage (GTDB taxonomy): Bacteria > Myxococcota_A > Polyangia > Polyangiales > Polyangiaceae > PMG-095. Next base: position 7,234 of record DATATR010000223.1, on the reverse strand, counting down.
AATCCGTCCGTGTCGCGACGAATACCGTAACGAGTGCCGCGCGCGTAGCCCGCCACGATTTCGACGATCGCGTCTTCGAGCTGACGTCGCTCGGCGCTCGACACATGAGCATTCGCTTCCGGCTGAGCCAGAAGTTCGGCAGCGGTCAGCACGAACCAGAGCGAAGCATCGACCGAGTTGTACTCGACGGCGTCGTTTGCATTGTCTGAACAGCGGTTTGGCAACATGCCGTTCGAAACCAGGTCGGCCCACTCGCACAAAATCGAGCGCGCGGTTTCGAAATCGCGCCGAGCGAGAGAAATGCCGCGCAGCGCGATGAACGTATCGCGGCCCCAATCGCCGAACCACGGATAGCCGGCGATCAACGTGCGCCCAGCACCTCGCGCCACGACGTACGCGCTCGCCGCACGCTCGAGCGGCCCGGCAAATCCAGCACGCCGCGCGAGCTCGGCTCGGCGCAGGCGCTCGACCAACTCGGGGGCGGTTTCTCGCCCGAGCTCGAGCCCGCCCGGTGTGTCCGAACTCAACACCCAGAGTGCTTCGCGCCGAGTAATATCGAATGAAAGCACACCCGGTGAAGCCAGATCTTCCTCGGCATCGAGGCCGCGCGCCGCCTCTTCAGCGTAGAAGAATCGCCGATACCAATCGGGCGCGTGTCGATAGCTGCCACTCGCGAGCGAAAGGATCGCGGGCACGCCGTGATAAGGCATGAAGCAGAGCGCGGCGCCCGCTTCGCGCGGCGTGAGATCGATTGCGCCGTTTTCGTGCTGCAAATCGTGGAAGCCGCGCCCAGACAGCAGTGGACGCACGACGAGCCGCGCGCCTTCGGCTTCGCGATCCAAACGGAACGAGAGGACGACTGCCGCACTTCCATGCGGCACGAACAACTCGAACGCGACGCAGACGCCGAGGCGCGTGAAGAAACGCCAGGTCGGCCAAGGCTCGCGCGTGAACTCGATGCGTTCGACGTCTTTGCCGGTGACCCAGTCGCCCGCGTAGGCTTGAGGCCAAAACTCCGCCGCGCCCGCCGGCGTTTCGAGGCGTGCCACGAAGCCTTGGACGAGCATGCGTCGATCTGCCGGCGGCGTCGCGGCGACGAGCAGCAGGCCGTGATAGCGCCGTGTGCGCACGCCGGAAGTCGTCCCGCTGGCGAAGCCGCCCAGCCCGTCGGCTTCGAGCCACTCCGTGGTTTCGTCGACGACAACGGCCTGAGCCGGATCTTTGGTCTGCACGCGCGGACTTCCAAGATAGCGATATTCGCCAGTGCGCGCTGTACAAACGACCGAACCCGCGAAAATCAGGTGGCGACGCTAAGACGACTTACGTTTCGCGATTGAGCGTAGCCGCATCAGGCGCATGCGAATCGCCGTCGGCGATTGCTCGAGTCGGAGTGCGATTTCTTCGGTGCTCTCGCCGAGCAGGTAGCGCTGGGAGAGCAATTCGCGCGCCTTGGGGTCGAACTTTTTGCCGAGCAGGCGAAGCAATTCACGTGCGCTCGCGGCTCGTTCCGGGTCTACACGATGGCTCGTCTCGAAGCCCGCGCTTTCGAGCTCGACGCGCGTGAGCAGGTTCGCGCGCCGCCGCTTCGCACGAAAATGGTGTGCGAGCACGTGCCGTGCGAGCGAATGACACCAAGCGTTGAAGCGCTCCATATCCTTCGGTCCGGAGCGGTGGCGCAGCACGATCAGGCTAAGATCCTGAAATACTTCTTCGGCCTCGGCCGGATCATCCAAGCGGCGGCGGATGTACGCGCGCAGGCTTTTTGCGCGATCCATGAACAAGAGCCAGCGATCGTCGGAAAGCTCACGCATCGCCCTCTCGCCTCGACGCAGATTCGCGGGGACACGGCGTCCGGCGCCATCGGTTTGCTGAGCGCACACTGCATAGTGTTCGGGAAGCAGTCGTGAGGCTCAGTATCTCGGGCTTGACGTGACACGCGGTTCCAGTCTCGTGGCTACTTTCTGCAACCGATTGCAGAAATTGAGCTGCGCGCTTTTTTGCGCGTTACGGCTGCTTCCGCAGCGGGAACTTACCTCCGCCAATCGCAGCGTGAAGTCGCGGCAGTCTCGGGTCGCGCGCGATGCGCAGTAGTGAACGGAAATTCCGCTCGCTTCGTGTGACATCGGTCGGCGGGTTCAGATCTGGCCAAAGTCGCCAAGCAAACTCAGTGAATTCGTTTCGGGACGTCGCTTGTCGTCCAAAGGCACTCGACTGCCATGGCCTCGTCACGCCGCGTTTGAGCTCGATCTCGCTCTGCGTTCGAACACAAGGAGACCGTGAATGTACCGAAGAATTAGCCCCAATTGGACTCGCGCATCGATCGCCGCCGTGCTCGCCTGCGCCGGCGGTCTCGCCGCTGCAGGCTGTAGCGCCGGCATGGAGAGTGATGAGAACGTCGGCGTGAGCAGCGAGATGTTGCTCGGTGACGCACTGCCCGGCACGAACTCGACGACATTCGCCGACGCCAAGGCCAACTTCGCGGCGGTCGAAAACGCGAGCGACGGTTTGGGCCCCATTTTCAATGCAAATGCCTGCGGAACCTGCCACCAAAACGGCGCGCTCGGCGGCGCTGGGCAGCAAGTCGAGGCTCGCTACGGCACGCTCACGAACGGCGTGTTCAACGGCCTGGCGAATACCGGCGGTTCACTCCGTCAGTTGTTCGGCATCGGCGGTTTCAACGTCGGTGGGCTCAATTGCAACTCGGGCACGGACGCCAACCCGGCTCCGGGAGCGACCATCTTCGCCGGTCGCGTGACGACTCCGACCTTCGGTCTCGGGCTCGTCGATTCGTTGCCGGATTCGGCGTTCGATACACTGGCGAGCCGCGAGCCGACGGCGATTCGCGGCGTGGCGAATCGCTTTCCGATCGTGTTGCCGAATCCGGCGGATCCGTCGCAGCACGTCGGCACCGTACGCGTCGCGCGCTTTGGTTGGAAAGCGAACGTGAACAACCTCGCGCAGTTCTCGGCGGACGCCTATTTGAACGAAATGGGCATCACCACGAGCTCGTGCAGCTCCGGCGTGGCCAATCGCTCTTTTGCGACGGAAAACCGGGCCAATCGCGCGGGAACCAACGCCATCATCAACGGCTGCCCGGACGACGCCGTGCCGGGCACGGACGACGATTTCGCGACCGAAACCGGCTGCACCGGTGCCAACGCGAATTTGCTCCAAGACGACGTGCGAAACTTCACGTTCTTCATGGCGCACCTGGCGCCGCCCGCGCAGACGCCGATCACGGCCGGCAGCGCCGCGGATCGCGGCCGCACGTTGTTCAACTCAGCGTCGCTCAGCTGCAGCGGTTGTCACCGTTCGGACAGCGATATCTTCCGCTCGACCTCGGCGGGCGGCGTGCCCGCGGGCATCGCCTTCGCGCCGTTCTCGGACTTTTTGGTGCACGACATGGGCTCGCTCGGTGACGGCATCGGCATCAACGACGGCGACTCGGTCACCGCGACGCGACGCATGCGCACCGCGCCGTTGTGGGGTTTGCATTCGCGCAACAAGCTGCTCCACGACGGGCGCACGACCGATCGCGGCGCGGCGATTCTCGCGCATGCCGGCCAAGGTGCGGCCGCAGCCGCAGCGTATCAGGCGCTTCCGCAGGCGAGCCAAAGCGATCTGCTCGCCTATCTGAACACGCTGTAAGACAGGAATTCGCGACCGATGTGCGCCGCCCCGCTCAGCTCGAGCGGGCGCGGCGTGCGAGCGATCGCAATCAATTCGGTGACAGCGCTTGGCGCGTCGTCTGGGTTGCGGAACTGCCGGTGCCGTTGACGATGTGTGTGATGCCACTGCCGGCCGCCCCGTTGAGCCACGACGTCATCATGTGCTGCATGCTGATACCGGTCGCGCTCGGTGTTTCGACCGAGTTTTCGGACACGACGGCGTTGTGGAAGGAGCAATACGTTCCGAGGCCCCAGGCTTCGTGTGTCGTGACTGCGTCGGCGACCTTGTAAGAGGCATAGCCGTTCACGGCGTTGTGTTGCCACTGGGCTTGCGCCGGCGGATCGTACGGCATCTCCGATTGATAGAAGTAGAGCCGGCCGCCGTTGCCGTTCCAGAGCGTTTGATATTGTTGGAAGTGCTCGACGAACAGGCCGTAAATCGTGACGCCGCTGCCGTTCACGATCAGCCCATTCGCGCTCACGTTGCCGTTCCAGTTTGCGCCCGCACCGTGATCCGCGCGCCACATCCAAAGATTGTCCGCGATCACGTCGTTGCTGTTGATCGTGAGGCAGCTCGCGGCTTGGCCCGCTGTCGCGCCGCCGACACGGCAAGAGATGTCGTGTAGCGAGCTTGGGTTTTGGCCGTGCGCCGCGCTCGCGCCCATCGGCCCGACTTGAATCAGCGTGGGCGCGCTCGTTGCGCCGGCGTCGACGATGATTCCGCTCACCTTCACGCCGTCCACGTCCGCGATCGTGAGCGCGGGCAGCGCGTTGTTCGGCACCAGCGTGGCCAAACCGAGCCCGAACACGATCGTGTTCGCTTGCGTGACTTGGATGCTGTCGTCCAGGTGATAAATCCCGGGAGTCAAAATGAGATGCTTGCCTTGGGCGAGCGCGGCGTTGATCGCCGCTGCGCTGTCCGCGGGCTTCGCGACGTAAAATTTGTCGGTCGTGACCGCGGTCACCGAGTCCGCCGCGGTCGACCAACTGTTGCCGACAGAATCCATTTTCGTGTTCGGCACCATCACGAAGTAGTGTCCGTCGCGGTCGATCGTGAGATACGGCTTCTCGCGGATCAGCGGAGTCTTCGCGATCACGGTGTACGGCAGAGTTGGCCAAGCGCCCTGCGGCGGTTTGTCGACGCCGGAGAAAACCATGTTCCACACGCCGCCGCCCCAACCAATCCACGAAGTGTTGCGCGAGAAAAATTGTTGCTGCGTGCCGGAAGTGACCGGGCCGTCGAACTGTGAATCGGCGATGAAGCCGCCGCTCGAGTAGCCGCCATCGGAGAGATTGGTCGAGCTCTTCACGTGCATGCGCCGGAACGACGTGCCCTGCGAAACCGCCCAAATTTCGACGCCGGAATCTTGCGTCGGAGTGACGTTCAGATTTTCTGCGGCGCGCCAGAAGTTCAGCGTCGCGTTGCCGCCGAACCAATCGGCTTTGGAGCGCACGCCGCCGGTGATCTGCACGTCGTCCGGCGACGCGCCGAGCCCGAGCACTTGCATGTAAAAGCCGAGCTTGACGTCGAGACTATATTGGCCCGGCTTGAAGAAGTACGCGTAGCGATCGGTGCCGAATTGGTTGCTCGCCTGCTTGCCGATCACGGCGTCGAGCTGCGACTGAATCATCGCCATTGGCATGCTCGGATCGAAGATCAGCACGTTCGGGCCGAAGTCTGGTGGCGGACCGAGCGGCTGATCATTGCCCGCGTCCGGTTGATTGGTGCTGCCGCCGTTGGTCGAAGTCGCGCCGGCCAATGATGTGCTTCCGCCTGGTGGGTTGTTCGTCGTTCCAGCGGAAGACGAAGTGCCGCCGCTCGCTGTGTCACCGGCGCTGCCGTTCGCGGAAGGGGCAGCCGGACTCGGTGGGCTCGAGCAAGCTGCGCCGCACATGGCTAGCAAACCCAAAAAAAACACGGCCCGAGTCGAGCCAGTCGCGCGAAGACGCGTTGCCATGTGTCTCGCGGACGTGTCCGGAAGCGGCCAGCTTTTTCAGGCAAAATAGCCAAAGCGCTGCCCGCCCAGTCGAGCTCGATTGCCGGGAAGGAAAATGACGGCGCAGGGCGAAAACGCGAGCTCTTCGGCGCGCGCTCTCTATGTTGGATCGGAAATCATTGAGCGGGTCGCTTGTAGACGCGCACGTAGTCGATCGCCATTGAGCGCGGGAAGATCGAGTCGTCGGGATCGCCGGGCAAGGTGCCGCCGACCGCGACGTTCAGGATCAAGAAAATGTTGTGGTCGTAGACCCATTTTTTCCCGGCTGGCACGTCGGCGGGCGTGCGTGTTTCGTAGAGCGTGTCGTCGACGTAAAAGCGCACGACGTTCTCTTCCCACTCGGCGGCGAAGACGTGAAAGTCGTCGTCGAGGGTCGCTTTGTTCGGCAGCGTGTACGTTGCCGTCAAGCAGGCACTGCCGGAGTAGCCCGGGCCGTGCAAGCTGCCGTGATTCATCGTCAGCTGGTTGCCGACGGTTTCCATCACGTCCATCTCGCCGCACGAGGGCCAGCCGACGTCGCCGATATTCGTGCCGAGCGCCCAGAACGCGGGCCACAAACCTTTGCCGGCGGGGAGTTTGATTCGCGTCTCGAGTCGGCCGTACGTGAATTCGTATTTGCCGGAGCTCGTGAACTTCGCGGACGTGTAGTGATAGCCCATGTAGTCTTCGAGCAGAGACGTGATCAGGAAATGGCCTTGGCCGTCGTAACCTGAGTTCTGCGGGCGATCCGTGTAGAACTCTTGCTCCATGTTCGCGTCATTGGGACCGACGGAGTAGGCCCATTTGGTTTTGTCGAGCGAGTCGCCAGGGGCGCCGTTGAATTCGTCGCTCCAGTCCAGTACCCAGCCTGCGGGCGGCTGGTTCGGGTCGCTTCCGCCGTCCGCGCCGCTCGCGCCGCCGCTGCCGGCCGTGGACGTTCCGGCGTCACCCGCGCTGCTGGCGCCGCCAAAGTTCGAACTCGAACTGCCCGAGTTTCCGCCGTTCGCGCTTGCATTGCTCGCGCCCGCCGCACCGCTCGTGGCGACGCTTGCGCCCGCGTGCCCGGCGCTGCCGCTGCTTCCGCCGTGCGCGCTGCTTGCGCTCAGGTCACCGCCGGAACACGCATTGAGCGCGAGCGCGAAGCAGAAAACTATCGAGACTCGAGGTGCGTACATGTAGTGCGTCTCCGAAGCCGGCGAGCCGCCTCAGCAACGTCGTGAGGTGTTTCGCATCGCAAGCCAGCAAGATCCTTGCCGTAGCGATTCGCGCGCGCCGCTTTCACTGGGTCTGGCATTTTCGCGCTGGGTCACGCGCTCGCTCGTGGATCGAGCCTAAATTCGTGGCAAATGGCGGCGCCGCTGGTTTTGAAGCAGAGAGAGTGTGCACAAAGCGTCCGCGCTGACTACGCAAGTTTCGCTCGCCGGGTGGTTTTTTCCTTTTACGTTCTTCTGCTGCGCGGCATCTTGAGGCCGGTGGGAGGAGGCAGGAGTCGTCCCGTGTTGCCCATCCTCCGAACGAGATTCCGATCTTCAGCGCGAGCGCGTGGATATTTATCAGCGCTGTCGATGGTGCTCGGTTGCGCCGTTGCCT
>DATATR010000222.1:0-20672 GCA_036268695.1 Polyangiaceae bacterium | reverse complement strand
CGCAGAACCACGCGGAGCTGCACAGCACGCCGCTCTCCGAGTTCGCCGCGAGCACGCTGTTCGACGCGCTGGCTCGATTTCGACCCGCGGCCTTCGCGTTCTCGGGCGATCGCCTGTACCACGACGAGCGTGGCGAACCGTACCTCGACTATTTGTCGACTTGGTCCGAGCGCACGCAGCGAATCGAAAAGCTCTCCGAGTTCGCGAGTTGGCAGGAACCCGGCGCATCCATGGCGGCACTCGTCGCGCTAGGCACCCCAACCCAAATTCAAAACGTCGAAACATTTCTCGCAGCGCACGCGGAGCATTTGCAATCGGTGTCGTTCGAACTCGGACGCCCGGGTTACACGGGCACTTGGGGGCTGGTCGTGCGCGCCGCCGGCGTCGATAAAGGCACGGCGATCGATTGGGTCGCGCGCCACCACGGCGTCACCGCCGCCGAAGTCGTGGCGGTCGGCGATTGGTTGAACGACATTCCGATGCTCAAGCGCGCCGGGCGTTCGTTTGCCATGGCCCAGGCGCCGCTCGAAGTGAAGGCCGCCGCGACGGACATTCTCAAAGCGAGCGCCATGACCGGCGGCGGGCTGGCCGAAGCCGCGCTGCGGGCCGGCCTGTTGTAACGATTGAGCGCGCGACGAGCCGATGCGATGCTGCGCATCGGCCATGGTGGAAGCGCAAATCGCGATTTTGCCGCCTGCGCTCGCGAGTCAGATCGCGGCGGGCGAGGTGGTGGAGCGCCCGGCCAGTGCGGTCAAGGAGTTGATCGAGAACGCGCTCGACGCCGGAGCAGAGCGCGTGGACATCGAGATCGAAGGCGGCGGCGTCACGCGCTTGTGCGTGAGCGACGACGGCGTCGGGATGAGTCCGGACAATGCACGGCTCAGCGTCGAGCGACACGCGACCAGCAAGCTGCGCACGATCGATGATTTGAACCGCATCGCGAGCTACGGGTTTCGGGGCGAAGCGTTGCCGAGCATCGCGTCGGTGAGCCGATTCTTGCTGCGCACGCGGCCGTCGAGCGCAGATGCGGGCGTCGAAATCGCGATCGACGGCGGCGCAGAAGCGATCGTGCGCCCAGCGGGCATGGCCGTCGGTACGCGCGTCGAGGCGCGCGATCTTTTTTTCAACGTGCCGGCGCGACGTAAGTTCCTCCGTTCGACCGGGACTGAGTCGGGGCACGTGACCGAAATCGTCGAAGCAGCGGCGCTGACGCGACCGCACGTGACGTTCACGCTTTCACGGGACGGCCGCAGCGTGCGCGAGTTCTTGCGCGCGAGCGATCGCCGCGAACGCGCGGCCCAAGTGAACCAAGGCGACGAGCTCACGCACTGCGCGGGCACGCGCGGCCCCTTGCAAATGGAGGCTTTTCTGGCTCGACCAGAGCACGCGCGCAGCGGCGCTGGCGGGCTGCGCTTGTTCGTGAACGGTCGCTCGGTGCGCGATCGCGCGCTCGCGGTCACGATCGCGCAAGCTTACGGCAGCGTGCTCGAGCGCGGGCGCTATCCGCGCGGCGTCGTGCATTTGGATTTGCCAGCGGAGTTTTTGGACGTGAACGTGCATCCGCAAAAGGCGGAAGTGCGCTTCGCCGATCCGCGCGCGCTCACCGACGCGCTCTTCGGCATGCTGTCTCGCGCGCTCGCCAGCGCATTCTCGCTGCCGACACCGAGCCGCAGCGCCTGGAATCGTCCGAAATCCGAGCCGGTCGCAGTCGCGATCGCTGCCGAGCCCGTGATCGCGCCACGTGCGGACGGCGACGTGCGCGAGTTTCAGTCGACGCGAGCGGTGGAAGCGGCGGCGAGCGTCGAAAACGTGGCAAGCACAACGAACGGCGAAGCCGTGCTCGATACTTTGTTCACGGTCGAACCCTCGTTGCTCACCGTGCGCGACTCGTCTCCCGCGCAGCTTGCGAAAGGGCAAGCGGAAATCGCGTGGTCGAGCTTGCGCTTCGTGGCGCAGCTCCGCCAAACCTACCTTTTGTGCGAAAGCGGCGAAGGGATTTATCTGCTCGATCAGCACGCGGCCGCGGAGCGCGTCACGTTCACGCGCTTGCAGAAGCAATATCAAGGGCGCGCCGTGCCGTCGCAAGCGCTACTTTTCCCGGTCATGCTCGACGTATTGCCGGCCGAAGCCGAGCTCGTCGAACAGCGCGCCAAGGAAATCGCGGAAGTCGGGCTGGATGTGCGCGTGCGCGGCGCCGAAACGATCAGCATTCACGCTGTGCCGAAGCTGCTCCAGCGCGCGAGCGCGGAGCGACTGTTGCGCGATCTTTTGAGCGAGGTTTCGCGCAAAGGCGGGCGCGGATTTTCCGATGCCGTCGACCTCGCGCTCGCGACCATGGCTTGCCACGGTTCGATTCGCGCGGGTGACCCGCTCGCGCCGGATGAAGCCAAAGCGCTCTTGCAAGCGCTCGATGACGCCGATTTCGCGGGACATTGCCCGCATGGTCGGCCCGTGGTGACGTTTCTGAGTTGGGCAGAGCTCGAGCGCAAAGTCGGGCGCCGTTGAACCCGCGTGCGCTATGGCTCAATGGAGCATCCCCAAAATAAATTCCCGTGATGACGAGTGACGATCGACTTTGGGTCGTGGTGGGACCCACCGCATCCGGCAAGACGGCGCTGGCCGTCGAGTTGTGCGAGGCGCACGACGGCGAAATCGTCAGCGCGGACAGCGTGCAAGTGTATCGGCATTTCGACGTCGGCAGCGGCAAGCCGAGTGCGGAAGAACGCGCACGCGCCCGGCAGCATTTGATCGACGTGATCGAGCCGAACGAACCGATGGACGCCGCACGGTTCACCGAGCTGGCAGAGCTCGCGATCGCCGAAATTCGCGGTCGGGGCAAACGGCCAATCGTGTGCGGTGGCACGTTTTTATGGGTGCGCGCCTTGTTGCACGGGCTCGTGCCCGCGCCGCCGGCGGATGCCGCATTGCGCGCGCGCCATCAAGCGCGCGTGAACGAAGTCGGACGCGCGGGGTTACACGCGGACTTGGGCCGCGTCGATCCCGAGGCCGCGCGCCGTCTCGCGCCGAACGACTTCGTGCGCGTGAGTCGTGCGCTCGAAGTATTCGAGCTCACTGGCGTGCGCATGAGCGATTGGCAAGCGGCGCACGGCTTCAAGACCTCGCGCCACGAAGCGCGCTTGCTCGGCGTGCGCCGCGAAAAGGCCGAGCTCGATCAGCTGATCCTCGCGCGCTGTCGCGCCATGCTCGCAGCGGGCTGGGTCGCGGAGGCGACGCGACTTTTGCAAGCGGGCTACGCGGAAACTCGGCCGTTTTCTTCGGTTGGCTATAAGCAGATCGCGCAAGCTCTGAGCCGCGAAGAGCCGATCGATCTGGCTGAGCTCGAGCTCGCGATTTTCCGCGCCACGCGCGTGTTCGCGCGCCGGCAACGCACTTGGCTACGCGATCAGCCGATCGAGTGGTTAACGCCGGGGTCGACGAAGCTGTGATGATAATTCGGATCCGCGACTTGAAGTGCCGCCGCGGTAATGCGCAGCGGGCGCGCACAGTCGAGCATCACAGCAAGCTCTTCGGTATGTGATGCGCCGATGCTCGCTTCGTAGGCGCCGGGATGCGGGCCGTGCGGGATGCCGGCTGGATGTAGCGACATGCTGCCGGCGCTGATGCCTTTGCGCGACGTGAAATTACCGCGCACGTAGTACAGCACTTCATCGATGTCGACGGACGAGTGCGGGTAGGGGCACGGAATCGCGTTCGCGCCGAAATCGAGCGGGCGCGGCACGAAACTGCACAAAAGCGCGCCCGGGAAAGCAAACGTCGCGTGCACGCTCGGCGGCAAATGCGTCGCGCCGACGCGCGCTTCGAAATCCAAAATCGAAAATGCGAACGGATAATACGTGCCATCCCAACCGACCACGTCGAGCGGCGAGTGCGCGTAGCGATAGCCGAAAAAGGAATTCGCGCGCTTCACCGTCAATTCGCGAATGCCTTCGTCGCTCGGGCCGACGAACTCCGGCGCGCGAAAGTCGCGATGCGAATACGGCGCATCCATCCGCAGTTGACCGAGCTCGTTGCGATATTGCTTCGGAATGCCCATTGCACCGTAGCTCTCGAACCCGAGCCACTCTTGTGTCTGTTCGGCGTCCGGTGCGAAGCGGTGCAAGAGCCCTTTCGGCACGTAGAGATAGTCGTTCGCGCGAAAGCGAAGCTCGCCGAGTTGAGTTTTCAAGACACCGCCGCCTTCGCGCACGAAGAACAGCTCGTCCGCGTCGGCGTTGACGAAATAAGCGGAATCTTCGGCATTCGGCGAGAGCACGGAAAGCACCAAGTCGTCGTTTTCGAGCAGCGGCACGCGCGCATCGAGCGCTTGGCCTGCGCGCTCGCGGACTTCGAACGTCTTGAACCCGTAACGCAAGAGCTCGCGCGGTGGTCGACCGCCGACGATTTCCCAGCCGCGCTCGGTCGCGACTGGCTCCGCTTCGTGCGGACGTCGCTCGTGATAGACGATCGTATATGCGCCGTCGAAGCCTGACCGCGTGATGCATTCTTCGAAACGCAACGCGCCGCTGCTGCCACGCAGCGCGGTGTGCGGCTTTGCTGGCAGCGAACCGAACGCCCGGCGTTCGAGCATCAGTGATTGCCTTCGGCGCTGAGCTCGCGCTCGATCATTTGCTGACGCTCGATGCTCTCGAACAGCGCACGAAAATTGCCCGCACCAAAGCCGCTGTCACCTTTTCGCTGAATCAGTTCATAAAAAAATGGTCCAGCCTCGCGGCTGCCGTAGAGTCCGGCAGAATCCTTCAAAAATATCTGCAAAAGATACGATTTGTGCCCATGTCCATCGACGAGCAATTGTAGCTCGCGGAGCACGCTCACCTCTTCGTCGATGCTGTCGATCTCGAGATCGTGCAGGCGTTCGGGGAGCGCGTCGTAATAAGTGTTCGGTGTGGGCATGAACTCGACGCCACGCGCGCGCAAATCGCGCACGGTTCGAATGATGTCTTCGACCTCGAGCGCGATGTGCTGCACGCCGTCCCCACGGTGATCTTCGTTGAAGATGTTGATCTGCGAGGCCTTGAAGTTCGGACGATAGGGTTCGTTGTTCGCGAACTTGAGACCCGAGTGCTTGTCCCACATCACGACCGAGCGCAGCCCAGAACCATCCCGCATCGTCACTTGGCCCACGTCGCGCGTGTGAAATTCGACGTCCCAATAGCGCTCGAAGCCGAGCACGTGCTCCATCCACAAGAGCGCGGGAGACATGGTCTGAAAATTGGACGTGATGTGATCGACCGCGCGAATTCGGCAGCGATTCTGGCCGCCGGCGGGGGGCTCGAGCTGCTCGAAGCCCGGGAAAAAACCGCGATAGCCGCGGCGCTCCACGAAGCGAAACGTCGTGTCGCCGAATGGCGTCGTGATCGAAAATGTCTTCAGCGTACCGCCGTCGTCTTTGAACGTTTGCACTTCACTGATCGGCGTCGCGCCGCGGCCATCCAATAAAGTGAACGCGCGCTCGGCATCGCGCACTCGAAACGCGAGCGTACCGATGCCGTCCGGATGCTTTTTCAAATAACGGTCCGCGCGACCGCCGTCGCCCAGCGGAGTCGAGCACATCACGACGTATTCGCCGGCGCGGAACACACGCGAACGCTGATGCCCACCTTCGTTCAAAGTGGCGCCGCTCGCGGCGATCTCCGCGAAGTCCATGCGATCGATGTAGAAGCGCTCGCTGCGCTCCAAGTCGCGCACGTAGTAGTGGACCCCTTCCAGGCCGAGAATACCGAGCGCTTCCAGCTCTGCCATGTCTCAAAAATAGCGCCTTTTCTCGACGCGGCCGCAGTTCTTTCGTCGCGTGTTCGCCGCCAGAGCTTTTCTGCCTCAACTATTCGCGATCTGGCTGTCGGTCAGGGTGCGCAGCCGCGAAGGCCTCGAGCCTCGAGCATTCGGTTTCGACGCGGAGCAGCGTCGGAAAAGCTGCGAGCGGGATCTGCAGGCGACGGGCCGCGTAGAGCTGCGGCACGAGCAATACATCCGCGGCCGAGACCTCGTCACCGACCAAAAAGCGACCCGACAATTCACGCGCGCGAGTTTCCAGGCTCGAAAGCCCGAGGCCGATAAAGTGCTGACACCAGCGCGTCCGGTCGAGCTCGGGCGCGACTTCGGCCAGGAAATTGATCGTACCGGTGTTTTGAAACGGCTGTATGCCCGAGTTCACGAGCTCGGCGAGCTCGCGCACTCGAGCGCGCGCGACCGGCTCGCGCGGAAGGAGCGGTGGCGCCGGAAAGCGTTCCTCGAGGTATTCGATAATCGCCAGCGACTGCGCCAGAAATACGGTGTTCCGAGCTTCTTCGAGCTCGAGTACTGGAACTTGTTCGCGCGGATTTTTGGCGTGAAATTCCGGCTGATGTTGCTCGCCACCCAAGCGCACGAGATGCACGAAGCGCGATTCGTACGCGAGGCCTTTGAAGCCGAGCGCGATGCGCACGCGATATGCCGAAGAGCTCCGCCAATACGTGTGCAGAATCATGCTCGAGAGTGTAACGACTTACTGCGTGACGCGCGCCGAAATCGTGCCGAACACATTCACGCCCGCGTCGTCGTGGAGCTCGATTTCGACGTGATCGCCGGCTTTCAAAAAAGGCGTCATGGCTTTTCCTTGCGCGATCATCTCGCGCGCGCGCCGCTCGGCGATACACGACACGCCGCGTGCCTCGTCCGCATTCGACACCGTGCCGCTGCCGAGGATCGTCCCGGCCGTGAGCGCGCGCGTCTGCGCGATGTGCGCGATCAAATCAAAAAATGAAAAATGCATTTCCGCGCCTGCCTCGGGATCGCCGACGAGCACGCCATTCAGCCGCGTTCGGAGCGGCAAATGCACGCGACCGCCGCGGTAGGCAGCGCCGAGCTCGTCCGGCGTCACGGCGAAGGGCGAAAACGACGTCGCTGGCTTGGACACGAAAAACCCAAAGCCCTTCGCCAGCTCTGCCGGCACCAAGTTGCGATAGGTCCAATCGTTGGCCAGCATCAACAGGCGCACGAACTCGGGCGCGAGAGTAGCGCTCGTGCCGCGCGGCGTGTCGGCGAGCACGACCGCGATTTCGCTTTCGAAGTCCAAACCAAAGCTCGGGTCGCCGAGCGAAAACGAGTCACGCGCGCCGAGCAACTGGCCCGAGGCGCCCTGATACACGAGCGGATCGCGGCTGAGCGTTTCGGGCGGCTCGGCACCACGCGCGCGCCGCACGAGCACGATGTGATTGATGAACGCCGAGCCGTCGATCCACTCGTATGCGCGCGGCAAAGGCGCACAGAAATCGCCGGCCGCGATGGATTGGCCGGAAATAGAGCCGGATTCGAGCTCTTCGAAGCGTTGCTTCAAGGCCGGTTCGAGGCGGTCCCAATCGTCGAGCGCGACCTGCAAACTCGGCGCGATGTCGCTCGCCGACTCGAAGCGCGAGCCGTCTCGGCTGACGACGCAGAGCGCGCCGTCTCGGCCGTGACGCAAGCTCGCGAGCTTCATGCTGACTTCGCTCCGAGAGTGCGCACGCGCTCGACGCGACCACCGTTCGCGATCAATCGCGCCCGAGCGCGAGCGACGAATCGAGCAACTCCAAAAATGTGCTCGGCCGTGGCGCGTCCGCGCGAATGAACTTCGCGACTGGACCGGGGCTGAGCTCCGGCCGAGCGAGCAGCTCGGGCGCGAATTCCGCGTTCGCGGCCGCTTCGACCGTGACCGTCGACACAGCTTGCGTCGGCGATTCGGTGGTCACTGCCGGCGTTGGTTGCGCCGCGTACATTCCGCTCGCGCTCGCTCCCGGCTGCATCGACGGCAATTGCGCGAGTGACTCCGGCGGCGGCGCGATGGCTTCGTCGCCGACGCGCTGCAAGTGCGCATCGAGATCTTGCCGCGCCTCGGGTGGCGGCATCAGGTTCTCTTGGTAGCCGCCGCCAAACTCGCGCTGCGGCAACGACACTTCGAGCTCTTCGTGCGCGGCTTCGGCCAGCGCCACCTGCGGATGATCGAGCTCCAAGCGCGGACCGCGCGCGTCGTCGAGATCGATCGTTTGACCGAGTTGTTCCTGCGTCGGGCCGGCGTTTGCACCGACCGGCAAAATGTCGGCTTCGAGCAACTCGTCCATGTCCGGCGCGGCCGGCGCGGGCATCGGCGGCATCGCCGCTTGCGGCCCCGACTCGGGCGGCGGCGTCTTGAGCGGCACTTCCCGGCCTTCGTCCATCTGCGCGGCGGCTTGCGCGAGCGCTTCGTCCATTGTGCCCGCGACTTTGCTGCGCGACGAAGACACTGGCGGCTCTTCTTCGTTCGCGGTGGGCTGGGCGGATTCTTCGTCTTCGAAGTCGAGCTCATCGAGCGAACTGCGTGCGGCCGGCACGACCGCTTCGACCGGCGCAGCAGCAATCGGACTCATCTCGACGATGTCGTCCTCGAGCAACTCTTCCGGCTCTTCAGCGGCAACTGCCGCGGGCATCACACCCGAGATGTGTTCCTTGGTTTCGGCGAAGGCAGCGTCGGGCGCGGCTGCTTCTGGTGGGGCTGCCTGCTGCGGCGCGGACGACGCGGGGAACGGATCAGCGAGCAGATCGTCGACCGTGTCGTTGAACGCCGGAGCCGGCGGCTTCACCGACGCTGGCGCAGGCATCGGATCGGGAATGACCACGGGCGCCGAAAATGCGGCCGGCGCGGGCGCCGCAACGATCGGCGCGACGGGCGAGGGCGAGGGCGTCGAAACCGCGGGCTGCGCTGCGCGCGGAGCAACACCGCGCGCCGGACGCGGCAGCGCGGCATTCCGCCGTACGCGAGCGAGCAACTCTTCGAGCCGAGCCACCTCTGGATTCACGACACACCTCGCGTGGAGCCGACGAGACGCGAGAGCACTTCGCCCCACGCCACACCGGACGAGAGCCAACCGTGCGCTTTATCTGCACCCATCCGACTAGTAATGAGGAAGCGAACCTGATCGCCGTCGCGCATCAACTTCGCGGCGACTACGTCTCGCCCGAAAGCACGCTGCGCGGCGCCTTCGAGCACCGAACCGAGCAGCAAGTCTCCCGCTTGCCCGAGCGGCGAGTGGAAGAGTGAGAGCACGAGCGCGCTGCCCCAACGTTCGAGCGCGAGCGAGCCGAGTCCCATCAACGCGAGCTCGCCGCCCAAGTGTTCGACCACCGCTTCGAGCGAAGCTTGACCTGCGTCACCCAAGCGGCCGAGCAGTGCGCGACCGGCCTCGGTGCCGAGCCGGCGTCCAAAGTCGCGTACGGCTTCCTCGTTCGCCGCCTGACACAGCGCGAGCAACGCGTCGCTCGGGACGACTACGCGCTCGGCAGCGTTGGCCACGCGAATCTGGCCGCGACCGAGATCAAACTCCAAAGCGTAAGATGGATCGAAGCGCGGGCTCATCATGGTTCGAGTTCGGGCCTTTGGCCCGCAACTTTGGAGTATAGGGCGTTTCGGGCAAATCCTGTCAATTCTCGGCCGACTCCGCCGCGGCCGAAGCACGGCCGCCTCGGTTTCTAGGTTAAAGTCCGCCCCGGCCATGTGCCTCCGCATTCGCTTCCGACTTCGCCTCGCGCTCGCTGGATTCGCGGCGCTCGCAGTCGGTTCCCCAGCGAACGCGGGCACTGCTCGACGCGACCCGCCCCTGCTCTTCGGTGCAGGTCCGCATGTAGTCCGGCCGCCGGTGGCGATCGACCCAGAGCTGCCGACCGGTGCGCCGTTTGCCGCGCAGCACGAGCGGCCGCGCAGTCTCGACGCGGCCTGTTCCGCGCGCCTGCCGGTGTGCGTGCAGCGTGGAGCAGGCGTGAGCGGCGAACGGGCGCTCGCGGCGCTCGCAGCGCTCGAGCAAGCCTACGAACGAGTCGTCGAAGCGCTCGCATTGCCGGCGCCGCTCTCCGACGACGGGCACGGCGGGAGCGACGCGCTCGATTGGTATCTCGACGCGACTCAAAGCGAGCTCGTCGTTGAACCCGACGCGGTGCGCTTCGGCGCGCTCGACAGCGCGGCCGCGTTTTGTCTCGGCGGCAGCGAGGATTTTTGGTTGGTTCAGCGCGACGCGACGTTGTGCGTCGCGGAAGCCGTCGCAAAGCGACTCGACCCGGCCGAAGTGCCCGCACTCGAGCGCGCGTTCGCGACCGAGCTCTGGTGGCTCACCGGTCGCATCACTTCACTCGACGCACAAGCGATCGACGACGCTCAAGCAGAGCCCGAGCGCGCGATCGCGGGGCGCACTGCCAAGCCGAACGCCGCAGCCGCGCTCTTGCTCGATTTCTTGGAGCTCGCGCGTTCGTCGCAAAACATCGGCACGCTCAGCGCTTCGCTGTTTTCCGCCGCGGTCGACAGCACCGCAGCCGCGGCCTACACGTGGAACGACGAGCCCGACGTGTTCGACGTACTGCGCCACAGCCTCGACGAAGACACCGTGAAAACCGCCGCACTGTTCGGTGAATACGCCGTCGCGCGGGCGTTTCTGGGCGATCGAGATGACGGCGCTCATCCGCCGTACGAAGAGTGGGCCGGCGCCTTCGCGCGCCCGCGTTACGACTGGGTGCTGAAGTATTCTTCCTTGCCGCGCCGCGTGCACGCGTCGCGCCCGCTCGAACCGACGGGCAGCGAATACATTTGGATCGACCTCGACGAAGTGCCGCTCGGCGCATCGCTTGGCTTTCAAGCGGAGTGGGAAGCGCCGGTCGCGTTCAAGTGGATGCTAGTGAGCGTGGACGCGCAGGGTCGCGAGCTGTCGCGCGTGGATGTGCCATTTCAAGAGCGCGCGCAATCGAGCGAAGCGCGCGTCGTCAATTTGCTCGATGCGCGCGCGGTGCTCGCGATCGGCATCAACATGGGCGGCGTGGATCTGGCGCACCCGTTCGATCCGGATCTCGATCCGTTCGAGCCCGAGTCGTGTACGGTTTACTTTGCCCGCATGTGACGGCGCCGTCGCGCGACGAACAGCCCGCATCCGAGCGCGGCCGCGCCGAACCAGGCAACCCCAACCAAACTTCCCCGCGCGGCAAACGCGCAGCCGCCGCGCGTTGAAACGCCGTCGTCGGCAACCCAATGATCGACGGCAATCGGCACGTCGCTTTGCAGCAAAGGCTGGTCGTCGAAGGCTAGTTTCAAGCGCAGCGTCTGACCGCCGCTGCCCGACGGAGCCGCGAGCGTGAAGCGATAAAATCCAGGCGCGACGCGCGTCAGATTTTCGGTCACGTTGGCTTGCTCGACGCTGAGCGTGAGTCGGCTCGGATCGAAGCCGTCGGCGATTTCGCCGGCATCGTCGCGCAGCTCGGCATAGCCGACGAAGGGCCAATTCGGATCCGGATGCGCGTACGACTCGGAGAGCGCGAGCCAACTTTGCGCGCCGGGCACTCGCTCCGCCGGTGAATCGCCCTCGGTCGCCGCCGCGAGCGCGCCTTCGAGATCGAGTGCGCCGGGCCCAATCTGTCGCTCGTCTGGCACCAATCCCTGAAGCGGACGCGCGCCGGCTTGGAGCAACGCGCGCACGCCGTCTTGGGTCAGGGTCGGATCGCGCTCGAACAAAAGCGCGATCGAGCCCGCGACGATCGGCGCCGACATCGAGGTGCCGCTCGTGATCGCGTGCGTGTCGTCGACGACGAAACACTCTTCGGTGCCCGGACAGCGACCGAAGCTCGCGAACAAACCGGTGCCGCCATTTCGTCGCGGATCGGCCGACGGCGCCATCGCGCCCGCGACAGAAACGCCCGGCGCGACCAGATCCGGCTTCAACGCGCCGAGCGCGTTCGGCCCGGCCGCGCTGAAATACGCGATCGAATCGAGCGGCGCGTTGGTCAGCGCACCGAGGTCCGGCATGTCGACCATCGTCCCGGCCGCGGAAACCCAGGTCGTGCGATTGAGCGTCGCGCCGACGCCGATCAACGCGGACGCGCTCGCTGGCACGTTAATCGTGCCTTCTTTCAAGCCACGCGGAAAGAGCGCGCCGATGTTGGCGTCGGGATCGAGATCGCCCGCGCCTTGGACCCACAGCTCGGCCGTGCCTTCGCCCTCGAAGTGGATCTTGAAATCGATGTTTGCGTCCCAGGTGCCAAACGAACCGTTCGTGCCACCAATGACGAGCACCGCGCTGTTTCGCCCGATGCCCAAACTCTGACCAGTGGAGTCGCTCGGGCTCTCGACGCCGTTGTAAATCGTGGCTTCGTAGCCCGGACGGCTGAAGGTGGTGGCTTGTCCCGGCTTGACTAGCGGCACGAAGCTACCGTCTTTGTCATCGAGCCCGACGCTCACGTCGTCGCCGGGGCGAAAGCCGAGCCACACGTACGCGATGCCGTTCACGCTCGTGCCGCCGGTGAGCGGCGGCGGCGTGATCAGCGGAACGAGCGAAATCGAATCACGCGGCACGTGCACTTCGGTGTGAATGCCGAACGGCCCTGGGTAGGATAAATCCGCGTTCGTGTAGAGCCCCGCGCTGTTGCCTGCCGCAACCACGATCGCGTGCCCCGCCGAGTCCGCGTCGACCATGCTCGACAGCTCGCTCTCGAGCGCGGAACTGCCGTCATGCGCGCCGAAATCGCTGCCGAGGCTCAGATTGACGACCGCCGGCATGCCGAGATCCGCCGCGCGATCGAACACGAACTTCACGGCGCGGAGCACGTCCGGATCCGAAATCGCGCCGCTCGCGTCCGCGACGCGCGCGACGACGAGGGTCGCTTCGGGCGCCATGCCGATATAGGTCGGCACTTTGCTGGCCAAGCCATTGCCGGCCGCGAGCGACGCGACGTGCGTGCCGTGACCGAGGTCATCCGTCGGTTCATCGCCGGAGATATCGTTCGCTAGCAGTGCGTCGAGGTCAGCGCCGGCATAGATCGCGCACGGCGTGCTCGCGACGTCGCAGCCGTAGGCCGATTCGAGATCGGCGTGCACTCCGGCGGCAGGACGCGAAATGTCGAGCAACCACGCGACGCGCGTCTTGTGATCGGCGGTTTGCAAATCGGCGTGCGCCAGATCGACTCCGGTGTCGACGATGCCGACGACCACGCCTTGTCCCGACGTGTTCGTCGCTGCACGCACTTCGGAAGCGTGCACCCAGCCGTCCGCTCTATCGAGCAGCGGATGTCGCGGCGGCGACCAATCGAATGACCAATCGGGGTGCGCCGCGCCGAGCGCCGCGATGCGCGCCGGATCGAGGCTCGCGATCGCGAATCGCCCGAGCAAAGTCAGCTCCGGCGCGCTCGTCATTCCTGATTGGCTGCGCACGACGACCGACAATTTGCCCGAGCTCGCTCGGCTCAAGGCCTTTGGCAGCGCGGTACTGCTCGCAGCAGCGAATGTTCCCGCGGACAGCGCGCGACCGAGTGCTTGCAGATCGAGCTGAGCGAACGCGCGCGTGCTGCCGAACGAACAGGCGCAGGCGAAGAGCCCGGCAAACGCAATGCGCGCGCGCATCATGCTCAAACGGGCGGCACCAAGTGGCGCCGGCTCACGCGGGTCCGTTGCTTGTTTTCGAGCTGCGCGAAGCGTCGCGAAAGTTCGCTACGCACTTCCGCGTGCGGCACCACGCCGTCGATCACGAGCTCACTCGCGAGCTTTTCGAGATTGACGTCCGCGCGGTATTCGTCGCGCATTTTGGCGACGAAGGCGGCGCGCTCGGGGCCTTCGGGAATTTCTTGGATCTTGTTGAAGTAGACGGCATTGACCGCCGCTTGCGGACCCATCACGGCAATCGACGCGCTCGGCAAAGCCAAACAAGCATCCGGCTCGAATGCCGGACCGCACATCGCATAGAGCCCCGCGCCGTACGCCTTCCGCACGATCAAGCTGATTTTCGGCACGGTTGCTTCGCTCACTGCGGCGATCATTTTGGCGCCCGCGCGGATGATGCCCTGGCGCTCCACTTTCGTCCCGATCATGAAACCCGGCACGTCCGCCAGAAAGAGCAACGGCAGATTGAACGCATCGCACAACCAAATGAAGCGCGCCGCCTTGTCTGCACTATCGACGAACAAAACTCCGCCGAGCTGCTTCGGCTGATTGGCGACGATGCCGACCGTGCGACCGTCGATGCGCGCAAACGCCGTGATCAATTCCTTGGCAAAGCGCGCCTTGATCTCGAGCAAGCTATTTTCATCGACGATGTGCTCGATCACGAGCCGCATGTCGAACGGCTTGTTCTCGTCCGCCAGCACGATTTCACTGAGCGGTTTGAGCCCCGACTTGGCCGCGCGCGCCTCGACACGCGGCGCGACCTGGTCACAGTTCGACGGCAAGAACGCGAGGTAGGATTTGGCGAATGCGATCGCTTCGTCTTCGCTCGTGACGAGCACGTCGCCGCAGCCGGAGACCGAGGTGTGCATTTTCGCGCCGCCCATTTCTTCGAGCGTCACTTTTTCGCCGATCACCATTTCCGCCATGCGCGGCGAGCCGAGGTACATGCTGGCATTGCCGTCGACCATCACGACTACGTCGCAAAACGCCGGGATATAGGCGCCGCCCGCCGCGGAAGGCCCAAATAACAAACACAACTGCGGAACGCGGCCGCTGAGACGCACCTGATTGAAGAAGATGCGACCGGCACCGCGCCGACCGGGAAACATCTCGACTTGATCGGTGATGCGCGCGCCCGCCGAATCGACCAAGTAGAGTAGCGGGCATAAAAGGCGCTCCGCGGTTTCTTGAATGCGCAAGATTTTTTCGACCGTGTGCTTGCCCCAGGAGCCGGCCTTGACCGTCGAATCATTGGCCATGATTGCGACAGTGCGACCTGCGACGCGCGCGACGCCGGTGACGACACCGTCAGCCGGCAGATCGCCCGAACTACTATTGGCGAGCAGCGCGTCTTCGCAAAACGATTCAGCGTCCACCAAGCGACGGATGCGTTCGCGCGCGAACAGCTTGCCTTGCTCCGCATTCTTCTCGTGGTACTTCGCGGCGCCGCCTGCGAGCGCGCGAGCTTGCGCGCGTTCGAGCTCTCGTTCGTCCATCGCGCTCAGTATAGGAGCAGCGAAGCTTGCGCGCTCAAGACTCGGAAATCAGCCGTTTGACCAGCGTTTCGAGCCGACCGAGCCCCGGCGTCGAATAGCCGACCATGACATCTCGCACGGTGCCAGCTTTGTCGAGCACGAACACGGTCGGTAGCGCCATCGCGCGGTAGGCTTTGGTCGTCGCGCCGCTCGGATCGGCGAACACCGGATAGGCGATGCCGAGTTGATACGCCGAGCGCGTCACGACCGCCATGTCTTCGGCGGACACGCCCGCGACCACGACTCCTTGCGGCGTGTAGCGCTCGTGCCACTGCTCGAGTACCGGGCTCAAGAGATGACACGGGCCGCACCAAGATGCCCAAAACTCGAGCACCACGACTTTGCCGCGCAGCGCGGCGAGTCGCGGTTCGAGATTGCCTTGCGCAGCTTCGAGCGAATCGAATTCGGGTGCGCGCTGCCCGACGTACTCTCGGCGCAAGATCTCGTCCTGGTCCGGGAATGCCTCGAGATCGACTGCGACGAGCCGTGTCTCGCTTTGACGCAAGATGCCGAGCCGCACGCGCTGGCCCGCGCCGCGCGCACCGACGCGCAAGCTCACATCGTCGGGGCGCGCGACGTTTTCGCCATCCACGCTCGAAATTACATCCCCCGCGACGAGGCCTGCTCGAGCCGCAGGTGAACTCGGCACGACGTCCCGCACGAGCACTCCGGGCTCGTTTGCCGCGCGCTTTGCGAGCTCGACACCGAGCCAGCCGCGTTCTTGAGCGCTGCGCGGACGCGGCGCGGGCGCTGGCTCGGACTCCTCCGCACCGGCGGGCGATGCGGCGGCGAGTTCTGCCGCGGAGTTCGCGTGTTCGTCGTCACCCTGAGCAGCCGTGGGCACGTGCGACGCGAGCTGAACCGCTGGCGCCTGCTGTGGAGTTTGCACGGGCTGCCGCGCGCAGGAACTGAGCGCGTAGATTGCGCCAATCGCCATGACCACGCGAGCGCACTCGGGAACGCGAAACCACACGCTGTCGTGGTACCATGCCGGCTCGGTGCGCGCAGCTTTCGCCGCTTTTCGATTGCGTACGGCGCTCGCGAGCGCAGGCCTGCTCGCGAGCGGGTGCGCGCCGCCGCTGCAAGGTCCATTAGCAGGCGCCTCGGACGTGTTGTCCAAGCCGCCCGATCCGGCGCCCGCGCCACTGCCAGTTGCGACGGTTTGGTCCGAATACGCAACTGTGCGGGCTTGGCCGCCGCTGAACGATGCGCCGTTCAGATCGCGCGGCCATCAGCCCGAGCAAGAAGTCGATCTGCGCGCGAGCTCAGAGAGCCGCGACACTTACCGCGCGCTGGTCTCGGATTCGGCTTTTCCGGACGGCGCTGAGCTCGTGGAATTATCGCACTCAGGCTCCGGACCGGGCTACGTAATGCGAAAAAGCGGCGGAAACTGGAGCTATCTCGCGCTCGACGCGCGCGGCGCCGTGATCGCGAGCGGCGCGCTTTCGCTCTGCGCCGGCTGCCACGCGGAGGCGCCCGCAGACTGTGTTTTCGGGTTGCCACGGCCCGACTCGGCGGTAGCGAAGCGCTGATCGCTCGGAATCTTTCGCCGGCACGCGGCGTTCAACTCACATCTTGCGACGAATCGGCGTGCATTTCGGCGAATCGGACGCAAAATGAGCAAAGACCCGAACGAGGCGTGCCTCGTCGGGCCTTCAGCCGAGAAATCGCAGATCGAGCGAGCTCGCTCGCGCGAGCAACGGAAAGCAACAAGAAGCGAAACTAAGGAAGCGGAAGCGAAGCTTAAGCAGCGCCGGGGAACGGCAAACTAAGAAGCAAAGCGACCTAAGCAACGTCGGAGGCTGCACCCTCACAACGTTGGCGGTTGCTAGAGCAGCTTTCATGCCAGCTTCCGTCTCACGCCATAAAGTATCGTGTTTCTAGCTAGATAACTGCGATTCCAGTGCTGCAATCCTGCTGAAGTGAGCGTCGAACCTGGCTTCCCTGTCATGGTGTGTGTGTGCCTCTGAAAATTTTTCAGAGGAATGAGGCCACACGCCGAACCGCGAACCGGCAGGCAGCTCGATGCGAGTGCACGTCAGGCACCATTTCCCGCACAAGCCCCATAAACCCTGCTATGCACACGCCCCTTCGCACCCGTAGCTCAGCTGGATAGAGCATCGGACTACGAATCCGAGGGTCGGAAGTTCGAATCTTCCCGGGTGCGCAAAGAGACGAAACGCCAACGAGCGTTGGCTTTTTTCGTTTGGCTGGAAGCTCTCGCGCTGGGTTTGTTACGGCTTGGAGTCGCCGCGGGAAATTTAATTTAGAAAGGTCTGGAACGCACCGTTAGCTCGATGATTTTAAAAATCACGGCGCGCAAATTAAATTCCTTTTTATCAAGCCAGCGTCGTCAGTCGGCCAGAAGTCAGCCCAGAGCCAAGCCGGGTCTTGGATGCGCAGGCGGCGGGACCCAAGCCCGGAAGCCAGCGGCAACCGCGATCACGGATGAATCTTCTCCCGGCGCTCGAGCATCGCGACGAGCTCGCGCACTTTGCGCTCGCGTGTCTCCGCTTTTTTCGGGACCTGAACGCGATACAGCACGGCGTAGCGATTGCGCGCTTCGAGCGTCTCGAAAAAGGCGGCCGCGCGCGGCGACTTCTTCAGCGCTAGCGCGAGGTCGGCTGGCACCTTTGCGTCCTTCGGTGAATCGTACGCGGCGTTCCAATTTCCGTTCTGCTTCGCATGTTCAACCGCTGCCAGCCCCGGAGGCTTCATCTTGCCAGCTTCGATCAGCGCGAGCGCTTTGTCGCGATTGATCTTCGACCAGCTGCTGCGCGCGCCACGCGGCGAAAATTTCCGCAGCCACGATTTTTCGTCGAGCGGCTTCAATTGCCCGTCGATCCAACCCCAAGCAATCGCGACCGACAGCGCTGCCTGATAACCAACGCACGGCTGCCCCGACGCCTGCTTCATCAATCGAAGCCAAATCCCCGGCGACGACGCATGATGACGCGCGAGCCAACGCTCGAATTCGGCCGCGCTCTCGAAGGCCAAGCTGGCAAGCTCGCTCGCGCTGCTCCGCTTCGCGCGCGGCTTTTTCGACGCCGCTTTCGCACTTGGCTTGGCTTTTATTTTTGGGGGTTTCCTTGCGCGTCGCGAAGCGGCCATGTGATCACCGAGGCTCGATCCTGGCCGCCAATCTAGCGTAGCGCGGCAGAGTGCGCTCTGATTCGGCGCATGCGCCTGCTTTTGCTGAATGGGTCCGTGCGCGGTTCGCGTGGCAACAGCGCGAGCCTGCTCGCGCGCGCCGCCGAGCGACTCCCCACGGCCTGGCAAAGCGATTCGCTCGCGCTCGCAGAATACAGCGGCACGATCGACGCGCTCGCCGAGAGACTGCTCGCCGCGGACGCGTTTTTAATCGGCACGGGCGTCTATTGGGGCTCGTGGGGTTCGCCGCTGCAGCGTTTTCTGGAGCTGATCAGCGCGGAAGAGCTCTCGCCGATTTTTTTGGGTAAGCCCGCCGGCGCGGTCGTCAGTGCGGACTCCGTCGGCGGCCTCGACGTCGCGCAGCGTTTGCTCGGCGCGTTCTCGCTACTCGGCTGCCTCTTGCCGCCGCTGTCGAGCTTGGTCATCTCGCGCGTCGGTCTCGAAGCCACACGCGCCGACGCTTCCGCCAACGAAGACGTCTGGCAAGTCGCTGACCTGGACGTCGTCGTGCAAAATCTCGTGCTCGCGCAAGGCGCGCGCGCCACCCCTTGGTCGACTTGGCCCGTGCGCAAGCTCAACCGCGCCGAAGGCGAATTCGCCGCGCAGGGCGCGCTCGAACCAGGTCTCGCCAAGTTCTTGTAAAGGCGAGCACCGACAGGCGTGCTCAATGATAAAGCGCGCTCACGAAGTGCAGCGCCCACCCGAGATAAGCCACGACGGTGCCGAACACCATGCTCGAAGCGAGCCGCGCATTGCGCGGACGAGCGCGCGCACGCATCCTCGCGCGATCGAGCGTCCGGCGCGACAACTCCGGGTCGAGCGCAATCGGTTCGAGTTTGCGCAAGCGCGCGAGCAGCTCGTCCACCTCGGTCATCGGCGCACCTCGGATTTTGGCACGACATTGCCGAGCGCGTCGAGCGCTTCGGCCAAACGCGCGCGAGCTCGGCTGAGTCTTTTGCGCAGTGTCACGAGATCGATTCCGAGCACAGCGGCAGCTTCCGTTTGTTCCAGATCCTCGATCCCAACCAAAAGCAAAATTTCGCGGTCGCTCGCTGACAAACGTCCGAGCGCGAGCTCGAGTTCGTTCAGCTCGAGCCCTGAATCAAGTCGCGGCGCGCTTGCCTCGTCGACCTGAGCCGACATGAAGCGCGAAAGCGCCGCCTGTGAGCGAAACTGACTATGAAAGGCGTTGCGCGCGACCGCAAATAGCCACGCCTTCAAATCCGAGTCGCGCCGCAAGCTCGATCCCTGTTCAGCCAAACGCAGGAACGTGTGTTGAAACAGGTCTTCCGCCGGCTCGCGCGAGCGCGTCAGCCTGAAAAGGAAGCCGAATATTCGCTGCGCGTAGCGAGCATAAGCCAGCTCGAAGCCGCGTTCGTCGCGCGCGCGCAACAACGCGACGAGCTGTCGATCCGGAGGGTCCGCCGCCTGCACCTTCGCGACAACGCGCGAAGCGAACAAACGTGACGCGGATTTTTCTTTTGCTTCCCGTGTCACGGCTGCTCGATCTGCGCGTTCACCGCACATGCTCACGCTAATCCAAGAAGGCGGCTTCCCGATGTGGTTTCTGCTTGCCTTCTCGTTACTGACTCTGATCAGCGGCGCGCGCTTTGCCAGCGCGCCGAATTCGACGCGCCTCCAAGCCGCGCTCGCGCTCGGTGTGGCGACGCTTTTTACGACACTCACTGCCATTTGCGCCGACTTGGCCGAAGTCGGACACAACGCAACGAGCTATTTGGCTCGTCACCCCGAGGAGTCATTGAGCTCGGTGATCTTGCAAGGCATTGCCGAAGCCCTGAGTCCAGCAATCCTCGGGTTTACCGTGCTGGCTTTGAGCGCGTTGATCATCGCGCTCGGTTGCTATCGGCGCCTGCTTACTCTGCCCACACTCATCGACGCGCGTGATTCGTTGTGACCAAACGATGATGAAGCGCGGCAACATTTTGTAGTGCAAGGTACGCCAAATCCCTTGTTTCCTAGCGGCATTGCATTTGCATCGGTTGCGCGCAGGTCGCCATGAAGTCCTGTCAATGTGCACAATGCAACGTGTCGTCAGCGCGCTTCGCGTGGGGCTTCGCTCTACTCGCGCGTGATGGCTGGGATGTATCGACGAACGCGGATCGGCTGAATTCGGCGGACGACGCTTGGCTGTGTCCAGCATGTCGTCGCCGCGCGCGCCGTTCCCAACCCGGGCTCGCACGCCCGCATCTGCCCAGAAGCACGCCGCACACGCACAAGCGGCCCTCGGGAAAACTCCGAATCTTGCTCGTCGACGACGAAGAAATGGTGCGCCGATGCACCGCGCGCTTGCTCTCGGATTTCGAAGTCGTGACCGCGGCGAATGCAGTCGATGCAATACAAATCCTGCGTCAAGACAGCGACTTCGACGCCGTACTCTCGGACGTGATGATGCCCGGCATCAG
The DNA here is from genome assembly GCA_036268695.1 of Polyangiaceae bacterium. Lineage (GTDB taxonomy): Bacteria > Myxococcota_A > Polyangia > Polyangiales > Polyangiaceae > PMG-095. The sequence continues at coordinate 147 of DATATR010000222.1, read as the reverse complement.
TGGCCCGGAGTTTTACGCGCTGTGCTATCGCAATTTTCCCTGGCTCGCTCCGCGCTTCGTGTTTGCGAGCGGAAATACCGAAGCCGCGCGCGGGATGGTGAAACGCGCCGTCGATAGCGTCGAGTCGGAACAGATGCCGATTTTGCT
>DATATR010000221.1:0-1982 GCA_036268695.1 Polyangiaceae bacterium | reverse complement strand
AAGGGCGTCGCGATCTTGTTCGCGTCGAGCGATCTCGTGGAAGTGCTTCGGCTCGCGCAGCGCATCATCGTGCTGCGTCACGGCCGTCCCGTCGGTGAAATCAGCGCGGCCGACGCGACCGAGAACGCGATCGTCGAGCTCAGCACCGGCGCGAGCAGCATCGCCGCGCACGCAAACGGCGAAGCGCGCCGCAATCCTCACTCCTCCACTTCGAGCCTCCAAGCCTAGGCCATGACCCAAGCCGCCATTCCCAGCACCACCTCGAAATCGCAGCCCGCATTCGCGGAGCTCTTGAATTCCCGCACGATCCGCACGGCCGCGGTCTTGTTCCTGCTTTGGTTGGGCCTGGCGCTACACCCCGACACGCGCGAAGCGTTCCTCACTTCCGGCAACCTGAGCAACGTCACCGCGCAGGTCGCCGAGATCGTGATCATGGGCGTGGGCATGACCTTCGTCGTGCTCACGGGCGGCATCGATTTGTCGGTCGGTGCCGGCATGGCCTTGTTCGGCGTGGTCGCCGCGACGCTGCAAATCGATCATCACCTGCCCGCCTGGATCACGATCCTGGCCGCGATCGGCATCTCGGTCGTCGTGGGACTTTGGCACGGCCTGCTCGTCACACGGCTCCGCATTCCGCCGTTCATCGCCACGTTGAGCGGCTTCCTGGCCTATCGCGGCCTCGCGCTCCTGCTCTCGGATGCGCGCGGGCTCTCACCGATGGCGCCGGACTTCGCCTGGGTCGGCGGACAAATCCCGGAAGGCGCTGCGTTCGCGGTGTGCACGATTGGCTACGCCATCGGCATGCTCGTCTTGTTCACGCGCGAACGGCGCCGACGCGCGTTCGGCTTGCCGCCGCAAAGCAACCTCGCGCTCGCCGCTCAAGCCGTGGCGATGACCCTAGTTTTTGGCCTTTTGCTCGCGATTTACCAAGACGGCATGCCCGTACCCGTGTTGATCGCGGGCGTGCTCGTTTCGCTCGGCGGTTTGATGCTGCGCGCGAGCCGCGTCGGTCGCTATGCGTTCGCGATCGGCGGCAACCAGGAAGCCGCGCGGCTCTCCGGCATCCCGGTCACGCGCGTCAAAGTCATCGTCTACTTGATGACCGCGGTGCTGACCGCGGTCGCCGCGATGATCTCCGCGGCGCGCACCAACGGCGTCACGCCCGGCAACATGGGTTTGATTCGCGAGCTGCACGTGATCACCGCAGTCGTGATCGGCGGCACCAGCCTCTCGGGTGGCCGCGCGACGATGCTCGGCACGCTGCTCGGGGCGCTGATCTTCGGCACGCTCTCGAACGGCATGAACCTGCTCAACGTCAACTCGAATTGGCAGCTGATCCTCACCGGCGCGATTTTGCTCGGTGCCTCCACGCTCGACTCACTAGCCATCCGCTCGGAAGCTCAATGAAGACTCGATCCGTCTCTGGATTTTTTGGCTTGGTGCTCCTGTGCGGCGCGATCGGCGCGTGCAAGGGAAAAACCGGCACGAACGAAGCCCACGCGGCGACGGTGGACGGCCCGAACAACCGCGTCGCGTTCTTGCTCTCCACGCTGCAAGAAGAGCGTTACAAAAAAGATCAGAAGTACTTCGAGGACATGGCGAAGGAAAAGGGCCTCGCCGCGTTCACGCTCTCCGCCGACAACGACAACGCGCGCCAGCTCTCGCAAGTCGAAGATGCGCTCTCGCGTAAAGCCGCCGTGCTCGTGATTCAACCGACGGACAGCGCGGCTGCCGGCGGCTATGTCGCGAAAGCGCACGCCAAGGGCGCCAAAGTTGTCGCCTATGATCGTTCGATCCCGGGCGCGGATTTCTACGTCGCGCACGACAGCTACCACGTGGGCGTGATTCAAGCGCAAGAAGCCGTCAAAGCCACCGGCGGCAAGGGCAACTACGTGCTGCTCGACGGTCAATCGGGTCACAGCGTGGCGATGGAAATCGCGCGCGGCTACGCCGACACGCTCAAGCCCTACATCGACAAAGGC
>DATATR010000220.1:0-3241 GCA_036268695.1 Polyangiaceae bacterium | reverse complement strand
CAACGTGACGCGCGCGCCGCGCCGCGTGCACGTGAAGCGCACGCGCTCACCCGCTGTCGGCGGATGCACCACGCACTCTAACGTCGCGCCGTCTTCGACTTCGCAGAGCTCGAGCGCGAGCTCGCGCGTGAAGTCGTAGTTCGGTGAGTCGCAGCGGGTGCCGAGTGCGAGCAATGTGTTGCCGCGCACGAACAGCGGAATGCGCTCGTAACCGATGCCGCGCTCTTCGCGCCAAGTGCCACCCTGCACACGATCACCTGTGAACCAATCGATCCACGTGCCGCGCGGTAAGTAATAACGAACATTGCCGGCGTCGTTGAACACGGGGGCGACGAGCAGCGCGCCGCCCAGCATGTATTGTTGATCGAGGTAAAAAGTCGCGGGATCGTCCGGGAATTCGAGCGACATCGCGCGCAGCATGGGCACGCCGCTCTCGGTCGCTTCGTGCGCCGCGCGCCACAAGTAGGGCATGAGTCGGTGCTTCAGCTCGGTGAACGCGCGCAGCACGGTGACCGACTCTTCGTCGAACAACCACGGCACGCGGTAGCTGTGCGAGCCGTGCAAGCGACTGTGACTCGAGAGCAAGCCGAACGCGACCCAGCGCTTGTACAGCGCGGGCGTCGCGGTGGCATTGAAGCCGCTGATGTCGTGACTCCAAAATGCGCCGCCCGATTGCCCGAACGAGAGCCCGCCGCGCAATGTTTCAGCCATGGACGTCCAAGTCGCGTCGCAGTCGCCGCCCCAGTGCACGGGAAATTTTTGGCAGCCCGCGGTCGACGAGCGCGCGAACACGGCGGCTTCGCCCTTGCCCCGAAATTCCTCGAGCAAGCCGAACACCGCTTCGTTGTACAAATACGAATAATAGTTGTGCATGCGCCAGGCGTCCGAGCCGTCGAAGTAGACGGCGTCGTCCGGGATGCGCTCGCCGAAATCGGTCTTGAAGCAATCCACGCCCTGTTCGAGCAATGTGCGCAATTTCCCCAAGTACCAAGCTTTCGCAGCCGGATTCGTGAAATCCACGAGCGCGATGCCGGGCTGCCAATCGTCCCTTTGATACACGTCGCCGTTTTTCTTTTTTAGGAAATAGCCTTGATCGCGGCCTTCGGCGAAAAGACTCGAAAGCTCGGAAATGTACGGATTGATCCAAACGCAAATCTTGAGTCCGCGCGCTTTGAGCCGCGCGAGCATGCCGCGCGGATCTTTGAATTTTTCCGGATCCCACTCGAAGTCGCACCAGTGATGCTCGCGCATCCACAGGCAATCGAAATGAAAGACAGAGAGCGGGATCTTGCGCTCGAACATGCCGTCGATCATCGAGCCGACGATTTTCTCGTCATAGTCCGTGAGGAACGAAGTGCTGAGCCACAACCCGAACGTCCAAAGTGGCGGCAGCGATGGACGCCCGGAGAGCCGCGAATACTTCTCGAGCACGCCTTTTTGCGTCGGCCCGGAGAACACGTAGTAGTCGAGCTCGTTGTCGGGCACGCTGAACTGCACCGCGGCGACGCGCTCGGTCGCGATTTCGAAATCGACGCGGCCTGGGTGATTGACGAACACGCCGTTGCCCTTGCTCGTCAGGTAAAGCGGCACGGTTTTGTACGAAAGGTCGGTTTCGGTGCCCGGATCTTCGTTCCAAATCGAGAGCGATTGGCCGTTCTTCACCAGCGCCGCGAAGCGTTCGCCGAAGCCGTACACGCACTCGCCGACATCGAGCGAGAGCCGCTGCATCAGGTAATCTCGGTCGTTCGCAACGTTCATCACGCCGAGCGCATTGGGTCGGCTCTCGAACACGAGCTCGCCGTTTTTCATGAAGCGCAGCGAATATGGCCGCTTCGTGATCACCGCTTCGAGCTCGCCGGAGCGAAATGAAATCGTGTCCCCGCGATCGACGACGCTGGACTCGCTCGTGCGATAGTCGAGCGGAAATACCGGCATGCCTGCTTTGCGTCCGAGTTGATGCTTTACCTGCACGCGCAGCGCGTCTGGCATCGGCGCGGACAGGCGAATCACGATCGCGTAGTTGTTGATGTTGGCTTTCGGCTCCGAGCGATCCACACAATTGAGCACGAGCGCGCCGTCTTCGAGCCGGTGCTCGTGCACGCGCACCGCATAAACCGGCCTCACACCGGGACGCATCGTCCAGACGCCTGCGCTGAATTTCATGCGCCGGAGGATAGCCCGCGCTGCAACGCGGAACGCGAGCGCCGCTGGTTTGCCGCGGTTGTTTAGTGGCTCGGGCGCAACGCGAGGTCAGTGCTGTGGCGCGCAAGTGGACACGCCCGCGCCGGTGATGGTGCCCGCGTAATCAGCAACGACTTGCGGCGAGCCATCACTCGGAGAATAGCGGGTTACCGTCGTCGGGTTCGTGAGCTGCGAGGTAAAAATGTAAAATTGGCCGCCCCAAAATGCGAAGGCCAGCGACGACTGAGCATTGCCGATCGGCAGCGCCACCGAGCTGATTGTTTTGCCGCTCTGGCGGTCGAGCTGGGTGAGGGTCCCACCGCTGCCCGTAGTGTGGAAGAAATAGCCGTAGAGTTGCGACTCGCCGTTTCCGGTGAGCTCGCCGCCCGCGTTCGTCGGGTCATCGAATGTGCCGATGAAGCCGAGCTGGTACGTTTGAACGTCGATCGTGCCCAAGCCCAGCGATGGCCCGGTCGTGCGGGACTGAATTTGATCAACGTAGAGCGTTTCGCCGAGGGCATTCTGATCCGTCGAGAACCCCATGCCGAAGGTTTGAAACCCGAGTTGCCCAACCTGAAAGGGTGTCGCCTGACAGGAGGCGTCACGCGTCGAGACTCGGAATAGCTCGCCGTCGTCGAAGAGCACGTAGGCCACGCCTGCGCGATCCACGGCCATCGAAAACGGGGATTCGCGCGGGGCGATGGGGCAAGCAACCGTTCCGATCAAGGCGAACTCAGCCATCGGCGGGTAGAAGCTCAAGAGCTGCCGCTGGGCGGTGATCAAGTAGATGTAGGTGCTGCCGGCATCGGCGCAGCTCGTGACCACTGGCGAGTCCGGCGCTGCGTCGCGCGAGGTGTCGCCGCCGCCCGAAGCGTCTTCGGGACCCGAATCGACGAGCCCACCTCGACCTCCGCTCGCGTCGAAGTCCGGTTCCAGAAGTCCCGTGCGTGCGCCACACGAGAGCCAGGCGGCGGCGAGCAAACACGATGCGACCGATCCGACCAAGCCCCGCACCCCGGCTTTCAGCCCCTGCACGCGCGCATCTTAGCTCACGCCGGAT
>DATATR010000219.1:0-10205 GCA_036268695.1 Polyangiaceae bacterium | reverse complement strand
GAGCTCCAAGCCGAGGTCGACAAATTCGTGCTCTCGCTCGATTTTTCGCCGGACTCCGCCCGCGAGCTGCTCGTCCGCATGTTCGATAGTCCGCGCTTTTTGGACGAAACGGGCACCGAGGCCGGCGAACGCTATCGTTTCGCGCACCGGCTCGCGGCGCGCTTCGTCTCGCGCGTGATCGTGGCAAACGATCGCGCGCGTGCCCGAGAGCGGCTGCGCTCATTTTATCGCGCGGGCCAGACCGAGAAAATTCGCTTGGCGAACGCTGCGTGACGGCTCAGATGCGAGCGCGCGAGATGACTTCGGCCACGCTCGGCGTCGATGCTTGGCTCAGTCCTTCGATCATCGCGTCCGCCGGGGTCTTGCCGCTTTGGACGAGCTTTGTCAGAAGCTCGAGGTGAATCCGTTCGTCTTCGCCGTGCGCATTCAAGCGCGCGCGACGCGAAAGACCGCCATGCGCGATCTCGAGCACGCGCTCGGCGAGTTCCTGCATCGGGCGCTTGCCGACGTTCGCCGCCAGCCCTTTTTCGACGAGTGACGCTCGCGCTGCGAGCAGCGTGTTCACGTCGAGCTCGCGCGCGAACGAGTCGGCTTCGGCGAGCGCGCGTTCGTCGTACAGGATGCCCGTGAACAGCGCGGGCACGGCGCAGCCGAGCCGCGACGGCAAGGAATCGCTGCTCCGAACTTCGAGCGTGCTCTTCAGGCGTGCCTCGGGGAACAGCGTGTTCAAGTGCAGTTTCCAATCGCCGAACGTGGCTCGTTCGCCCTGAAAACCGTTTTGCATGAAGTCGCGGAACGTTTGGCCGGTGTTCGGCAGCGCGTGACCGCCGCGCTTAATCAGGAACATGCCAGCGTCGAGCGCCCATTCGACGTAGTCGAAATAAGTCGGCTTGGGCGCGTTCAGCAAAGCCGGGATCATACCGGAACGCGCGGGATCCATATTCAGCCAAACGAAACCACGCCGGCTCGCGTAGCGAGAGAGCTTGCCTTCTTCGAACGGTGAATTGGCGCCGAGCGCGTTCACGAGTGGCGCGAGCTTCAAGCAAATCACGAGCTTCTTGAGCGCGTCCGCCTCATCCGAGAAATCGAAGTTTGCTTGCACCGTGGCGGTGCGGCGCATCATATCGAGGCCGCCGCTGCCACGCGTCGGCAGGTATTCGCGCATGATCGCGTAGCGTTGCTTCGGTACCCAACCGAGATCGCTTTGGTGCGCGAGCGGGTGAAACCCGATCCCGAGCCAAGTTAGGTTCATCTCTTGGGAAACCGGCGCGAGTTCGGCGAGGTGCGCATCGAGCTCGCGCCGCGTCTCGTGAATGTCACTGAGCGCTGCGCCGCTCAGCTCGAGCTGCGAGCCCGGCTCGAGCGTGATCGACGCATTGTCGCGATACAGCGCGATCACGGGGCCTTCGGCAGTTTCTCGCTCCTCCTGCCAGCCGTGCTCGCGAAGCGCGGCGAAGATGCGCGTCACTCCGCGCGCGCCCTCGTAAGCGAGCGGCGCACCGGTTTGGCTGTCGACGGCGAATTTCTCCGCTTCGGTGCCGATGCGAAACTCGGAGCGCGGCTTTTCGGCCTGCTGAAAGAGCTCCAAAAGGTCGTCGCGTTTGCGCAGCGGGCGCTGGTCTTCGGCTGAGTCCACGGTCTCTATTTCGTCGGGTTACGGCGTGCGGCTCGCGTGGGCTGGTTAGTCCTGGTGCCCCGGCTGCGCGATGCAAGCCGGGCATGCTCATTTATCTCAGCGCGGCGTCCGCGTTTACCAGCCGCCCGGGCCCCGGTCGAGCTCCGAATCGGACCGGCGCAAAGGCAGCGAAGGATGTAGCGAGCCAAGCGCCTTGGCCAGCCATTGCGTGTGCGCTTCGGTAGTGCCGGCACCGCCGCCAATTACGCGGGCGCCGCCCTGACTCAAGTCGACGGCGCGCTCGACCCAGCGCTCGGGATCCGACTCTTCGTCGTGGAAGCCGCGCACACTCGCGTCACTGCCGGCAAGCAATACCCCGGGAATGATGCCATGGAGCTCGAATGCCGCCCGAAAATGCTCGAGCGCGGCCAACCCCAAATCGACCGTCGGCACCTCGAACAACACGACGTCCGCGCCGGCATTCGAGAGCGATTCGACGAGCGCGACGGCGTTGCCGCTGACCAGCTCTTCCGGCGCGCGATATTCGAGCACGGCCCAAGTCGGCAATTCAGTCGCCGATGCGGCGGCGACTGCGGCCATCAACCCGAGCTTCGAACCTTGGCCGCGCGCGAGCAAGAGCTCACAACCGGCGACGGCGAGCCGCGACGCGTGCTCCGCGAGCTCTTCGTGGATGCGATCGGCGGCGATGGGACTCACCATGTCAGAGCCGAGTACGCCCGCGACTGCCACGGGTTTCGCGCTTTCGAGCGCGGCCTCGAGCGCGAACTCGACAGCTCGACCCGTGAGCTGCGCCGCACGGTGTTGCATACCGACTTCGGCGAGCGCGCGCGGCGTGGTATCGCCCGTCAGTGCCGAAAGCACGTCGACGCGCGACTCGACTTCGGCGCGGTAATGATCGAGCACCTCTTGCGGCCGCTCGCGCAAGAGCGAACCGAGCGCGCCCGGTGAATCGAGTGCAACGCCGCGAGCTCTAAACGACGCCGCCGTGTCCGAGTCGACGACCAAGGGCCGCCCGCTCTGCAGGCGATGTCGGATCCGCTCGAAGCTCATCAGCAACCCTCAGCGTATCATCGCCGCGGCATGAGTTCATCGCGCGACTTTCTTCGAGCCATTCTCGGCGGGCGCCTTCGGGCCGGTCGGCACCGCAGTGGGAACCGCAGCCGCGCTTTGCGCCTTGGCTAGAAGAATGTCGGGCAGTGCGCGGCGCACGTCGGCTTGGGTGAGTGGGTCGTGTGCGGCGCGGTCGACGATCTCGCGGCCTGCGTCGCCCCCGACGCGGATCAGCGCATCCGCGCTCGCAACGACGGCGGCGACCAGCGCGTCCTCGTCCGCGGTCGCGCGATAGAGCGCGAAGAAGGTGCGCAGATCTTCGAACTCCGCCTTCGTCGCCAGCTTCACCAGCGCGCGCGCGGCGTGCGCGACATCGTCCGCGGAGTTTGCCGGATCGTTCAAGTGCTTGGCGAGGAGCGGCGCGGCGCGCGTTTCGTTGCTCGCCGCGAGCGCGTCTGCGAGCGGGCCGACCGGCGGCGGCAAGAGCACGCCCGAGACGAAATCGTAGTGACGCTCGAGCGCGGCGAGCATGTACTCCGTGCCATTCGTGCGGAGCGCGAGCAAGCGCCGCGTCTCGCTCCGCAGCTCGGGCGAAATGCGCGGACTGCTCGAAAGATCGATCAGCGTCTTGGTGACGAGCGGCTCGGTTTGTTTGCCGAGCTCGCCGACGAGGTAGCGCTCGGCCTCGGCCATATCGGGTTCGAGTTGGTCGAGCGCGGCGCTGATCTGCGTGGCGATGCTGCCGCGGCCCGCTGCCGGCGGAATCGGTTCAGCCCCGGCGTCGACCACGCAGACGCGCAATTTCGAGCCTAAATCAAGCGTATTCGCATCGTCGCCCGCGCTGTCGAGCAGACGCACTTGGCCTGCGCTATCGCAAACGACGAAACCGGATGACGCCGCCGCGCCGCCCACGACGTCGGCGGGCAGCGCGCGAACCCAGGCGAGCGCGCCGGTCTTCGCATCGAGCCCAAAGAGGACGTGAAAGTAGGTCGCAGCAAAGGTGCCGGCGCCCAAAGTGAGATTTTCATTTGGGGTTTGCGCGGGCGCGGCGTAGATGCGGATCTTGGTTCGCGCATCGGCGTCACTCGACGTGTTCTGCATGCCGCTATCGATCCAACTCGGCTTGCCCGGCAGATCGAGCTTCGGCAAAGCGATGTGATTGGTCTGGTTGGTCGCGCCGTAGCACGCCTTTTCGTCGAAACGCGTCAGCCCGCGCTCACCGAAGTAAAGCACACCGCCGACATCGAGCGCGCGACTCACCTGTTCGCGCATCAGCAAACGACCGAGCTCGTCTCCGTTCCTCATATCGAGGGCGGAGACGTATTGATTGCTCCAGGGCACGAACGCGATGCCGCCGCGCGCCGCGGGCGCGCCGAGCGGAGTCCGCGTCTCGACCGAACCGAGCGCGGCGCCGCTGGCTGAAACGGCCAAGAAGAGGCTCTTTTGCGGGTTCGCGAGGATGAGCGCGGTGCTCGTGCCGTCGTTGCCTGCGCCGCGCAGGCCGAGCCCGCGATTGCCGACGCTCCAGACTTTGTTTCCCGATGCCGCGTCGAGCGCGACGATCTGATCGCCTTCCGAGACGATCACCAGATTGCCAGCGATGATCGGCAACGACGCGCTCTTCGTTCCGTGCGTCCAATGTGATTTGCCGTCGAGCGTGGTCGCGACGAGGCCCGTGTCGGTCACGCCGACGGCGAGACGCGCGTTCGGTACGAGCGGCAAAGGGCGCAGCTTGCGCTCGACAGCGGCGATCGATTGGCCGTTGTCATTTTGCCACGTGGTGGCGAAGCCCGTGCCGGAATTCGAATTCGATGCGCCGCACGCGCCGAGCAGGACCACCCCCAAAAAATAAAGAACAGAACAGTGCTTCACTGGTCGTCTCCCGAAACCGAGTGACCGTGGAGCGCGCGGTCGATCGCTTGCTTGACTTGGGGGCTGCCGTTCGCGGGATAGGCCGCGAGCGTGTTCGAGAGCAGCTCGTTGGCTTTCGCGGTCGCGAGTTTGCGTAGTGCTTCAATCAGCTGGATTTTCAGGGCGTCCGAGACTTCGGGGCCGGAGCGAACGAGCAAGGGTTCGAAGCCGCTTTGCATCACGTCGAAGGGCAACTTGCCGAGCAGCGCGACGAATTTTTTGCAATCGTCGCCGCCGCACAGTGTGCCGATCGCGCCGGCTGCTTCCGGTGTTTCTTTGGGCAGGACGGCGAAGAGCTCGGGCACGGCGTCTTTGGCGCCGAGTGCGCCGAGGCCGTCCGCCGCGGCGCCGCGCGTGCCCGCGTCGCTGCTGCGAAGTGCTTGGCGAAGCGCTTGCACCGCGAGTGCGCCCTTGGTGCGCGCGAGGCTTTGCGCGGCGGCGCGTCGCACTTCGGGCATGCGGTGTCTGGTGTACGGCGCGATCGCGGCGCTCGACGATTCCTGGCCGAGCGCGCCGTCCACGCCGAGTGCGCGGAGCAAGATTTTGATGTTCGCGCCACGGTTCAAGAGCGCATCGACGAGCGCCGCGGCTTTGCGTTCCTCGCTCAGCTCGATCTGATCGAGCGCGGCCAGGGTGCGCGCTTCGTCGCCGCTCTCGAGCTCCTGCTTGGCGTTTTCCAAGCTCAGACTGGGGCGCGCGGCGGGTTTTTCGGCGTGCGAGCCGGGCGCAGCGAACGCCGGTGTGACTGCTGCGAGGCAAATACCCAGCGCGGCGACTCTGTCGAACATCGGATCCTCCTCACGATCGCGAAACGGCCGCGCTTTTACCATGCGTCCGCGCGCGCCCGGTAATCTCTTTTGTGCGCGGAGCCGAGGCTCGCGCGCGAAAACGCCGCAAATCGCTGTAGAATGCCCGCGCAATGCCTGCTCGCGGCGCACCCTCGTTCCCGAAACTCAAACTCGAATTGCTCGAGGCGTTGCCGCCGGGCGAGCCCGGCTTTTTGCGGCTGATTCGCCGGAAATATCGGCTCCACTACCCGGACGGAACGCACAGCGATCCGTTTTCTTACGACGTGATCGATCGCACGGCGATCGACGCCGTGGTCATCGTCGCGCATTTTGCGGATGAGTCGGGCGCACGACGAGTGTTTTTGCGGAGCGCTTTTCGTCCGCCGATCACCTTGCGCGATCCAGCGCGCTCGCCGTTGCCCGACGAGACCGCCGACGGTGCGCTCTGGGAATTGCCCGCGGGTTTGATCGAGCCGAAAGAGCAGAGTCCCGAAGGCGCGGTGCGCGCGGCGCAGCGCGAGCTTTTCGAAGAGCTGGGTTTCGAGGTGCCGCTCTCGATGCTGCGCGCGCTCGGACCGAGCGCGTTTCCGGTGCCCGGCTTCATCGCGGAGCGGCAGTTTTTCTTCGAGGTTTCGGTGAATCCGAGCACGCGAGTCGAGCCCGCGCTCGACGGCTCGGCGCTCGAGCGCTTCGGCGTCGTCGTCGACGTGCCGCTCGCGGAAGCGCTCGAGTGGTGTCGCTCGGGTGTGATTGAGGATTCGAAGACCGAGCTCGCGCTGCGCCGGCTGGAAGAGCGGTACCGATGAGCCGACCGCGCGTGGTCGTGGTTGCGAAGCGGACGGCGTTTCGCCGCTTCATCGAGGAGGAGGGCGATCCGCGCGCGCGCAATTTGCTGAAGAAACGCGATCCCAGCGTCGCGACCTGGCTCGCCTCGCATCGCGAACATTCGCGCACGCTCGAACAAGTGGAACGCGTGCTCGATCGTGCCGGCGCGACCACGCTGATCGTCGATCGCGCTCACGCCGCGTTCGATACCTCGGACGCGACGCTCGTGATCGCGGTGGGCGGCGACGGCACTTTGCTCGCGGCTTCGCACAACGTCGGCAGTGTGCCGATCTTGGGCGTGAATAGTGCGCCCTCGCACAGCGTCGGGTTTTTCTGCGCCGCCACGCGCGAAACGTTCCAGCGCCATCTATCGAGCGCGCTCGAAGGCAAACTGGCGAACGTGCGCCTCACGCGCATGACCGTATCGCTCAACGGTCGCTTGCGTTCGAAGCGGGTCTTGAATGAAGTGCTCTATAGTCACTCCTCGCCAGCAGCGACGTCGCGCTACATCTTGCACCTGGGAAAGCGGCGCGAAGAGCAGCGCTCGAGCGGATTTTGGATTGGCCCCGCCGCCGGTTCGACCGCGGCGCAGCACTCAGCGGGCGGCCGCGTGCTGCCGCTCGGCTCGGAGAGTCTGCAGCTCGTCGTGCGTGAGCCGTACTCGCCTTACGGCAAATACAAACTGCTCAGGGTCATCGTTGGTAAGGCTCAGCAGATCGCGGTGCAAAGCAAGATGGACAATGCGTCGCTTTACCTCGACGGTCCGCACCGCACGATCGGCTTTCGTCTGGGTGACTCGGTCACGTTCGCGGTCTCCGACGAGCCGCTCACGGTGCTCGGGTTGCGCGGGCGAAAGCGCTAACCAGCATTCGCCCGCGCGGCGCGAACTCAGCCGCGCTTCGAGAACGGCGCGCGACCCGCATACACCTGCTCTTCGCCGAGCTCTTCCCCGATGCGCAAGAGTTGATTGTATTTCGCGACGCGATCGCTCCGGCTGAGGCTCCCGGTCTTGATTTGCCCGGCGTTGGTCGCGACTGCGAGATCGGCGATGAACGCATCCTCGGTTTCGCCCGAGCGATGCGAGATGATCGATGTGTAGCCCGCGCTGCTCGCCAAGCGAATCGTGTCGAGCGTTTCGCTGAGCGTGCCGATTTGATTGAGCTTGATCAAAATCGAGTTGGCGATTTTCTTTTCGATGCCGCGAGCCAGGCGCTGCTTATTGGTGACGAACAAATCGTCGCCGACGAGCTGCACGCGCGTACCGAGTTGGTCGGTGATCAATTTCCAGCCCTCCCAGTCGTCTTCAGCAAAACCATCCTCGATGCTGACGATTGGGTATTTTTTGCATAGCGCGACGTACACGTCGGCGAGCTCGGCGGCGCTGTGCGGCTTCTTGTCCCAAGTGTACTTGCCATCCTTGTAGAACTCGCTCGCGGCGGCATCGAGCGCGATCGCGACGTGCTCGCCCGGTGTGTAACCGGCGGCTTCGATCGCTTGCAGGATGCGTTGAATCGCGGCTTCGTTCGAGCTGAGTCGCGGCGCAAATCCACCTTCGTCTCCGACCGATGTGGTCATGCCCTCTTTCTTCAGGATCCCTTTCAAACCGTGAAAAATCTCGGTGCCGCAGCGGAGCGCTTCTGCGAAGTTGTCGAAGCCGAGTGGAACGATCATGAACTCCTGCACTTCGAGGCCACTGTCGACGTGCACACCACCGTTGATGATGTTCATGAGTGGCGTTGGCAAAACGCGCGCTTGTACGCCACCGAGGTAGCGCCAGAGCGGAAGCCCGACGGTGTCCGCCGCCGCGCGCGCCACGGCCATCGACACCGCGAGGATGGCGTTCGCGCCGAGCTTCGATTTATTGGCCGTGCCGTCGAGCTCGAGCAAGCGCCGATCAACTGCTTGTTGCTCGAGCGCCGAGAGCCCGATGATCGCCGGACCGAGTTTATCGTTCACGTTGGCGACGGCCTGGCTCACGCCTTTGCCGAGATAGCGCTTTTTGTCGCCGTCACGCAGTTCGATGGCTTCGTGCTCGCCGGTGGACGCTCCGCTCGGCACGGCGGCGCGGCCGAGCCCTGTATCGGTTTGAACCTCGGCCTCGACCGTCGGGTTGCCGCGCGAGTCGAGGATTTCGCGCGCGATGACTTGCAGAATTTCGGGCATGCGCGCCGCTTATCACGGGTGCATGGACGACGCGAGCCGCAGAGCCTGCGCGAATGCTCCTGCTCGGGCTGAAAAATTCGAGTTTCTCGCTGATTTTTTCAGGCGTGCAGTTGCTCTCGCGCTCGCCGATTCGAGCCGTCGTGCTACGCTGGAATCGGTTCCAGGTTCTGCCTTCGGCTCTTGCTTGGTCAGCGAGTCGCTCATTGGAGAATTGATGCTTCGAACGCTAGCCCTCGTCGTTTCGGGATTTGGTTTTGTCGCCTTGGTCGGCTGTAGCGCGAGCAGTCCCGACAATGGGAACGGTGAGCGAACGAGCAGCTCCGGCGCATCGTCGGGCGGCACGACGAGCGGCAGCGCGGGTTCGGGCGGCGCGCCGAGCGGCAGCGCCGGAACCAACGTGGGCGGCAATTCAAATGCTGGGAGCGGCGGCGCGAGCGGCGGCGGCGGCTCGGCGGGCAGCACGGGCGTGTCGGCCGGCGCGGGCGGTACTTCGAGCGCTGGTGCGGGCGGCACGAGCTCGACGCTGCCGCTGTTCTCGGATGACTTCGAGGCGCCGATGATCGACATGACCAAGTGGACGCCGCGGATCAACAGCCAAGGCATGTTCAGCATCGATACCAGCCAAAAACACGGCGGAAATCAGTCATTGCACGTGATGCAAAACGGCTTTTCGACGATGCTGGCCAAAGAAGGCGCGCCGGTCTTCCCGGCGCCGAGCAACCACTACTACGCGCGCTTGTGGATCCGCGTCAGCTCCGGAGGCACCGGCATGCTCCCGACCGGCCACGTGAGCTGGATCGAAAGCGGTGACGTCACGAACGACACGCACGAGCTGCGCGTCGGCGCGAACCTCGGCTATTTTCAATCGAACCTGTGGCCCGGTGACACCGACATTCGCGATCCGATGGCAGCGATGACGACGGACGCCTGGCACTGCATCCAGATCGAGTACGGTAACGATTTGCTCAACGTATCGCTCGATGGCGTGAAATCGTCGATCTCGACGACGAACTGGGTCGCGGCCAACTCCGCCAACGGCAGCAACACGACGCCGAAGTCCGGCTGGTCGCCGACCTACGCCGCATTCCGCATTGGCTGGGAGCTCGGTGGTCCCGCCGATGCCTGGTATGACGACGTGGCGCTCGACTATTCCCCGATCGCCTGCAATTGAGCTGAAATCAGCCCGGATTACGCATGCTCAGCGCCGTGATCACGGGCTCCCACACGCGCGCTTCGGTGAAGATGCGCACGAGCTCACCGTCTACGTGTCCGTCTTTGACTTCGAAGCCCAAAATATCGAGCGCTTTTTCGACGGGCACGGCGCGTTTGTAGGGGCGATCGCTCGCAGTGAGCGCGTCGAAGATATCGCTGATGCTCATCATCTTGGATTGGAGCGGGATCTCTTCGGCGCGCAAGCGATTCGGGTAACCCGTGCCGTTCAGGCGTTCGTGGTGTGAACCCGCGATCACCGCAACGCGCGAGAACGTTTTGCCCCACGGGATTTGCGACAGGAAGCGATAGGTGTGCGAGACGTGGCTTCGGATCTCGTCGAACTCTTCCGGCGTGAGCGAGCCCCGCATCACGCTCAACGATTTCACTTCTTCGGCGCTGAGTAGCGTCGAAATTTCGCCGCTCAGCTTGGCGTAGGATTGTCGTCCGAGCTCCTCGATCCGCTTGAAATCACCTGCGGCGAGCACGGTTGGCTCGTTGGCTTGCTCGACCACGCGCCAAGCTTCTTCGATTTCCGCGCGCTTTTCCTGGAGCTCGCGATCCAAGTCCGCGAGCTCGCCGCTCGACGCGCCGCGACTCATCGCTTGCAGCTTGCGCGAGAT